>NZ_JAQQPT010000036.1:0-45634 GCF_036688725.1 Pseudomonas lactucae | reverse complement strand
GCACCGCCCCTCCCACATTTTGAATGTGTTCACCGTTCAAAACGTAGGAGGGGCGGTGCGACGATTCGACTTGCTCCCGATGCTTTAGTCCGCCTTGCGCGGGATCAGCACGATCTGCGCCGGGATCTTCTTCAGAATCTGCCGGTGAATCTTCAAGTCATACCCCGAATCAATGCGTTTCACCCGTTTGGTCAGCAACGTGGCCAGCCACGGGTAATCCTCGGTGCGTGGCGCCTGGATGCTCACATCGCACCGGTAATTCACCACATCGGTGGCGATCGCATCCAGTTGATGACGAAGCTCTTCGATATCGGTGAGGTTCAACGCCACGGTAGTGCTGGGCGCCGCCGGGTCAATAACTTTGGCGGCCGGCTTGGCTTCGGCGGCTTTGAGGGCTTCCTCGGCTTTATCCAGCTCGACCTTGCGTGCATGGGTGATGGCGCTGTTGACGCCGCCGGTCAGCGCCGGTGCCTTGGGCATCAAGGCGCGGGCGCGGCTCAGGGCGGTGGCGGCGGCGTTGACGTCGCCCTTTTGCAGCACGATCTGACTGCGCTGCAGGTAGGCTTCGGCCAATTGGCGCTGGTAGGACTCCAGTGTCGGGTCGTTGGGCGACTGGGCCTGCAATGTCGCCAGCTGGTCTTCGGCGGTAGCCAGCTCGCTGCTGGCCAGGTTTTGCTCCAGCTGCGCGATGGCCGCAGCACGTGGGTCCTTGGCCTCGGGGGCGGCGGGCGGTGTGCTTTGACAGGCGCCCAGCAGCAAGGAAAATGCGGCAAGGAGCAGATAACGGGAGGTGAACGGCTTCATTCCTGCGACTCTCTATTTGCGCAAAAAGCGAGCAAGTCTACACCCCTCGACGGGGCAGAACAAAACTCAGCAGAAACAGGGCGGCGGCTGCGACCACAATCGATGGCCCGGCCGGCGTGTCCTTGAACCACGACAGTGCCAGGCCGCCACACACGGCGAGCATCCCCAGCAGGCTGGCGCCGATCGCCATCTGCTCCGGTGAACGGGCGTGGCGCTGGGCGGCGGCGGCGGGAATGATCAACAGCGATGTGATCAACAATACGCCGACAATCTTCATCGCGACAGCGATCACCACGGCGATGAGCAACATCAGGGCCATGCGCAGGCCCGATACGGGCAAGCCTTCGACCTTGGCCAGCTCTTCATGCACTGTGATTGCCAGCAAGGGCCGCCACAGCACCACCAGCAGCACTAGCACTGCGGCGCTGCCGCCGAGAATCCATGCCAGATCGGTAGGGCTGATCGCCAGCAGGTCGCCGAACAGGTAGGCCATCAGGTCGATGCGCACTTCATGCATGAAGCTCAGCACCACCAGGCCCAGGGACAAGGTGCTCGGCGCCAGAATGCCGAGCAATGTGTCCGAGGCCAGCGGCTGACGCTGTTGCAAGGTCACCAGCAGCACCGCCAGCAGCAGGCAGCCCACGGTCACGGCGATGGTCGGGCTCACGTCCAGCAAAAAGCCCATGGCCACGCCCAGTAGCGCGGCGTGGGACAAGGTGTCGCCAAAATAGGCCATGCGTCGCCAGACGACGAACGAGCCCAATGGGCCCGCCACCAACGCCAAAGCCAAGCCGGCCAGCAGGGCGTAGAGCAGAAAATCAGCCATGCTTGCAGCCATCTCCATGAGCGTGGGTGTGGGGCGTCGCGCTATCGTCCACGACTGCGCCATGCAGGTCATGGGCGTGGTCGTGACGGTGGTGGTAGATCGCCAGGCTCTGGGCGTTCTTGCCGAACAACTCGACGAACGCCGGGTCGCCGCTGACCTGTTCCGGGTGGCCGGAACAGCACACGTGGCGGTTGAGGCATACCACCTGGTCGGTGGTGCTCATCACCAGGTGCAAATCATGGGAGACCATCAGCACGCCGCAGCCATGGCGGTCGCGCAGGCGGGTGATGAGGCTGTACAGCTCGGCCTGGCCTGCGACGTCGACGCCCTGCACGGGTTCATCGAGTACCAGCAGTTCTGGCTCGCGCAACAGGGCACGGGCCAGCAGCACGCGCTGCATTTCACCGCCGGAGATGCTTTGCACCGGGCTATCGATCACCTGCTCGGCGCCGACTTCCTTGAGCGCGGCCTGCGCAAGGGCGCGATCCACACCTGGCACTAGCCGCAGGAAGCGCAGCACAGACAGCGGCAGGGTCGGGTCGACGTGCAGTTTCTGCGGCATATAGCCGACGCGCAACCTGGGTTTGCGCCACACGCTGCCGCTGTCGGGCTTGAGCAGGCCGAGCACGGCACGCACCAGGGTGGTTTTGCCGGCTCCATTGGGGCCGATCAGCGTGACGATCTGCCCCGGTTCCACGCTCAGCGCAATGTTATCCAGCACGTTTTGCCCTGCGAACGTGACGCCAACCTGCTCCAGGCGGATTAACGCGTTGCTCATCAAGCCCCCTGGCATCCGGAGCACAGGCCGACCACTTCGACGGTCTGCCCTTCGACCTTGAAGCCCACATCGGCAGAACTCTTGATAATGGCGTCGCTGATGCTTTTTTGTTCAAGTTCGATGGCGGCGTGGCACTCGCGGCAGATCAGGAACTGGCCCTGATGCGCATGTTCCGGGTGGTTGCAGCCGACAAAGGCGTTGAGTGAGGCGATGCGATGCACCAAGCCGTTTTCCAGCAGGAAGTCCAGCGCGCGGTACACGGTGGGCGGCGCGGCGCGGCGGCCGTCCTGCTCGCTGAGCACACCCAGGATGTCGTAGGCGCCAAGCGGCTTGTGGCTCTGCCACACCAGTTCCAGCACGCGGCGGCGCAAGGCGGTCAGGCGCAAACCCTTCTGTGTGCACAGGGTGTCGGCTTCCGACAGCGCAGTGTGCACGCAGTGAGAGTGGTCGTGGGGACGGCTGGCAAGCGGTGTTATAGGCATGAGCGGCGACAGATATTTGATAGAGACGTTATTATGTTACCCGTTCCTACGCCATTGAGTGGTCATCGTGTCCCGACTTTTTCCCGTTTTTGTCGTATTTGTCACCAGTTTGTTCGTCGCAGGCCTGGCTCAGGCCGAGGTCAAGGTGTTGACCAGCATCAAGCCTTTGCAGTTGATTGCCGCTGCGGTGCAGGACGGTGTGGCGGTGCCGGAGGTGTTATTGCCGCCGGGTGCGTCGCCGCATAACTTCGCGCTGCGTCCATCCGACGTACGGCGCGTGCAGTCGGTGGAACTGCTGTATTGGATCGGGCCGGATATGGAGACCTTCCTGCCGCGCGTACTGGCAGGTCGTACGGCGCCGACGGTTGCGGTGCAGGACCTGCCGGGCATGAAATTGCGTCGTTTCGGCGAAGATAGCCATTCCCACGCCGATGATGCCGACGAACACGACCATGATCACCGTCCAGGCAGCGTTGATGCCCATTTGTGGCTGTCCACGGTGAATGCGCGGGTGATCGCGGCGCGCATGGCGGCGGACCTCAGTCAGGCTGATCCGGCGAACGCCGAGCGTTATCAGAGCAATGCGAAGGCCTTTGCAGGGCGCCTGGATGCGTTGGATGCGCGGCTGAAAAAGCGTCTGGCCTCCGTCGATGGCAAACCTTACTTTGTGTTCCACGAAGCCTTTGATTACTTCGAAGACGCTTACGGCTTGAAGCATGCCGGCGTATTCAGTGTCGCTGCCGAAGTGCAGCCGGGCGCGCAGCACGTAGCTGCGATGCGCGCGCGTTTGCAGGAAGTGGGCAAGACTTGCGTGTTCAGTGAGCCGCCGCTGCGCCCGCGTCTGGCCGAGACGCTAGTGGCGGGATTGCCGGTGAAATTGGCGGAGTTGGATGCGTTGGGCGGTTATACACCGGCCACTGCTCAAGGCTATGAGCAGGTGCTGGATAAACTGGGGAACGACTTGGCCGGGTGCCTGGAGTCGTTGTAAGGTTTAACGAAGATCAGAGCGCGAAAGGCAGCTGGATCGTAACCTGCTGGCGTTGAGCCAGGCGGTGCTCGAACTCCGCCGGGTCGTGAATCAACACATCCTGTCCGGCAAACGATTCAGCGGCGATCAGGCGTGACAGCCAGAATCGCACGCATGCCACGCGCAGCATGGTCGGCCACAGTTCCGCTTCCTTCGCTGTAAATGGCCGCAGCCCGGCATACGCCCCCAGCAAGGCACGGGCGCGCTGCCCGTCGATCATGCCATCGGCGTCCGAGCACCAGTCATTCAGGGCGATGGCCACGTCGTACAGCATCGGCCCGGAGCAGGCGTTGTAGAAGTCGATCAAGCCCGTCAGGTGCGTGCCTTCGAACATGGCGTTGTCGCGGAACAGGTCGGCATGCACATTGGCGCGCGGCAGGGCGAGAATTTCGGCCTTGTGAGCTTCAATTTCAGTCAATGCAGCGTGCAGCAGGCTTTGTTGTGCCTCGCTCAAGTGCGAAATCAGCTGCACACCTTCGCTGAGCATCCAGTCCAGGCCGCGATCAGTCTTGCGTTCCAGTACTTTATTGCCTTGCGTCGCCAAGTGCAGATGGCCCAGCAGGTCGCCCACCTGGGTGCAATGTTGCGCATTGGCCTCCTTGATGTGCTTGCCAGCCAGGCGTGGTTGCAGCAGTGCCGGTTTGCCGGCCAGCTCGCGCAAGGCCACACCATCGGTGGTGCGCAGGGCGTAGGGCACCGGCAGGTCGGCGGCGTGGAGCACGTCGAGCAGTTCGATGAAAAATGGCATTTCCGCCACCGGGCCGCGTTCAACCAGGGTCAGGACGTACTCGCCCTGTTCCAGGCTGATAAAGAAATTGGTGTTTTCGCTACCAGCGGCAATCCCCTGGAAATCAAGCAGGCGGCCTAGCCCGTATGGGGCGAGAAAGGTTTCCAGCTCGGGCCGAGCCAGGGGGGTGAACACAGACATGGTTAAAACTGCCAGTACGGGCACCGTGCTGCACGGCGCCAATTGAAGTTAAGAAATCATTTCCATTCGAAGATCTTCCATGACGGGATCAGCATATCCGGCTGGTCAGAGCGGATGAAGTTCGCGTCGGTTCCGTCCGCGCGCACCAGGAAGTACGGTGGAGCCCCCTTCGGGATGACCTTGATGGCGTACAGGAAGCCGTTTTGGCGGTATTCCTGGATGGTCTTGTCGCCTTCCGTGCGAATGGTTACTTCCGGATCGCCCGAAGGGGCATCGTCTGCCGCCATGGCAGCCATCGGAGCGAGTGCAATCAAGCCAGTCAACAGCAGGCGATTGAATGTACGCATGATAACCTTGTCCCTTTGTTTTCATTGGTCCGGCTATTCTAGCGCCAGACCCGCCGAAAAGGTTGATCCTGCTCATGAGCCAAGCGCCCCTCGTCCTGGTGGACGGTTCTTCTTACCTGTACCGCGCCTTCCACGCGTTGCCACCGTTGACCACTTCCAAAGGCCTGCCGACCGGTGCGGTCAAGGGCGTGTTGAACATGCTCAAGAGCCTGCGCAAGCAGTACCCGGACAGTCCTTTCGCGGTGGTGTTCGACGCCAAGGGTGGGACCTTTCGCGACGACATGTACGCCGAATACAAGGCCAACCGCCCGAGCATGCCTGATGACATGCGCCTGCAGATCGAACCCCTGCACCAGAGCGTAATCGCCCTGGGCTTTCCGTTGCTGTGCGTCGAAGGCGTCGAGGCCGATGACGTGATCGGCACCCTGGCCCGCAGCAGCGCGGCCGCCGACCGTCCGGTGGTGATTTCCACCGGCGACAAGGACATGGCGCAACTGGTCGACGGGCACATTACCTTGGTCAACACCATGACCGGTAGCGCCATGGACGTGGACGGCGTAAAGGAGAAATTTGGCGTCGCTCCGGAGCAGATCATCGACTATCTGGCGCTGATGGGCGATTCGTCCGACAACATTCCAGGTGTTCCGGGCATTGGGCCGAAGACGGCTTCCGGCTTGCTGGTGGGGGTGAATGGCGGACTCAAAGAGCTTTATGAGCAGCTCGATATCGTGCCGACCCTGCCGATCCGCGGCGCCAAGACGCTGCCGGCCAAGCTGGAGGAGCACAAGCAGATGGCCTTCCTGTCGTACCAGTTGGCGACGATCAAGATCGACGTGCCGCTGGACGTGGGCCTGGATGACCTGCACCTGATCGAGCCTGATCGTGAAAAGCTGCTTGAGTTGTACACCCTGCTCGAGTTCAAGAGCTGGTACGACGAGATCCAGCGCGATACCAAGCGGGTTGAGCTCAAGACGGCAAACGAGGTCGCGCCTGTCGTCGACGTGTCGGTCGAGGCGGTGATATCCGTACCGGTGGAGGCGATCTATACCACCATCCTCGACCAGGCCACCTTCGACCTTTGGCTGAAGAAACTCAACGACGCGAAGCTGTTTGCCTTCGACACCGAAACCACCGGCATCGACGCCCATCAGGCGCAATTGGTCGGGGTTTCCTTTGCCGTCCAGCCCCATGAGGCGGCCTACATCCCGCTGACCCATGCCTACATCGGCGTGCCGGACCAGTTGGATCGTGACACGGTGCTGCGGGCGTTGAAGCCATTGCTTGAAGACCCGACCAAACTCAAGATCGGCCAGCACGCCAAGTTCGACATGAACATCCTGGCCAACTGCGCCATCGATGGCGACCCCGCGCAGGGCATCACTGTGCAAGGCATCGCGTTCGATACCATGCTCGAATCCTATGTGCTCAATGCCACCGCAACCCGTCACGACATGGACAGCCTGGCCAAGAAGTACCTGGACTACGACACGGTCAGTTTCCAGGACATTGCCGGTAAGGGCGCCAAGCAGCTTACGTTTGACCAGATCGCGCTTGAACAGGCCGGCCCGTATGCGGCCGAAGATGCCGATGTGACCTTGCGTTTGCACCAGGAGCTGCATGCGCAACTGGCTGCTATTCCGAGCCTGGCCAGTGTGCTGACGGATATTGAGATGCCATTGGTGCCGGTGCTGGCGCGCATCGAGCGTCAGGGGGCGTTGGTGGATGCGCAGTTGCTGGGTGTCCAGAGCATCGAGCTGGGCAACAAAATGGTGGAATTGGAGCGTCAAGCCTTCGAAATCGCCGGTGAAGCATTCAACCTGGGATCCCCCAAGCAATTGGGGGCGATTCTCTACGAGAAGCTGGGGATGCCGGTGCTGAAGAAGACCGGTAAAGGGCAGGCGTCCACCGCTGAAGACGTGCTGGCCAAGCTGGCCGAAGATGACTATCCGCTGCCCAAGGTGCTGATGCAGTACCGCAGCATGAGCAAGCTCAAAAGCACCTACACCGACCGCCTGCCGGAACAGATCAACCCCCGTACCGGGCGTATCCACACGTCTTACCACCAGGCGGTGGCGGCCACCGGTCGTCTGTCTTCGAGCGATCCGAACCTGCAGAATATCCCGGTGCGCACAGCTGAAGGGCGGCGCATTCGCCAGGCGTTTGTTGCGCCCAAAGGCTACAAGCTGCTGGCGGCGGACTATTCGCAGATCGAGTTGCGCATCATGGCGCACCTGTCCAAGGACGAAGGGTTGATGAACGCCTTCCGCCATAACCTGGATGTGCACACGGCTACGGCTGCCGAGGTATTCAAGGTTGAGTTGGGCGAGGTCACGTCCGATCAGCGTCGCAGCGCCAAGGCGATCAACTTCGGCCTGATCTACGGCATGGGCGCGCAAAAGCTGGGCAAGGACATTGGGGTCGATACCAAGACCGCCAAGGCGTATATCGATGTGTACTTCGCCCGCTACCCCGGGGTTCGTGAATACATGGAGCGTACCCGCGCGCAGGCTTCCGATCAGGGTTATGTGGAGACGTTCTTCGGCCGTCGGCTGTACTTGCCGGACATCCACTCCAACAAGCCTCAAGAGCGCGCGGCGGCGGAACGTACCGCGATCAACGCGCCGATGCAGGGCACGGCGGCCGACATCATCAAGAAAGCCATGGTACGGGTGGATAACTGGCTGACTGACTCGGGCCTGGACGCCAAGGTGATCCTGCAGGTGCACGACGAATTGGTGCTCGAAGTGCGTGAAGACCTGGTTGCCGAAGTCAGCGAGAAAGTCCGTGAACACATGAGCGCTGCAGCGCAGTTGGACGTGCCGCTGCTGGTGGAAGTGGGCGTGGGCGATAACTGGGACGAAGCGCACTGATTTCGGGGGTGGGGCCACCACCGGGCGTGGTGGCAGAGCGCTTTATGTCGGAAACTTCCGTCAGTTATTTCCAATAGTTTTTCGACGCTGCCGGAACTTAACCCGTGAACCGCCACTCAGAGTTACTGAATGGGTGGTGAAGCCCTTCAATGCTCCTATGTTGTGTTAAGTGTTGGCAGATATCTGGACCCCGCCCTAGCGGTCCGGAACTTGAACCCCGAACTTCCCCTCCCCATACGAAGTCCGGGGTTTTTTTTGCCTGCAGAAAAGTTATTCCGCGATTTCCGCGCCCTTGTCCGCCAATTCCATCCAGCCGGCCAGCACGGTGTAAGCGTCTTCCAGGCCCATGCGCTTGGGCGCCGAGAACAACTGGATAGTGATCGCGTCACCCCAGCCTTTGCGGATTTCGGACTGCACTTTGAGCAGGGTGTTCTTGGCCGCGCCGTAGGTCAGCTTGTCGGCCTTGGTCAGCAGGATATGCATCGGCATGCCGCTGGCGACCGCCCAATCGAGCATCAACAGGTCGAAGTCGGTCATTGGATGACGGATGTCCATCATCAGAATCAAACCCTTCAAACTCTCCCGGCCACCCAGGTAAGCCTCCAGGTGACGCTGCCAGTGCAGCTTCAGCGGGATAGGTACTTTTGCATATCCGTAGCCTGGCAGGTCGACCAGACGCCGATCATCGTCTAGCTTGAAGAAATTGAGCAGTTGCGTGCGGCCCGGGGTTTTCGAGGTGCGCGCCAGGCTCGCATGGGTCAGGGTGTTCAGCGCGCTGGACTTGCCGGCGTTGGAACGGCCGGCAAAGGCGACTTCAAAGCCTTCGTCATCGGGGCATTGGTCCACTTTGGCGGCGCTGAGCATGAAGGTGGACTGTTGGCACAGGCCGAGGATGGGATTCTTGAGTTGCATGAGATTTCCGATGTGGGCGGTGCCGAGAAAGGGTGCGGCAAGCGGTGTCGTTTCCGTTTCAGTAGCGCCAGTATATAATGCCGCAGATTTTGTGTGTGCTTTGTCCCAGCGAAGGATGAGGTTCACGAGAGCGATAGACCTTTATTGCGCATTAGAACGCAAAACGCTCTCAAACCCTGAAAAGGTCGATGTATGACCTGATGGTTGTGCGCTTTTGGTGTCCTGATCCCGCTTTTTAGCGCTCAGGCTACACAGGATCCAGGAGTGCTGTACAACCGAGTTTGCTTAGGTCGCGCTGATGCTGCGCGCGCCGCAGGGTTTCAAGGCAATGCCGCCGCGTGGTTTGTGCATGGACTGCAGTACTGAGGATTACCAGGCCATCATTGGGTTGATGGTGAGTAAACCCGGTAGATAACTCTTAAACCCTTAGCCGTAGTTGGATTAGCTGATGAACAAACTGATCGTGAGTCTGCTGTTGACCTTGGGCATCACCGGTGTTGCCCATGCTGCAGGCGACGCTACAGCGGGCCAGGCGAAAGCCGCCGTGTGTGGTGCTTGCCACGGACCGGATGGCAACAGCCCGGCGCCGAACTTTCCCAAGCTGGCCGGCCAGGGTGAGCGTTACCTGACCAAGCAGATGCAGGATATCAAGAGCGGCAAGCGCACGGTGCTGGAAATGACCGGCCTGCTGACCAACCTCAGCGATCAGGACCTGGCGGATATCGCGGCGTATTTTGCCAGCCAGAAAGGCAGCGTGGGAGCTGCCGATCCCAAGCTTGTTGCTCGTGGAGAGAAGCTGTTCCGTGGCGGTGATCTGGACAAGGGCCTTCCCGCCTGTACCGGTTGCCACTCGCCCAATGGCGCGGGCAATGCGGCAGCAGGCTTCCCGCACCTGGGTGGCCAGCACGCTGCATACATCGCCAAACAGCTGACCGAGTTCCGCAAGGAAGAAGCCGGCCGCGCCAACGATGGGGATGCGATGACCATGCGCACCATCGCGCGCAAGCTGAGCGACGAAGACATCGCAGCGGTCTCCAGTTACATCCAGGGTCTGCACTAAGCGCGTGCTACGTTAACGCTCGATTAATCCCGCGATGCAAGCATAAAAAGGGTGGCCTTGGCCGCCCTTTTTTGTGGCCGGTGCCGTTACACTAACGAACTCATGTCCGCGTAGACCTGTCACACCTAAAGGTCGCGTGAGGCGACCTTATTTGTCCAGGAGTAAAGCATGCGTAATCTGATCCTCAGCGCCGCTCTCGTCACTGCCAGCCTTTTCGGCATGACCGCACAAGCTGCCGACGTGCCGCTTGAAGCCGGTAAAACCTACGTTGAATTGGCCAACCCAGTGCCAGTCTCGGTGCCGGGAAAGATCGAAGTGGTGGAGCTGTTCTGGTACGGCTGCCCGCATTGCTACGCGTTTGAACCGACCATCAACCCATGGGTTGAAAAACTGCCGAAAGACGTGAACTTCAAGCGCATCCCCGCGATGTTCGGCGGCCCATGGGATGCCCACGGCCAACTGTTCCTGACCCTGGAAGCCATGGGGGTGGAGCACAAGGTCCACAACGCCGTATTTGACGCAATCCAGAAACAAGGCAAACGCCTGACCAAACCGGACGAAATGGCTGACTTTGTTGCCACTCAAGGTGTCGACAAGGACAAGTTCATGGCCACCTTCAACTCCTTCGCTATCCAGGGCCAGATCAAGCAGGCCAAGGAGCTGGCGCAGAAGTACGGCGTGCAAGGCGTACCGACCATGATCGTCAACGGCAAGTACCGTTTCGACCTGGGCACCACCGGTGGTCCTGAGCAGACCCTCAATGTGGCTGACCAACTGATCGCCAAAGAACGCGCAGCCAAGTAAGGGGCTCGTTATGCGCCGCTGGGGCACCGAACGTGGGGTTGGCCTGCATGAACCGCGGGTCAATGAGCATCACTTGGAATCCACGGGCCTGCCGGCGGACAGTCGCCTGCGCCTGCTCAGCTTCAATATCCAGGTGGGCAACAGTACCGAGAAGTATCGGCACTACCTCACCCGTGGCTGGCAGCACGTGCTGCCCCACAAGGGGCGTACCAGCAACCTGCAGAAGATTGGCGACCTGTTGAATGACTTCGACCTGGTCGCCCTGCAGGAGGCCGATGGCGGCAGCATGCGTTCCGGCTATATCAACCAGGTTGAACACCTGGCCCAGTTGGGTGCCTTTCCCTACTGGTACCAACAGCTCAATCGCAACCTCGGTCGCCTGGCGCAGCACAGCAATGGTGTGCTCAGTCGCCTGAAGCCGACGGCCATCGAAGATCATCCGTTGCCGGGCCCCAAGGGGCGCGGGGCAATTCTCGTGCGTTTTGGCGAGGGCCCGGAAGCCTTGGTGGTGGTGATGATGCACCTGGCACTCGGGGGACGTACACGCAACCTGCAACTGGCGTACGTGCGTGAGCTGATTGGCAACTACAAGCATCAGGTGCTGATGGGGGACATGAACACCCACGCCACCGATCTGCTGCAGAACTCACCGTTGCGTGACCTTGGGTTACTGGCACCGCAAGTCGAAGCCACGTTTCCCAGCTGGCGCCCGCAACGCTGTCTGGACCATATCCTGCTCAGCCCCACCCTTACTCTCGAAAGTGTGCAGGTACTTGCGCATCCCATCTCCGATCACCTGCCGGTCGCGGTGGAGATTCGTCTGCCGGGTTCGCTTACGGTTGATGCATTGCCCGCGTTGAACCCAGGCACCAGCGGACCCCTTGCATGAGCGACGACGCCCAGCGCTGGAAAGAAAAATACCTGTTAAGTATCGAGCAACAAGAAAAGCTCGAACGCCGCTGGGCCGCTCGCCTCGACCTGCTGCGTCGCGGGTTGGTGCGCAGCACGCTGGCTGCTGAAGGCACAGACCGCGCGGTTGACCAGTGCATGAAGGAAATGCGCGACATCGTCCGCACCGACGACATGGACGCTGCGCTGGCTGCCCTGCTGCCGCGCCTGGAAAAAGCCGTGCTGGATTCGGAGCAGCGCCGCGAAACCAGGATCGACCAGATCAGCACCGCCCTGACCTCACTGGTCACGCAACTGCAAAAACTGCCGCTGCCCCGTGAGGTGGCGCGCCCGCTGAAGACCTTTGCCAAGCAGTTGGACGGTCGCGTCAGTCAGGCGCGCGAAATCCCCCTGTTACTCAGCGAGTTGAGCGGCCTGCAAGGGCAAGCGCTGAATAACCTGGAGCCCGACGCTGAAACCGCACGCACCGGGCCGGGCTTGTTACAACGCTTGTTTGGTACAAAAGACGTCACCCATGAGCCGGCAAGCGATCCGGCGTCCGGTCCGGCATCGCAACCCGTTGCACCCAAGCCTGCCGCTGTGCCGCCGGAACCCGAGCAATCCGAAGAGCTTACCCAAGCCTTGCGGGCCTTCGGACCCCAGGCCGAAGCATCGGTTGCCCCACAGCCTGAACCCACGGCGCCCGTCAAGATTGCCGAGGTCGCCAGCGAAACGTTTGTGTACGAGCCGCCTGTGCAGACGGCCGTAGCCGTGGAGCCTGCGAAAGAAGCAGTAGTCGTTGTCGGGGTCAAGGCGCCCGAGCCGCAGATCGAAGAGCCCACCCCTGAAAGCGCCCTCGCCGCCTTTATCGAAACAGCCGAGGTTTCGGTCGAAACGCCGGATGAAACGGTAATCGGCAGCCTTTCGCTGCCCCCTGTGCTGGAAACCGAGGAGCGCGACCCCGATGAGTTGCAATCGGACGGTACCTATTCCCTGCCGGATTCTCCGGAGCCGTCCTACAGCTCAGTAGCCAAACATATCGAAGACACTTTGATGGGGCTGTTGGAAGAGCTGGCCCTGCCCGAGCGTCATCGACCCCAGGCCGAAGCCATGCGCGAGCGCCTGGCCCATGGCTTGAACTGGTACGAGCTGCTACCGATTCTCGACGACTTGGCGGTGTTGATGCTGGCGGTCACCGACAGCGGCCAGCACGAATTCGAGGCGTACCTCAAACAGCTCAACGAGCGTCTTGAAGCATTCCAGGGCCACTTGCAGGTGGCCAGTGAGGGGCATGCCGACAGCCGTTCCGCTGCGCGGGAACTGGACACGCAGATTCGTGAACAAGTCGATGGCCTGCAAAACAGCGTGCAGGAAGCGGCCGATCTGGACGGTCTCAAGCAGGTACTGGAAAGCCACCTTGAGGGCTTGCTCGGCACCATGGATGAGCACCAGCAGCAACGTGACCAGCGCGAGCAGGAGGTGGCGGCTCGTCTCAAAGGCCTGGCCGAACGGGTAGCCAATATGGAACAGGAAGCTCAGGGTTATCGCGAGCACCTGGAAGTACAGCGCCAAAAAGCCTTGATCGACCCGCTTACCGGTTTGCCCAACCGTGCCGCCTGGAGCGAGCGCCTCGACCAAGAGGTCAATGCCTGGCATCAGCGCGGTAACAGCCTGTCGCTGGCGATGCTCGACCTGGATCATTTCAAGCGTATCAACGACGGTTACGGTCATCTGGCCGGAGACAAGGTGCTGAAGATCATCGCCAACGTACTGAGCAAGCGCCTGCGCCCGACTGACTTTATCGCGCGCTTTGGCGGTGAAGAGTTTGTGTTGTTGATGCCTGACTCACCCTTGGCGGATGCGCTGGCGGTGGGTGAGGTATTGCGCAACGCGATAGAGGCTTGCCCGTTCCACTTCAAAGGTGAGCCGGTGACGATCACGGTATCGATGGGCGTGGCACAGCTTCAGTCGGGTGAGCGCAGTGAGCTGGCGCTCAAGCGAGCGGACGAGGCGTTGTATCGAGCCAAGGCGGCCGGGCGTAACCAGGTTCAGGCGGCGTAAAAGATGTTCCATTTTGTAATTTGACCGCCGGGCCACAAACGGTACGTTACACTGTTGCATTATCGTCTTCAGCGTAACGTCTCCCGCCATGAAATCCTTGTATTTTGCATGTGTATGTTTCCTGCTCGCCGGCTGCGCCAGTGGCCCGCGCCTGGACACCAGCCATCCCTCGGTGAACCACGACAATCGCGTGCAATTCGTGGTCGTCCACTACACCTCCACCAACCTTGAACGCTCCCTGGCCCTGCTGACGCACGGCCAAGTCAGTGCCCATTACCTGATCGGCGATGATGCTGGCGCGACCATCTATAAGCTGGTGGATGAAAGCCAGCGAGCCTGGCATGCCGGAGAGAGCGAGTGGATGGGGCGTACCTGGCTCAACTCCAGCTCTATCGGTATAGAGATCGTAAATCCTGGCTACCGCGATACGCCGACCGGCCGGGTCTGGTACCCCTACTCCGAGGCGCAGGTGAAAGCATTGGTGGTGTTGCTCAAGGACATCAGCAAGCGCAATGGCATCGACCCCCGGAACATCATCGGCCATAGCGATATCGCCCCGCTGCGCAAGCTGGACCCGGGTCCGTTGTTCCCCTGGAAGCGCCTGGCGGATGAAGGACTCGGCGTGTGGCCGAATGCCCAGACGGTCACACGTCTCCAGGCGCAATATGCCGCCGAGCCGCCTAGTGCCAGTTGGTTTCAGGAAGAGTTGGCCCACCTGGGCTACCCGACACCCCAGACCGGCGAGCTGGATGTTGCCACGCGCCATGTGATCGCCGCGTTCCAGATGCGCTTCCGGCCAACGTTGTTCGATGGTGCGCCGGATGCTGAAACGGCTGCGATCCTGCGTGCACTGAACTGTGGCGAGCAAACCTGCTTGCGCCAGGGGACAGAGGCCCCCCAAAAGCCGAGTTCCTACAACGGCAATGCCATGTAGAACTGGGTGCCTTGCCCCGGCCGCGAATACACACCCATGCGGCCGCCGTGCAACTGTACGATCTCCTTGCACAGGGCCAGCCCCAGGCCGGCGCCGCCTTTTTTGCGACCGACCTGGACGAATGGTTCAAAGATGCGACCTTGCTGACCATAGGCGATACCTTCGCCGTTGTCCTCGACGCTGATAATCACACGCTCGCCATGACGGCGCGCCTGCAGCCGGATCTGCCCACCGTCTGCGGTGTGGCGCAAGGCATTGCCCAGCAAATTGTCGAGCACTCGCTCCAACTGCGCCTGGTCGGCGTACAGTCGGGGCAGATCGTCCTGGGCTTCCACCAACAGTTCGATGTTCTGCGCTTTGGCCGGCTCCACAAAGCGTGCCTGTGCATGTTCGAGCAGGTCGGGGACATCGCACGGGCCCAGGGTCAGTTTCTGTAGGCCGCTCTGGTAGCGCGAGAAGTTGAGCAAGTCGTTGATCAACTGCATCAGGCGCTGCATTTCTTCGTTGACCGTGTCCAGCAGGTCCGCCTCGCGAGACTCGGCAGGAAACTTCGCCCGTTCACGGAACAGTCCGAAGGCCATATGCATGCCGGTTACCGGTGTGCGCAGCTCATGGGAGGCGCGCAGTACAAACTCGCTGCGTACCCGCTCGAACGCTCGCTGTTCGGTCACGTCATGCAGCACCATCACCGCGCCCAGAATATGCCCTTGGGTATGGCTCACCGGTGTCAGGCTGTATGTCAGCAACCGCAGTTCGCCCTCGACCTCCACTTCCAGATCGTCCGGTGCGCGCTCCAGGTTGCCGCCGCGCAGCACCAGCTGCAGTTGCTCATCCAGTTCCGGGCGTACGAGGGCTTCGCCCAGGCCCTGGCCGAGACGTTCCTCGTCCCAGCCCAACTGGCGTTGTGCAACCGGGTTGAGGTGCTCCAGGCGGCCCTGGCGATCAATCATCAACAACCCGTCGTCGATGCTGTCGAGTACCGCCTGCAGGCGCTGCTGACCGGCCAGCAGCTCGTCGATATTGGTTGCCTGATGCTGGCGCAAGGCTTCGGCCATGATGCCGAAACGACGGGTCAACTGGTTCATTTCCGCCGCCGACGAGATCGGCAGCGTCACCTCGAAATCGCCCTGCCCGATCCTGTCCGCCGCCTTGGCCAAGGCTTCGATGGGGCCGCCGAAGCGCCGGGCGATGCCATGGGCGGTGACGAAGCCAATGATGAGCACCGCCAGGCCCACCAACCCCATCAGCCCGGCGATCAATAAGGCTCGGTCGTGGGACTTGCGCTCACTGAGGTTGATGGTTTCCAGTGCGCGCTTGTGTTCGTCGATCAAGCCGTTGCGCAGTACGTTGAATGATTCGGTGAGTCTGTCGTTATTGCTGCTGACCAGTGAAGCGGGCTGTGATTCGTCATAGGCTTTGAGAAAGTTCAGGTAGTCGATTCGAGCCCGTGCGAAGCCACTGGATCTGCCGTCCTGCTGCTCATGGGCTATGCCCTGATTGAGCAAGTCGAAATACTGCTGTTTGGATTCCTCGAATGCGTGAGCGTTGGGGCGCTCTTCAAGCATCAGAATCAATTGGTCACCCAGGCTTTGGCGCAGCTTCAGGCCCAGTTCGAGGGTGACGAAATTGCTGCGAATCAGCGATTCCTGGGTCTTGGCCATCTGCATGACGCTGACCAGGCCCAGGATCAATCCCAGCAGAGCGACGGTGATCAGCGCAGAGATGCTCAGGAACAACCGAGTGCGCAGTGTCATCGCTAACTTCATAAGGTGCAGCTCACAGGTTGTACTGTTTGCGTTTGCGGTACAGGGTCGACGCGTCAATGCCGAGGGTACGAGCCGCTTGGTCCAGTGTGTCGCTGGTGGCCAGGACGGCACCGATATGGGCTTTTTCCAGCTCGTCCAGGCTCAGCGCGGCGCCGATGCGCGGGGCATTGTTGGTCGGCTGTTCGGCCATGCCGAGGTGGCTGATTTCGACCTTTTCCTGCGGGCAAATAATGCTGGCGCGCTCAACCACGTTGCGTAACTCGCGGATATTGCCTGGCCAGCGGTAGTTGAGCAGCGCTTCGCGGGCTTGGTCGCTGAAGCCGCGAGCCGGGCGGGCGTATTCCTTGACGAAGCGCGCCAGGAAACGGTCGGCCAGGGTCAGGATGTCTTCACTGCGTTCGCGCAACGGCGGCAGGTGCAAGGTGATGACGTTGAGACGGTAGAGCAAATCCTCACGGAAGCGGCCATCGCGCACCATGTCTTCGAGGTTCAGGTTGGTGGCCGCGAGAATGCGCACATCGGCGCGACGGGTGACGGGATCGCCCACGCGCTCGTATTCCTTGTCCTGGATGAAACGCAGCAACTTGGGTTGCAGAGTGAGGGGAAAATCGCCGATCTCGTCGAGAAACAGCGTACCGCCATCCGCCTGATTGACGCGGCCCAACGTGCTTTCACTGGCACCGGTAAAGGCGCCACGGCTGTGGCCGAACAGCTCGCTTTCCATCAGCTCAGCGGTCAGCGACGGGCAGTTGATAGTCACGCAGGATTTCTTGGAGCGCTTGCTCCAGCCATGAATGGCCCGGGCGAGTTCACCTTTACCGGTACCGGACTCGCCCAGGATCAGGATGTTGGCGTCGGTGCCGGCCACTTGGCGGGCGGTTTCCAGCACCACCATCATCGCCGGGCTGTGGGAGTCGAGGCCGTCCTTGGGCTGGCGCACGGCGCCTTCCAGTGCTTCCAGGCGTGCGGAGAGTTGGCGTACTTCCAATTGCTTGGCGGTGGCCAGGCGCAATTGATCAGGGCTGCAGGGCTTGACCAGGTAGTCGGCGGCCCCGGCCTGGATCGCGTCCACCGCGGTGTCGACGGCGGAGTGGGCGGTGACGATCACCACGCGCATCCACGGCGCTTGTATGCGCATTTGCGCCAACACATCCAAGCCATTGTCCTCGCCCAGGCGCAGGTCCAGGAAGCACAGGTCGAACACCTGGCGCTGCATCAAGGTATCGGCCTGCGCGGCGCTGTTGGCAGTGGCGACGGTGTAGCCTTCGTCTTCCAGGCAGTAACGGAAGGTGCGCAAGATCGCGGATTCGTCATCCACTAAAAGAATGCGGCCTTGAAGATCCTTGCCTGATTCCATCTGTGCTGCGCTCCTTAACGGTGAGTGATCTTGGTTAGTCCCGGAATAATCGGGCAAGTTGCATGGTTTATTCTGATTGATAAATAACAACATCGTGCAGCTATCTGCATCTCTTCCTACAAAGCCTGGATGATGGCTTTTTCATGCCGTCTTGCCACTTCGGCAACGTCTTCCTTGCTTTCGATCCCCTGAGCCGACCGCTGGCCATCGTGCATTTCGCACGGCCCACAGGGGGGCATCGTGCAGGATGCTGGGGTGTGGCTTAAATGAAATTTGATAACCTATTGATTTTCATGTGTTTTATTTTGAAAAAAAGCTGGCATGCGCTCTGCAATACCTCTCCCAAGAGCATCACGAACGAATAATCAGAATGCGGGAGAACAACAGCATGACTCGCCAAAGCCTCAGCCAATTGCGTGTATCGCCACTGCGCTTGCAACAAGGTCTGTTCGCCAGCCTTGCCCTTATGGTGACGCTGATTGCAGGCCAGCAGTTTCAGCATTGGCAGCAGAGTCAGCAGCAAGCCCCGCAGTTCGAACGTCCGGTGATGACCCAAACCCATTTCAGTTCCATTGGCAGCCGTGCCGTCGGTAGCGTTTCTGCTGATGTGACCGCCCCGCAATTGAGAGTCGTTGACCAGGATTCCACCCTGGATCAGCTGCCCACCCAAGAGCGTTGGGTGTTCTAGGCAAGAAAGCGGCCGCTTGAGTTGAGCGCCCGCACTGCACTACCGCTGTTACCTTTTATAGAAGCATAAGGAGAATCACCATGTTGAGTTGGGCAATCACATTTCTGATCATCGCCATTGTGGCTGCAGTACTGGGCTTCGGTGGTATCGCGGGCACCGCTACGGGTATCGCCAAGATCCTGTTTGTCGTCTTCCTGGTGATGTTCATTGCTTCGTTCTTCTTTGGTCGTCGCGGCCGAGGCTGAATATGACCACTTTGTCTCTCAAAGCCATTGCTGCCGTCTTGCTATTAGGCGGCAGCGGCTTGGCGATGGCCGCCAATGACGGCCAATCGCGAGCCAATGAACTGCTCAGCGCGGACCCGCAATACCGCGAAACCTGGCAAGACGTGGTGAAGAAAGAAGAGCGTCTGCCGGAGTGGGTGATGAACCTGTCGGGTACGGCCGAGCAAATGACGGCCGTGGAAGAAGATGGCGACAAGTATTTGGTGGGGCCGTTGTGCGAAACCGCAGACACGTGCCTGAACAAACGCCTGATCGTTGCCTTCAGCTTCGACAAGGAAGACGCCTACGCGATGTTGGTAGAGGTCCCGGCCGGACTGCCGAAGGATAAATCGCCAACGCGCCATGCCGATTACCGGTTTATCGGTAAGCCGGATGAAGGCATGCAGAAGTTGCTGATGGAGCAACTGAAGAAAGATCCGAATTGGTACTAGGTGCCGTCTGACGCGTCTGTCGTCTACGGGGCCATCATCCATAGAAAGAAGCACGCTTGCTTCTTTCTGTCTGCGCCGCTCGCCATGGGCGGTGCATGACCAGGGGGCCGGGTTGCTCTGATCAACTGGGATCGGCGTGACCTACGGGCACAGGGAGTGCCTGCGCAAGGGCCGGGTCAGGCGAAAAGCTGCGACGCAAGTTCACAGGCCCACGGCTTGCTGAACTTGCGGCGGGCTTGTCACTCTCAATCCCGCCCTCTTATTCCGCCCTTAGTCGCATAATTCCTTTTTTGCTCGCACCCAACCATTACTTGGTATGTCGGGGTGACCATCTATCGAGAAAGTTTTTACGCCTCTATCGGCCATTTCTGCTGTGGGCCCGCCGAATTCCCTAGCGTTTGCGTCAATGCCCCAAAGAGGTGCAGAACCTCTGGGCGAGCCTGAATTGGCCGGTTCACGGCGTATTCACCGGGCAAAATGTCGCATTTGAACTGACCGATCGGACAGTTATGATGAAAAAAACTCATGCCGATTCGGCATGGGGTAGGCGTTTACGGCATTAGACGGCGCTCCCTGGCATCGGAATAGTTGCGCCTTTTTTCGCCTGCCAGTAAGCCATTTCGGCCACGCTGCGGTGACCTTCCATGGAGGCCGATGCACACACTTTTTCGCTCTCGAGCGTTGCAGCTGGCGCATTTGCCTTAAGTTCACTTGAAGTAAGGGTAATGACATGAAGAAGGCAAAGCTAAGCCTCGCCTGGCAGATCCTCATCGGTTTGGTGCTGGGGATTGCAATTGGTGCAGTGCTTAACCATTTCAGTGCTGAAAAGGCCTGGTGGATCAGCAATGTGCTGCAACCGGCGGGCGATATCTTTATCCGCCTGATCAAGATGATCGTGATCCCGATTGTGATTTCCTCGCTGATCGTCGGTATTGCCGGTGTGGGTGACGCGAAAAAACTCGGCCGCATCGGCGTCAAAACCATCCTTTACTTCGAAATCGTCACGACCATCGCCATTGTGGTCGGCCTGGTGTTGGCCAACGTCTTTCACCCGGGCGCGGGTATCGACATGAGCACCCTGGGCACCGTGGACATTTCCAAGTACCAGGCCACCGCTGCCGAGGTTCAGCATGAACACGCGTTCATCCAGACCATCCTCAACCTGATTCCGTCGAACATCTTCGCCGCCGTGGCCCGTGGCGAAATGCTGCCGATCATCTTCTTCTCGGTGCTGTTCGGCCTGGGCTTGTCGAGCCTCAAGCCTGATCTGCGCGAGCCGCTGGTGACTATGTTCCAGGGCGTGTCCGAGAGCATGTTCAAAGTCACCCACATGATCATGAAATACGCGCCGATCGGCGTATTCGCGCTGATCGCGGTGACCGTGGCCAACTTCGGCTTTGCCTCGCTGTTGCCGCTGGCCAAGCTGGTGATCCTGGTTTACGTCGCCATCCTGTTCTTCGCTTTTGTCGTACTGGGCCTGATCGCACGGCTGTTTGGCTTCTCGATCCTCAAGCTGATCCGCATCTTCAAGGACGAGCTGGTCCTGGCCTACTCCACCGCCAGCTCCGAAACCGTGCTGCCGCGCGTGATCGAGAAGATGGAAAGCTACGGTGCGCCCAAGGCCATTTGCAGCTTCGTGGTACCGACCGGTTACTCGTTCAACCTCGACGGTTCGACCCTGTACCAGAGCATTGCGGCGATCTTTATTGCCCAGCTGTATGGCATCGATCTGTCGATCGGCCAGCAACTGATGCTGGTATTGACGCTGATGGTCACCTCCAAAGGTATTGCCGGTGTGCCGGGCGTTTCCTTCGTGGTGCTGCTGGCTACCCTGGGCAGCGTGGGCATCCCGTTGGAAGGCCTGGCATTCATCGCCGGTGTCGACCGCATCATGGACATGGCGCGTACCGCCCTCAACGTGATCGGCAACGCGCTGGCCGTGCTGGTGATCTCCCGTTGGGAAGGCATGTATGACGATGCCAAGGGCGAGCGCTACTGGAACTCGCTGCCGCACTGGCGCAGCAAGGAAGCCTTGCCGACGGCCCAAGCCACTCGCAGCTGATAGCACGCGGGCACTGAAACAAACCCCGGAGAATTCCGGGGTTTGTCGTTTCTGCCAGCCCCGCTATCATTCGCCCCATCTTTCGGGGGATTTAACTGATGCTCAATGGCCTATGGCTTGGCTTCTTCGTCGTGGCAATGGTGTCAGCACTGGTGCAATGGCTGGTGGGCGGTAACGCCGGGATTTTTGCGGCCATGGTGGAAAGCATTTTTGCCATGGCCAAGTTGTCGGTGGAAGTGATGGTGCTGCTGTTCGGCACGCTTACGTTGTGGCTGGGCTTTTTGCGCATCGCCGAAAAAGCCGGAATTGTCGATTGGCTGGCCAAGGCTCTCGGCCCGCTGTTCCGCCGGTTAATGCCGGAAGTGCCCGCCGGCCACCCCGCCATCGGCTTGATCACCCTTAACTTCGCCGCCAACGGCCTGGGCCTGGACAATGCGGCCACGCCCATCGGCCTGAAGGCGATGAAGGCGTTGCAGGAACTCAACCCCATCCCCAACACGGCCAGTAACGCGCAGATCCTGTTCCTGGTGCTCAATGCATCTTCATTGACGCTGTTGCCGGTGACCATCTTCATGTACCGCGCCCAGCAAGGGGCCGCCGACCCGACGCTGGTGTTCCTGCCGATCCTGCTGGCCACCAGCGCCTCGACCCTGGTGGGCCTGCTTTCTGTGGCGGTGATGCAGCGCCTGCGCCTGTGGGACCCGGTCGTGCTGGCCTACCTGATTCCCGGCGCGTTGATATTGGGTGGCTTCATGGCGTTGCTGGCGACCTTGTCCGCCACGGCGTTGGCCGGCTTGTCGTCGATCCTCGGTAACCTCACGCTGTTTGGCTTGATCATGCTGTTCCTGGTGATCGGCGCGCTGCGCAAGGTGAAGGTGTACGAGGCGTTTGTCGAAGGTGCCAAAGAAGGTTTCGACGTTGCCAAGAACCTGTTGCCGTACTTGGTGGCGATGCTCTGTGCGGTGGGCGTGTTGCGTGCGTCCGGCGCGTTGGACTTCGGTCTGGAAGGCATTCGCCATGTGGTGGCCTGGACGGGGATGGACACGCGCTTTGTCGATGCATTGCCGACCGCGATGGTCAAGCCGTTCTCCGGCAGTGCCGCTCGGGCGATGTTGATCGAGACCATGCAGACCCAAGGCGTGGACAGCTTCCCGGCGCTGGTGGCGGCGACGATCCAGGGCAGTACCGAAACCACCTTTTATGTGTTGGCCGTGTACTTCGGTTCGGTGGGCATCCAGCGGGCGCGGCATGCGGTGGGCTGTGCGTTGCTGGCGGAGTTTGCTGGCGTCGTGGCCGCGATTGCGGTGTGCTACTGGTTTTTTGCCTAAGGCTTGGATTGCTATCGGGGGGCTTGCCCCCGAAGAGGCCCTCAGCGTTTCACCGCACCGTTGCCCTGCACCACTACCCAATCCACCACCTGCTTATTCAATTGATCCCCGGCCTGCCCAAAAGCAGCCACCACCGCTGGCACCTTGGTATCTGCCACCGGCTGGCGCACTTCAAATCGCCGGCTGGCCATAATCCGTTGATCGCTCCCTCGCACCAGGCGTGCGTCGAGGCGAATCACCACCTCCACCGCGCTCCCTCGATACTCACTCTGAAACGCCTGCAACTGCCCGCCCAATTCATAGTCGGCCTGCAGGTTGGTCTCGTCGGTACTGAGCAACGTCACCCGGCCATCGCGCTGGAAACCATCGAGCAGGCGGTTACGCAACAACACCGGCGCCGGATCGCTCCAGCGCGAGTTGGCATAGCTGCTGATCAAATCGCCATTGGGCACCACGGCGATGCGTGGGCTATCGAGAAACTCGCTGGTCTGCGGCTTGGTCACGCGCAGCGACCAACTGACCGGCGCACCTTGTGTGGCGGTCTGGGTGGCAGCCAGGCGATACACGTCCGAAGGGTCGGCTTTGGGCAGAATCGAACAGGCGCTGATCAGCGCCAGTGCCACAGGGGCGATCAGTTGATACGCACGCTTCATGGCGTGAACTCCTTGTTCTTGTCGCTGCCCAGCAGGTAACCGCTGGGGTTGGCTTCCAGGCGGCGGGAGATAGCGCGCAGCGAACCGAGGGTTTCGCGCAGTTCACGCACCGCCGGCGCCAGTTCATTGAGGCCTTGCAGGCCGCTGTTCACCGAGTCCTTGTTATCGGTCAACAAGGTGTTGAGGGTCGCAGTGCTGTGTTCCAGGGATTTCATGGCCTGCTCGGCACTGCCGAAAGCCTGTTTGCCTTGATCATTGAGCAAGCCATTGGCATTACGCATCAGCAACGTGGTCTGCTCCAGCGCGGCGCTGGCCTGTTTGCTCGCTTGCATCAGTTGCTGCATCACCACCTTGATATCACCGCGTTGGTCGGCGATGGCGCCGGTGGTTTGTTGCAGGTTATCCAGGGTTTTACTGATGCGGTCGACGTTCTCCGAGGAGAACATCGCGTTGGCGTTATGCAGCAGCAGGTTGATGCCGGTCATCAGGTCGTTGCTGTCGTTCAGTAGCCGTGCGATAGGCGACGGCGAGGCGATGATCTGCGGCAGGTTGCCGTCCTTGCCCTTAAGTGCGGGGCTTTGCGGAGTGCCGCCGCTGAGCTGGATGATTGAGGTGCCGGTGATGCCCGTCAGCGCCAGCTTGGCCTGGGTGTCTTCCTTGACCGGCGTTTGCCCTGCCAGGCGGATGCGTGCGAGGACGCGGCGCGGGTCCTTGGGGTCCAGGCTCAGGCTGATCACGTCGCCCACCTTGATCCCGCTGTATTGCACCGAACTGCCCTGGGACAGGCCGCTGACCGCTTCGTTGAAGATCACTTCGTAATCCTGGAAGGCGCTGTCGACGCTGGATTTGGCCAGCCACAGGCCAAACAGCATCGCGCCGACTACCACAATCACGCTGAACAGACCGATCATCACATGATGGGCTCGGGTTTCCATGTCATACCTCGTTGAGCGATTGAGCGGCATCCAATGCCGCGCGGCCACGGGGGCCGTGGAAATATTCGTGAATCCACGCGTCGTCGGTTTCCGAGACGACATCGATGGCACCGGCCACCAACACTTTTTTCTGTGCCAGTACCGCCACGCGGTCGGTGATGGTGTACAGCGTGTCGAGGTCATGGGTGACCAGGAACACGCTCAGGCCTAGCGCGTCACGCAAGGTCAGGATCAGTTGGTCGAATTGCGCCGCGCCAATCGGGTCGAGGCCGGCGGTGGGCTCATCGAGGAACAGGATGTCCGGGTCCAGCGCCAACGCCCGGGCCAGGGCCGCGCGCTTGATCATGCCGCCGGACAGCGACGCCGGGTACTTGTCGGCGGCCGACAGTGGCAACCCGGCCAGGGCCAGCTTGACCGCCGCCAGGTGTTCGGCGTCGCGGCGGCTGAGGCCGGCATGTTCGATCAGCGGCAGCGCGACGTTTTCGGTCACGGTCAGCGAGGAAAACAGTGCGCCCTTCTGAAACAACACGCCAAAGCGTCGCTCCACCAGGGAACGTTCATGTTCTGGCAGGCTCGGCAGGTTCTTGCCGAACACCCGCACTTCGCCTTCGCTGGGCCTACGCAGGCCGACGATGCTGCGCAGCAACACCGATTTGCCGCTGCCAGAGCCGCCGACCACCGCAAGGATCTCGCCCTTGTATAACGACAGGTCGAGATTTTCGTGCACGCTCTGGCTGCCGAAGCGGTTGCACAGACCGCGTACTTCGATCACCGCCTCGGTGGGCGCACGGTGTAAGCGACTCACCAGCTCATCTCCATGAAGAACAGCGCTGCGACCGCGTCCAGCACAATCACCACGAAGATCGATTGCACCACGCTGGAGGTGGTGTGCGCACCGACCGATTCGGCGCTGCCGCTGACCTTGAAACCTTCCAGGCAGCCGATGGCGGCGATCAGGAAGGCAAAGATCGGCGCTTTCACCATGCCCACCAGAAAGTGCTGCACGCCAATGTCCGACTGCAGCAGCGACAGGAACATCGCCGGCGAAATATCCAAGGCCACCGCGCACACCACGCCGCCGCCGACAATCCCCGAGAGCATCGCCAGGAACGTCAGCATCGGCAGCGCCACCAGCAACGCAAGCACGCGGGGCAGCACCAGCAGTTCCATCGGGTCCAGGCCCAGGGTACGGATGGCGTCGATTTCCTCGTTGGCCTTCATTGAGCCGATTTGCGCGGTGAAGGCACTGGCGGTGCGGCCGGCGATGAGGATCGCGGTGAGCAACACACCGAATTCGCGCAGGAACGAGAACGCCACCAGGTCTACGGTAAAAATCGTCGCGCCGAAGCTCTTGAGTACCGTCGCGCCGAGGAAGGCCACCACGGCGCCCACCAGAAAGGTCAACAAGGCCACGATAGGCGCGGCGTCGAGGCCGACTTGTTCCAGGTGCGCGACCATCGGCGTGATGCGCCAACGCTTGGGCCGGAAAATGCCACGGGCGAATGTTTCGAGGATCAGGCCAATAAAGCCGAGCAGTTGTTTGCTGTCCTGCCAGACGGTGTCAACCGCTCGGCCGATGCGCGCCAGCAGTTGCATGCCGGCGGTTTCTTCCGGGGCTTTTTCCGGTACGCAGAAATCATTCAGGGAACGGTAGACCGTCTTGAGCAGTGCACGATCGGCGGCGGACAGGGTGCAGTCGGTCTGCTCGGCAGACTGTTCGATACGGGTCGGCCCCAGCAGCTCTACCAGCAATGAGGCGCCAGCGGTATCCAAGGCGCCGAGGCCATTGAGGTCAATGCGTGCGCCGGCATCGTATTGGCCGTCGAGCTTGTCCGCCAGCTTCTTCAGATTTGCGTAGTGGGCAAGCGTCCAGTCCCCGGTAATCCGCAACAGCGCAGGGACGGAGGACGTATCGAGTTGGGCTGCGCCGGCGGTGGTCCTACTGGTCATAAGCTCCGAGCTTGTATGGGCTATCCACAATTGCTACGTAATAGCACGATCCCGCCTACTGTGGGTTGTCCGTTTGTGCTGCGTCCGAGACTTTAAAACGCAGTACGCCGATCACTTGCCCATCTTCGGTCAGCACCTGAACCTGCCAGCGGCCTACTGCGTCGTTCGGGAAGTTCTGTTTGTGAGTCCAGGCGCGGTAGCCCTCCTTGCGCCCGCCGTGGATATCCAGGGCGATGCGGTCGACCTCTTTGCCGTTGAATTTCCATACATGGTAGATCCGCTCGTCCAGCCCGCGCGGTGCGTTGATCGCGGTGTAGGCGTACAGCCCGCCGCTGCGCAGTTGCGAGGCGCTGACTTCCTTGAGGTCATCGCCTGGCGTGCGGTCCTGCAACTGGGTGCTGATGGCAACTTCGGTCATCCACAGGGTGGCCGGCGGTACCCAGCTGCGCAGGAACCAGCCCGCGCAACCTATGGCGGCCGTCACCCCCAGCAGCATCCCCCAGCCTTTGAGGCTGCGCAGCGGCAGGCTCACCGCCAGGCTCGGGATTGACAGGGCCATGGCGACGCCAAGCGCCAGCTTGTAACTCTCGGCGGTGGTCAGGTGCAGGATGATCGGCAGCGCGGTGAGCAATGCGGCGAACAGGGTCAGGGTGTGCAGCGCCAGGAACAGCGAGCGCTTGGGGGCCAGCCACTTGTAGTACAGCGGGTCGATGATCGATACCAGCGCCGCCGCGCCGAGCAGGCCGGTAAAAATCGACTGGCCGCTGTTCCAGGCGGTGGTGACGAAGAAGAACGGCAGTACAAAGAACAGACTTTCCTGGTGGATCATCTGGGTGGCGTAGCGCAGCAGGGGCTCGGGGATTTCGCGCTTGAACAGCTTGGTAAACAGCTGGGTGAAGCTGTTTTCCAGCATCAGCCACAACCAACTGACCAGCATGATCACCGCGATCCAACTGGCCATGCCCTGCTGGCGATCCACCAGGATGAAGCTGCTCACACCCGAAATGAAACCGCCGAGTGCAATCACCCCTGGGTAGCGCTTCATCAGTTCGAGGATGCGCTGGATTAAGTGGGTCAGGTTGGGCATTCGGCGGTTCGCAGTTTTGTAGGAAAAAATCCAAGACAGAATAGCGCCTTAGCCGGGTGTTCGGTGCCTCATTACGTGATCCGTTTGCGATAAAACCGCACGCCGATCAACACAAGGGCGGCCAGCCCGAGCAGGCCGGCGCCGATCCAGCTCAGGGCATCGTAGCTCAACAGCGGTTTCTCGATGCGCCAGTAGCCTGGTTGCTTGAGGACTTGGCGCATCGCCTCATTGGCTTGTTCCAGTTTGACCGCCTTGATGCGTTTGACCGGATCGCTGAAATGGCCGTTGTCGTAGTCGCCCATGGCGCTCCAGTAATAGTCGGCCAGGGCGCTGTTACCCTGCACGGCCCAGGCCTGGCGCGCAATGGAGGCTTGCTGCAGCCGGGCAAACACCTGCGGGTCGAGGCCGTCCTTGAGCAATTGGGCCTTGAGGTCTTGCAGTACCTGTTCGGCGTTGTCGAGATTTTCCCGTTCAACGTCGGCGTTCAGGCTGAGAAACCCCACACCGCCGAATACTTCGCGCTCGCTCCAGGGGCCGTAGGACAAACCGTGCCTGAGGCGCAGTTGGCGGTACAGTGCCCAGTCGAAATAGTCCTTGAGCAGGTCGTAGGTTTCGTCATGTTGGTCGTCCAGCACCGGTTCGGGCAGCAACCAGTGCAGTTTGGCGCTGTTGCCCACCCAGCCGTGGATCAATTCGCGATGGCCGGCGGCAGCCTGCTGGATCTGCGGCAGCGGTGCATGCTCGCTGGGCTCGACCGGGTCGAGCTGGCCGTAGGTACGTTCCAGGTAGGCCGGCAGCAGCTTGTCGAGTTCGCCGACGATGATCAGGGTCATGTTGTTGGGGGCGTACCAATCTTTGCGCAGCTTTTGCAGTTGGTCGCGGGTCAGTTGATGGACCTCGGCGCGTTCGGCGCACTTGAGGCCCAGCTCGACGGCCAATTGATTGCTGGCGGTGTGCCCCAGGTCCTGGCGGTCGAGCAGGCGTTGCAAATGTGAGTAATGGCCGCCGTCTTCGCGCTCGACCACTTTTTTGGCGGCGTCGATATTCGCATCGGTCAATTCGGTGCGCGTGAGAATCGCCAGCAGCAGGTCGAGCACCTTGCGCTGGTTTTGCGCTGGCGCTTCGATCACGAAGGTGGTGTCGGCGTTGCTGGTGTAGGCGTTCCACTCGCCGCCCAGGGCTTGCATGCGGTCTTCCAGGTCACCTTCGCCGCCGCCATCGATGCCGCTGAACAGCAAGTGTTCGAACAGGTGCGGCAGTTCCTTGTCTGCGCACCTGAAGTCATCCAGGCCCACACCGACCACCAGACGGATCGCCACATGCCCGCGTTCATTGCCCGGTTTGAGCAGCACTTGCAGGCCATTGGGCAGTGTGTAGCCCTCGACCTGCAGGCGATCAAAGGCAAAGGCGTGGGTAGCGCCCATGAGCAGGCAGGCGAATAACAGGCGACGCATAACTGGCTTCCTGGCGAGTGAGGTCAGCCTTAACTGACTTCACGGGCCATCGTACGTTCAGGGCGAATGCGTGATGTCGGCAATATCTTCAGCCGAGAGCGCGCCAGTGTCGGAGGTTTCCAACACTACATACGCACTGCTGCAAAACAACGAGTTGAGGCGTTTCATGTCGGCAATCAGCTCCAGATGCAGGGAGCTGGTCTCCAGGCTCTGTACGATCTTGCGCTGCAGGCGGCTGACATGGGCGTGGGCCAGGCGCCGTTCCTGGGCGCGGAAGCGGCGCTTCTCACGAAGCAACTGGCGTGCGCTTTCCCGGTCGGCGCTGAGAAACACCGACAGGCCCAGGCGCAGATTGGCGATCAGTTGGCTGTGCAGCCCGGTAAGTTCTTCCAGGCCGACTTCAGAGAACTGGCGACGCTGGGACGTTTTTTGCTGCTGGACTTTGCGCAGCATGCGTTCGATCAGGTCGCCGGCGAGCTTGAGGTTGATCGACAGTTCGATGATTTCGGCCCAGCGCCTGCTGTCATGTTCGCTGAGGTCTTCCCGGGGCATTTGCGCCAGGTAGAGCTTGATCGCACTGTAGAGCGCTTCGACGTCGTCGCTGAGGCTGCGCATTTCCTGGGTGATGGCGGTTTGCTTGCCGCGCAGCACTTCCTGCATGGCGGTGAGCATATTGTCGATGAGGTCGCCCAGGCGTAGGGTTTCGCGGGCCGCGTTGGCCAGCGCCAGGCTTGGTGTGGCGAGGGCTGTGGGGTCCAGGTGGCGTGGCTTGGCCTTGCCGTTGGCCTCTTCGCGCTCGGGCAGCAACCACGCACACAGGCGTGCCATAGGGCCGATAGTCGGCAGCAGGATCAGGCAGCGGCTGACGTTGTAGAGCAAATGGAAAGTGATGACCATGCCTTGGGCGCTGTAATCCAGGTCGTCCATCCAACGGACGAGAGGGTCGAGCACCGGAATGATCAACAGCAGCCCGATCAGTTTGTATAACAGGCTGCCCAAGGCCACCTGACGCCCGGCTGAGTTCTGCATGCTGGTGCTGAGAAAGGCCAGCACCCCACTGCCGATGTTGGCACCGATCACCAGGCCGATGGCTACGTGCAAACCGATCACGCCGGCACCGGCCAGGGTGGCGGTGAGCAGCACGGCGGCCAGGCTGGAGTAGGAAATCATCGCGAACAAGGCGCCAACCAGGGCGTCGAGCAGAATGTCACCGGTCAGCGAAGCGAAGATCACCTTGACGCCCTGGGCATGGGTAATCGGCCCGGCGGCTTCGACGATCAATTGCAGCGCGAGGATGATCAGTCCGAGGCCGATCCCCACGCGTCCCAACTGCCCTGCCCGCGTCTGTTTGCGCGACAGAAAGAAGATCACGCCGAGAAAAATAAGCAGCGGCGACAGCCAGGACAAGTCAAAGGTGAGTACCCGTGCCATCAACGCGGTACCGACATCTGCGCCGAGCATGGTTGCCAAGGCGGGCACCAGGCCCATCAGGCCCTGGCCGACAAACGATGTCACCAGCATCGCCGTGGCGTTGCTGCTCTGCACCATGGCCGTCACCAGGATGCCGGCGACAAACGCCAGCCAGCGCTTGGACATGTTCTGCCCGATGACTTGGCGCAAGTTGGAGCCGTAGACCCGCAGGATGCCGGTCCGGACGATGTGCGTGCCCCAGATAAGCAGGGTCACGGCGGAAAGCAGATTGAGCAAGGTCAGCATGCTCGGCCCCCCGTGTGGGTGTGCTCCAGCAGGAGCAAATGAAAATTGCCGCGTGCCGCTCTACGTCTTGTACTTAAGCTGTAGTTGGCGAATGGGCTCTGCGCCAGCATCGCATAGCTAAAGTGGGGATTGAAACAAAACTGTCATGAAGGTCGTTCCCGACGCTCTGCGTGGGAATGCCGCCAGGGATGCTCCGCGTCCCGAATGCGCAGAAAAAAAGGGGCTCGAAAGCCCCTTTTCAACAGCGGGTCATCGCTATTGACCCGGAATGTCCTTGCGCAGTTTCACTGGGTCCTGCTGCTTCTTCTTTTTCGCGATGGCGGTACGCATCTTGATGTTCACCGCTTCCACCGCCAACGAGAACGCCATGGCGAAGTAGACGTAGCCTTTTGGCACGTGCACATCGAAGGACTCAGCGATCAGCACGGTGCCCACTACCAGCAGGAACGACAGCGCCAGCATTTTCAACGACGGGTGCTTGTCGATGAATTCGCTGATGGTGCCGGCCGCCAGCATCATCACCAGTACGGCCACGACGATCGCGGCAACCATGACCGGAACGTGGGACACCATGCCCACCGCCGTAATGACAGAGTCCAGGGAGAACACGATGTCGATGATCGCGATCTGGATGATGGTGTAGATGAACTTGCCACTGGCGCCTTTTGGCTCGTCGTGGGTTTCGTCTTCACCTTCCAGGGCGTGGTACATCTCTTGAGAGCTTTTCCACAGCAGGAACAGGCCACCGAAGAACAGGATCAGGTCGCGCCCGGAAATGCCCTGGCCAAACACCACGAACAGATCGGCGGTCAGTTGCATGACCCAGGTGATCGACAGCAGCAGCATGATGCGCGTGACCATGGCCAGTGCCAGGCCGAAGATCCGGGTGCGTGCCTGCATATGCTTGGGCATGCGGCTGACCAGGATCGAGATCATGATGATGTTATCGATGCCCAGGACGATCTCGAGGGCCGTCAGGGTGAAGAAGGCAATCCAGATTTCCGGATTGGTCAGCCATTCCATGTGTATTCCTTTGAGCAAGTGTTAAACCGCACCGGCGGATAGGCCGGTGCGGTTGGGTTGTACGATTATAGAGTGCTGAACAGCGGAAAAATCCCCATCAGCAATGCGGCAAACATTATGCACAGGCACACGAGCACTGCCCACTTCAGGGTGAAGCGCTGGTGATCACCAAATTCGATACCGGCCAGGGCCACCAGCAGGTAGGTCGACGGTACCAGTGGGCTGAGCAAGTGCACAGGCTGTCCAACGATCGAGGCGCGAGCCATTTCCACTGCAGTGATCCCGTAGTGGCTGGCGGCTTCGGCCAATACTGGCAGTACGCCGTAGTAGAACGCATCGTTAGACATGAAGAAGGTGAACGGCATGCTCACCAGCGCCGTAATTACCGCCAGGTACGGGCCCATGGCTTCCGGGATGACCGCCAGCAGGCTCTTGGACATAGCATCGACCATGCCGGTGCCCGACAGGATGCCGGTGAAGATACCCGCGGCGAAGATCAACCCCACCACCGCCAGCACGCTGCCGGCGTGGGCGGCGACTCGATCTTTTTGCTGCTGCAGGCACGGGTAGTTGACGATCATCGCGATACTGAACGCCACCATGAACAACACCGGCAGCGGCAACAGGCCGGCGATCAGGGTGCACATCAGGGCCAAGGTCAGCGCGCCGTTGAACCAGATCAGCTTCGGACGGCGGGCGTCCGGGTATTGCGACACGCTGATTTCGCTGTGGTCGATCTCATCACCCTGCAGGTGCAACTCACCCAGACGCGCACGTTCGCGCTTGCCGTACATATAGGCGATCACCAGGATTGCCACGACACCTGCGGCCATGGCCGGGATCATCGGCACGAAAATATCCGAAGGGTCCACGTGCAGCGCACTGGCGGCGCGGGCGGTCGGGCCGCCCCAGGGGGTCATGTTCATCACGCCACCGGCGAGGATGATCAGGCCGGCCATGATCCGCGGGCTCATGCCGATGCGCTGGTACAGCGGCAGCATGGCGGCCACGCAGATCATGTAGGTGGTAGCGCCGTCACCGTCGAGGGACACCACCAGGGCCAGCACTGCGGTGCCGACCGAGACCTTCAGCGGATCGCCCTTGACCATCTTGAGGATCTTGCGCACGGCCGGGTCGAACAGGCCGGAGTCGATCATCAAGGCAAAGTAAAGGATGGCGAACATCAGCATCACGCCGGTCGGCGCGAGCTTGGTGATGCCTTCGAGCATCATCGGGCCGATCTTCGGCGCGAAACCGCCGAACAGCGCGAACAGGATCGGCACGATGATCAGGGCGATCAGCGCAGACAGGCGCTTGGTCATGATCAGGAACATGAACGTGATGACCATGGCAAAGCCAAGGAAAGTCAGCATAGGAATACTCCAGGCGTAGCGCGGCTAGGGAATGGCGAACCGGGGGGCTCAGCGCAGAACGAAAGGCACGAGGCGTACGGGGGGAGTTGGGGCGAACAGGCGGGTACGGACGGACATCGGGAATCACCATTGTTGTTGTTAACAGCCGGTCTGTTGCCGGCAGTGGGGGTGATCCTAGACGGGTAAGCTTTCAGCCAGCTTTCGTTGGCAAAACAGGTGATATGGAATAGACATGCGGTCTTCAAGCTTGCACAGGTCAAAATGTGGGAGGGGGTAAGCCCCCTCCCACATTGGCATGTGTTATCTCGGATATTTCAGGGTAGTTCGAGGCCGCCGGCTGCCTTGTGCAGTGACCGCAGGTGTTCTCCCAACTGCTTGAGGCTGGCCTCGCACGCGGCAATCTCGGCCGCGCGCGCAGGTTCCAGCAGCGCCCTCACCTCTTTATCCAACTCACCGGTCAGTGATTGCAATTGCTTCTGGCGCTCGGCACTTTCCGACTCCAGGCGTTTGGCTTCCGACGGTTGCGGCAGGCCGTAGCCGCCGCTGTCCAGCAGTTCCGCCGGGCGGCTGAGGAAGCCGCTGTTGGCGAGGATCTGCTGCAGGGTGGCGTTGGCCTTCTCCATACCGCCGTTTTTCAGCTCGCGGGCACCGAGGTAGCGTTGCTTGACTTCGTCCTGAGCGAGCATCAACTGTTTGCGAAAGCTGGCTTGCTCCAGCAGCAGCAACGCGGCGCTGGTACGCAGGTCGGCCTGATCGAACCATTGGCGACGCTGCGCTGCGCTCAGCGCTAACCAATCTTCCACCTGGGTCTGCTTGATCGGCAGATGCTTGCGCAGCACGTCGAACATCGCCTGATAGCGCTCGCGGAACGAGTCAAAGTGATAGCCCAGGCGCAGCGCTTCGCGTTTGTCATTCAGTACGCTGGTATCGGCCAGGCCGCGGGCTTGCAGCACTTCGAGCAGGCCGTTGGGGGTGATGTTATCCAGGCCAGTGAGTTGCGGGTTTGCGCTGCCGCTGCGCAACAGTTTCAGGCTTTCGACCGCGCAGTTATTGGACAGGAAATAGTAGTTGCCGTCGTAGCTCCAGTGCATTTCTGCAGCGTGTTCGACGGTGTCGTTGATTTCCTGGCGCGACAGTTTCAGCGGCACGGAGGCCAGGCCGCGCAGCTCGGTCTTGGTGTATTCGTCGATGACCTGGGCCAGCGGCAACACAAACAGGCGTGACGGGTATTTGCCCACCAAGCCGTCCCAGCTCGACAGCTGAACGTCGCCGACAAATGCGCGATAGGACAGCACCAGGTGCTGGTCCAGATCCAGCCGACAATCCGGCCCACGAGGGCGGCCCGGTGCGCAGATCACCAGGCGCAACATGCTGTGGCCCCAGCGGCTCACCAGGTTCTGGTTGGCTTCGGCCAGCAGGTAGTCGATTTCGTAGACCCGTTCCGGGTCCACATGACCCAGCGGCGTCTTGGCGAAATCGTTGCCGGCATTGAGAAACGGGTAGGTCTTGGCGCAGGCGTCCTGTACCGGCGGAGCCCAGCCGAAGTGCTGCTGGTAATAGCGGAACAGTGCGGGACGCCGGCAGGCGTAGCTCGGGTCGAGGAGAAAGTACTCCATGTTGACCGCGACGAACTCCAGTGGGCTGGTGGTTTCGTAAATATCCGGGCTGCGTGCAACTTGGCGATTGTGCTGCTCGCGTTCGCCGCGACGACCGACATATTGCGGCCAGCCGGCAAGGTCCAACAGGCGCGGATCATCGCTGAGGGAGAAACGCCGGTCGTTCTGTCCGCGGCACTGATCGGGCAGGCCAATCAGGCCGGTGATGCTGTTCTGGCGGCTGCAACGCTGGATCAATGTGCGCTCGTCTGGAGACCATAGGCGCGCACGGTCATAGATATGGGTCAGTTCATGCAGGACCGTGGCGAGCATTTCACGGCGCACGGTGCCGTGGGGACGATGGGTTTTCTGGGTGGCGGCGCTGCCGTCGGTCAGGCTGTCGAGCAGGTTGCGGTTGAGGTCCAGTTCCGACACCAGCGAAGCCTGGCCGTAGGCGTTGTCGGGCATCTTGTCCGTCCAGCCGACGTCGATGCGCCGGTCCAACTGCTCGACGAAGCGCGGTGGCAACGAGCGCATCGCTTCATCGAGCAATGCCTGGCTGGCCTGCTGTTGGGCCGGGCTCAAGCCATCTGTCTTGAGCCGCAGTTGCAGGCTGGCCTGGGCTGCGCCGGCACAGAGCAGCACCGTCCCGGCCAAGAGCCAGGCGACAAGGCGCCTCACAGAGCGAGAATAGCTTCGGCGAGGGTCTGGTCACTGGCATCGCGAGCTTCCGGCAGGCGGGTGCGCAAGGTGTCGAAGGCGGCTTCCAACTGTGCACCGCGGATTTCGCCGTTGCTGGCGACGAAGCTCGCCGCATCATCGTGGGCTTCACGCACGACCTTGGAATCGCGGATGGAGGTGGTGGTGTCCGAGGTGAAATCAATGGTGCGGCCGGAGGCACGAACGATGATGTTACTGGTGGCCACCAGGGTATGCGCCTGGGCAACGTCGGCCAACAACAGCAGGCCAAGGGTGGCGGCGATCAGCGGGCTACGCATGGAATTACTCCAGTTACAAAGATAGAAATATGAGGATGATTATTGGACGAGAATTGCCTGCGCCAGTTCAAGGTCGCCGGCATGAAGTTTTGGTTGGGTGCGACGCAGGTAATCAAGCGCCGATTCCAGCCGTGCGCCCCGCCACTGGCCGTCAGTGGCGATAAACGCGGCAGCGTCATCCTGGGCGGCCATGATGACTTTGCGGTCGAAGGGGGCCGAGGTCACCTTGCTGGTGGCGTATGCGCTCGCGACGGTGCCCTGGGTGATCAAGTCAAAGGCTGAAACCAAAGGCGACCAGCAGGCAAAAAACAATACGGGGACCAGGAACAGGCGGAATGAAAAAGCCATGGGACTCGACTACTGAAAACGAGCGCCAAGGCTAGCGCAATGCTTGGGCGAGAGCCAGTGAAGGTGTCAGGGAGCGGGCGCTCCCCTTGTGTGGCCGTTTCAGATGGCCAGGATGGCCTGGGCCAGTTGTGCATCCGTTGCGGTGTTCAATTGCGGTGCTTGCTGGCGGATCTGAGCCAGCGCACTTTCCAGTTTCACGCCACGAATCGCGCCTTCGCTGGCGACAAAGCTGGCGGCATCGTCACGTGCGGCGCGCACGATCTTGTTGTCACGCAGGGATGAAGTCGCATCGGAGGTAGCGTCGGAAGTGGCTTTCAGCGCGCCGACGATGGAGTCGGTGGTCACGATGAAGCTGGATGCAGTGGCGTTGGCAGCCAGGGCCAACAAGGCAGCAGCGCTGAGCAGACGAAGGCGGGACATGGGGTGACTCCTGTAAGTGAACAATGAATGTGGTGCAGGGCGGTATCCAGATGCTGACTGGATATTAGGCTGCGGCTTATCAGTTCGGGTAGATTTTATGCAGCGTGCATAACTGTACTTATTATATTGTAAATTTTATAAACTGTACCTGTTTCGTAGTGCAAGACCCGAGAACAACAAAGCCCGCCTCCGGTCTCCCGGGGCGGGCTTTGTTTTGAATAATCAGTGCTGGCAGTGGACCCGTTGGGTCAGGGCCAGCGGGCGCCCATTAGCGCCAGAACGGCTTGCTCAGCTCTTCGTAGCGTTGAGCTTCGCTGATGCCGGCGTCAGCAAGCAGACGCGAATCCAGACGAGCCAGTTGATGGCGGCTGGAGATGCGGCGCTGCCACAACATCAGGTTGGCGAGAACGCGCAAAGGCAGGGAAGCCTGGGAGTTTACAGCTTTTTCTTCGAAGAACAGTTCGGAACTGAGTGTACGTTCCATGATGACATCCTTCCGCTTGTGGCGGGATTAGGTAGTGGTTTAACTGATGCCAATGATCCTCCTCCGGCGCAAGACTCTCTAGATACAGTTCACTTGTATTGTGAGGGGCCAGTTAACTGTTTATAGGTGCTGTACTGTACGGAAATGGGGCAACTGTACCTGTCCGCACCGAAATAGTGCGAAATAGGCAATTTCGAGTGAGGGAGTAGGAATTATCGGTAGGAAAACACCAGTACAGCAGTACAGTTTTTTCAAGAAGTGAGGCTGAGCCAGCCAAGCTGATGAAACTGTGTTTGCATCAGCCCGGATCTGTATCAATCAAGCCTTGAGCATATGCCCGGTTTCTTCCAGGTTAATGTGCCAACTCAGTGCTTCACGCAGGATATGCGGGGTGTGCCCGCCGAGAGCGCAGGCGGTATTGAAGTAATTGTTCAGCGCATCGCGGTAGGCCGGGTGCACGCAGTTGTCGATGATCACCCGAGCGCGCTCGCGCGGCGCCAGGCCGCGCAGATCCGCCAGGCCTACTTCGGTGACGAGGATGTCGACGTCGTGCTCGGTATGGTCCACATGGCTGACCATCGGGACCACACTGGAAATCGCGCCGCCCTTGGCGATCGATTTAGTCACGAAGATCGCCAGGTGCGCATTACGCGCGAAATCGCCGGAGCCGCCAATCCCGTTCATCATCCGCGTACCGCAGACATGGGTGGAATTGACGTTGCCGTAGATGTCGAATTCAAGCGCGGTATTGATGCCGATAATGCCCAGGCGTCGCACCACTTCAGGGTGGTTGGAGATCTCCTGCGGACGCAGCACCAGTTTGTTCTTGTAGTGCTCCAGGTTGCCGAACACATCAGCGTTGCGCCGCTCCGACAAGGTGATCGAACTGCCTGAGGCGAAACTCAGTTTGCCGGCGTCGATCAGGTCGAAGGTCGAGTCCTGCAAGACTTCCGAGTACATGGTCAGGTCTTCGAACGGCGAGTCGATCAAACCGCACATCACCGCGTTGGCAATATTGCCGATACCCGCCTGCAGCGGGCCGAGCTTGTTGGTCATGCGCCCGGCGTCCACTTCCTGCTTGAGAAAGTTGATCAGGTGATTGGCGATGCCTTGGGTGTCACTGTCGGGCGGCGTCACGGTGGACGCGGAGTCCGCCTGGTTGGTGATGACGATGGCGACGATCTTTTCCGGCGGGATCGGGATCGCGGTGCTGCCGATGCGATCGTCAACTTTCACCAGCGGGATCGGCGTGCGGGTCGGCCGGTAGGTCGGGATATAGATGTCGTGCAACCCTTCCAGGTTCGGGTTGTGCGCCAGGTTGATCTCAACGATCACTTGCTTGGCGAAAATCGCAAAGCTGGCCGAGTTACCGACGGAGGTAGTGGGCACGATATGCCCTTGCTCAGTGATGGCAACGGCCTCGATCACCGCAATGTCCGGTAGCTTGAGCTGGTTGTTGCGCAGTTGCTCGACGGTTTCCGACAGGTGCTGATCGATAAACATTACTTCGCCGGCGTTGATCGCTTTGCGCAGGGTACTGTCGACCTGGAACGGCATGCGTCGGGACAGTACGCCGGCTTCTGTCAGTTGCTTGTCCAGGTCATTGCCCAGGCTGGCGCCGGTCATCAAGGTGATTTTGAGCGGCGAGGTCTTGGCGCGTTCGGCGAGGGCGTGGGGGACGGCCTTGGCTTCACCGGCACGGGTGAAGCCGCTCATGCCGACGGTCATGCCGTCCTCGATCAGTGCGGCGGCGTCTGCCGCGCTCATGACCTTGTTCAACAGCGAAGGCAAGCGGATACGATCACGGTACATGAATGGTTATCTCAGGCTACGGAAGCAAGGTGGGCAGTGTAGTGATTTCAAAAGATTTCGGCCCGCTACCATGGTCGAATGTGAGGCCGCGATTTAGAGCCTTTGGTCGGGTTTCACGCAGCAATAAAAAACCCCAGCCTACGTGAGGCCGGGGTTTGGAGTATTGCGCTGACGCAGTGTTAGTCGACGGCTTTGACCATGTCTTCAATGACCTTCTTGGCGTCACCGAAAACCATCATGGTCTTATCCAGGTAAAACAGTTCGTTATCCAGCCCGGCATAACCGCTGGCCATCGAGCGCTTGTTGACGATGATGGTCTTGGCCTTGAACGCTTCCAGGATTGGCATGCCGGCAATCGGTGAGTTCGGATCGTTCTTCGCGGCCGGGTTGACCACGTCGTTTGCGCCAAGCACCAGCACCACGTCGGCCTGGCCGAACTCGGAGTTGATGTCTTCCATCTCGAACACTTGGTCGTAAGGCACTTCGGCCTCGGCCAGCAGCACGTTCATGTGCCCGGGCATACGGCCTGCCACCGGGTGGATCGCGTACTTCACGGTGACGCCGTGGTGGGTCAGTTTCTCGGTCAGCTCCTTCAGCGCGTGTTGCGCCCGCGCTACCGCCAAGCCGTAGCCCGGGACGATGATCACGGTGTCGGCGTTGGTCAGCAGGAAGGTTGCGTCGTCGGCCGAGCCGGACTTGACCGGGCGCGCCTCTTTGGCGCCTGCAGCGGCTCCGGCGTCCGGCGCATTGCCGAAACCGCCGAGCAGTACATTAAAGAAGGAACGGTTCATCGCCTTGCACATGATGTACGACAGGATCGCGCCGCTGGAGCCCACGAGGGAGCCGGCGATGATCAGCATCGAGTTGTTCAGTGAGAAACCGATGCCCGCCGCTGCCCAGCCGGAGTAGCTGTTAAGCATCGACACCACCACCGGCATGTCGGCGCCGCCGATCGGGATGATGATCAGCACACCGAGCACGAACGCCAGGGCCAGCATCAGCGCGAACGCGGTGAGGTTGCCGGTGAACATGAATGCCAGGCCCAGGCCCAGCGTCGCAAGGCCGAGCACCAGGTTCAGCTTGTGCTGGCCGCCGAACTGTACGGGTGCGCCCTGGAACAGGCGGAACTTGTACTTGCCCGACAGCTTGCCGAAGGCGATCACCGAGCCGGAGAAGGTGATTGCGCCGATGGCGGCACCGAGGAACAACTCCAGGCGGTTGCCCGCAGGAATCGCATCGCCCAAATGTTTGACGATGCCCAGGGATTGCGGCTCAACCACGGCGGCAATCGCGATAAACACCGCAGCCAGGCCAATCATGCTGTGCATGAATGCCACCAGTTCCGGCATCTTGGTCATTTCAACGCGCTTGGCCATGATCGAACCGGCGGTGCCGCCGACCAGCAGGCCGACAATCACGTAGCCAATGCCGGCCGTCGCAAGCTCAGCGCCGAGCTTATAGATGAGGCCCACGGTAGTGAGTACCGCCAGCGCCATGCCGAGCATGCCGAACAAGTTGCCGCGTCGCGACGTGGTTGGGTGCGACAGGCCTTTGAGGGCCTGGATAAAGCAGATCGACGCGATCAAGTAGAGCGTCGTAACCAGATTCATGCTCATGACGATGGCGCCTCTTCTTTTACTTTCGGGGCTTTTTTCTTGAACATCTCAAGCATGCGGCGGGTGACCAGGAAGCCACCGAACACGTTGACCGCCGCCAGGGCCACGGCCAGGGTGCCCATAGTCTTGCCCAATGGCGTAACAGTGAGCGCGGCCGCGAGCATGGCGCCGACAATCACGATCGCCGAAATCGCGTTGGTCACCGCCATCAACGGCGTGTGCAATGCGGGGGTAACGTTCCAGACCACGTGGTAACCGACATAAATCGCCAGCACAAAGATGATCAGGTTGTAGATACCGGGGGAGATAAGCTCTTCCATCGTCTGAATCCCTGCTTAGGCGTTTTTGCGGATGACTTGGCCGTCGCGGCACATCAGGCACGCGGCGACGATGTCGTCTTCGAGGTTGATTTCAAACTGCCCTTCCTTGGTGAAGACCAGCTTCAGGAAGTCCAGCAGGTTGCGCGCGTACAAGGCCGATGCATCGGCGGCGACAGCGCCGGCGAGGTTGGTCGGGCCGCAGATGATCACGCCGTTTTCCACAACCACCTGGTCGGCAACGGTCAGCGGGCAGTTGCCACCCTGGGCTGCCGCGAGGTCGATGACTACCGAGCCGGGTTTCATCTGCGCGACGGTCTCGGCGCTGAGCAGGGTCGGCGCTTTGCGGCCCGGGATCAGGGCGGTAGTGATGACGATGTCGGCTTGCTTGGCGCGTTCGTGGACGGCCAGGGCCTGACGCTGCATCCAGCTGGTCGGCATCGGTCGTGCGTAACCGCCGACGCCGACGGCGCATTCGCGCTCTTCATCGGTTTCGTAAGGCACGTCGACGAACTTGGCGCCGAGGGATTCGATTTGCTCTTTTACTGCCGGACGTACGTCAGACGCTTCGATCACCGCACCCAGGCGTTTCGCCGTGGCGATGGCCTGCAAGCCTGCGACACCTGCACCGAGGATTAACACGCGTGCAGCTTTGACGGTGCCGGCAGCGGTCATCAGCATCGGCATGAAACGCGGGTAGTGATGTGCCGCCAACAACACCGCTTTATAGCCGGCAATATTGGCTTGCGAGGACAGCACGTCGAGGCTCTGGGCCCGAGAGGTGCGTGGCGCGGCTTCGAGAGCGAAGGCAGTGATACCGCGCTCGGCCAGCTTGGCGATGGTTTCGTTGCTGAACGGATTGAGCATGCCCACCAACACGGTGCCGCTTTTGATCAGCGCCAATTCGCTGTCGCTGGGAGCAACCACCTTGAGAATCAGCTCGGCGCCAAATGCATCGTCGGCACTGCCAATGGTTGCGCCTGCCGTTTCATAGGCACTGTCGACAACGCTGGCCTTGATGCCTGCGCCGCTTTGTACAGTGACCTTATGGCCCTGGCCGATCAGCTTCTTGATGGTTTCCGGGGTGGCAGCCACCCGCGTTTCACCGGTCTGGGTTTCGAGAGGAACACCAATGTGCACGTCAAATCTCCTGCATGATCTTTTTGCTTTTGATCTTTTTGTAAAAAGGCCAGTGCACCGCGAGTGGCACAACTGGGGCGGCCGATCAGCACGATCCCGCTGAAATGACAGCGGGGCGCGGCATTTTGCAGGCGAACTTTACGGCCTTCAAGGGATTATGACGGGTGACGAAAAATTAACTACAAGTCACCCTGTGACTGATTGTCGCAATACCCTGGAATAACCTCTTTAAATACAGGTAATTAAAGAGGTCTAGGGAATTCTAGGTGGTTTTTACATCGCCGCTGTGAATAGTCGTGCATTGGCCTGTGATAGTCGCTACAAGCCCTGAAAATCATAGCGTTGGGCCATATTTTTCAACGACAAGTACAGTCTGTTTAAATGCGACATATAGTTATATCTGTAGTGGATTTTATTTATTGACTACAAAGTCAGTAAATCGCTACTGGTCACTAAATGCTGGAGCTGAAGCGCTTCGATTGATCGACCAGCCAGTCCTTGAATGCGTGCAGCGAGGCTGATTCGACTTTTCGGTCAGGAATCATCAAGTAATAAGCCTTCAGGCTGGTCAGTGCCTTAGGGCTTGCAACCACCAGCTGTCGCTCTTCGAGTTCTCGCTGGATAAGGAACGGCGGAATCAGCGCAATGCCCATGTCATGCATGGCGGCTTGGGACAACATCGAGAATAGTTCGTAACGCGGGCCTGTCATGTCGCGTGGGATATTCAACTGTTGGGCGTTGAACCACTGTCGCCAGGCGTAAGGGCGGGTGGTTTGTTGCAGCAATGGAAGTTCGGCGATTTCGTGAGGGGTGAGGCGCGCGCGTTTGCCCAGGATTCGCGGGCTGCACACGGGGACAGGGTTTTCTCCCATCAACCGGTGCGATTCGGTGCCCGACCACTCGGCATCGCCAAAATAGATCGCTGCGTCAAACTCGGTATCGGCAAACAGAAAGGGCCGGGTACGGTTGGTGAGGTTGACCGTCACTTCCGGGTGCTGGCGTTGGAAGTCTTTAAGGCGGGGAATCAACCATTGCGTACCAAACGTGGGGACTACAGCCAGCTCAATGGTATTCGCGCCCTGCTGTCCCATCACTGACAACGTATCGCGCTCCACGGCATCCAACTGTGCGGCGATTCTGCGGCTATAAGACAGCCCTGCTTCTGTCAGTTTTACTCCGCGACGTGAGCGCCGAAACAGCTCGACACTCAAAAACTCCTCAAGACTGGCGATCTGGCGGCAGATGGCGCCTTGGGTGATGGAAAGCTCCTGCGCCGCCTTGGTAAAGCTCTCGTGGCGGGCTGCTGCTTCAAAACTGACAAGGGCGGTGGTGCTGGGAATTTTTCTGCGCATATACCTTGTCCTCACTTATGAATCGCATATGTGGCGCTTTATCGGGTTTCGAAGTGACAAATTAGCACAACCTTATGCGCAATCCTCGTTTGCTCTAGTCGCTCCCTCGGCCTAGGCTCCTTTCACGATTTCTGATTTCTGTTCGAGGACTTATTCATGGCTGGCAAGGCAAGCTTCAACTGGATCGATCCGCTGCTGCTGGATCAACAGCTCACCGAAGAAGAGCGCATGGTGCGCGACAGCGCTGAGCAATTCGCTCAAGACAAGCTGGCGCCGCGTGTCCTCGAGGCCTTTCGTCATGAAAAGACCGACCCTGCGATCTTCCGCGAGATGGGAGAAACCGGTTTGCTGGGGGCGATGATCCCGGAGCAGTACGGTGGCAGTGGCCTGAACTACGTCAGCTATGGGCTGATTGCGCGGGAGGTCGAGCGCGTCGACTCCGGTTACCGTTCGATGATGAGTGTGCAGTCGTCATTGGTGATGGTGCCTATCAATGAGTTCGGTACCGAAGCGCAGAAACAGAAGTACCTGCCGAAATTGGCTTCTGGCGAATGGATTGGTTGTTTTGGTCTGACCGAGCCCAACCATGGCTCTGACCCGGGTGCAATGATCACGCGCGCGCGCAAAGTGGAGGGTGGTTACAGCCTGACCGGCGCGAAGATGTGGATAACCAACAGCCCGATTGCGGATGTGTTTGTAGTGTGGGGCAAGGATGACGCGGGTGATATCCGCGGCTTCGTCCTTGAGAAAGGCTGGAAAGGCCTGAGTGCGCCGGCGATTCATGGCAAGGTCGGTCTGCGCGCCTCCATCACCGGTGAGATCGTGATGGATAACGTGTTCGTACCCGAAGAGAACATTTTCCCGGATGTGCGGGGGTTAAAGGGGCCTTTCACCTGCCTGAACTCGGCGCGCTATGGGATCTCCTGGGGCGCGTTGGGCGCCGCTGAGTTCTGCTGGCATACCGCTCGCCAGTACACCTTGGACCGTCATCAGTTCGGCAGACCCTTGGCGGCGACTCAGTTGATCCAGAAGAAGCTGGCCGATATGCAGACTGAGATTACCCTGGCCCTGCAAGGCTGCTTGCGGCTGGGCCGCATGAAGGATGAAGGCACGGCTGCGGTAGAGATTACTTCGATCATGAAACGCAACTCGTGCGGCAAGTCCCTGGATATCGCGCGTATGGCGCGGGACATGTTGGGGGGCAACGGCATTTCCGACGAATTCGGGGTCGCGCGCCATCTGGTGAACCTGGAGGTGGTTAACACCTATGAAGGTACTCACGACGTACATGCCCTGATCCTGGGGCGTGCGCAAACCGGTCTTCAGGCGTTCTATTAATAGGAGCACGGTATGGGCGCGCTTTCGCATCTGCGGGTGCTGGATTTATCGCGAGTGTTGGCGGGCCCTTGGGCGGGGCAGATCCTTGCGGACCTGGGGGCTGAGGTCATTAAGGTCGAGCGGCCGGGCAATGGTGATGACACGCGTGCCTGGGGGCCTCCCTTCCTTAAGGATGCCCATGGTGAAAACACCAGCGAGGCGGCGTATTACCTGTCTGCCAATCGTAATAAAGAGTCGGTGACTATCGACTTCACGCGACCGGAGGGGCAGAAGCTGGTGCGCGATCTGGCGGCCAAGTCCGACATCCTGATCGAGAACTTCAAGGTTGGTGGCCTGGCGGCTTATGGGCTCGACTATGAGTCGCTAAAGGAGATCAATCCCGAGTTGATCTATTGCTCGATCACTGGCTTTGGTCAGACAGGGCCTTATGCGGCGCGTGCAGGCTATGACTTCATGATCCAGGGCTTGGGCGGGCTGATGAGTCTGACCGGTCGGCCGGAAGGTGATGAGGGTGCCGGTCCGGTGAAGGTGGGGGTGGCATTGACTGACATCCTCACTGGGCTCTACTCGACAGTCGCGATTCTTGCTGCGCTGGCACATAGGGATCATGACGGCGGTGGGCAGCATATCGATATGGCGTTGCTGGACGTGCAGGTGGCGTGCCTGGCCAATCAGGCGATGAACTACCTGACGACGGGGGTGGCGCCGAAGCGGTTAGGCAATGCTCATCCAAACATTGTGCCTTACCAGGATTTTCCTACGGCTGACGGTGACTTCATCCTGACGGTGGGTAATGACGGGCAGTTTCGCAAGTTCGCTGAAGTGGCTGGGCAACCGCATTGGGCGGATGATCCGCGTTTCTCTACTAATAAGGCACGGGTGGCTAATCGGGCGCAGCTGATTCCGCTGATTCGCCAGGCGACCGTCTTCAAGACGACAGCTGAGTGGGTGTCGGCGCTGGAGCGAGTGGGAGTGCCTTGTGGGCCTATCAATGACCTAGCGCAGGTATTTGCCGATCCTCACGTCAGGGCGCGTGGGCTGGCGATGCAGTTGCCTCATGCGCTGGCGGGGATGGTGCCGCAGGTCGCCAGTCCGATTCGGTTATCCAAGACGCCCGTGGAGTATCGGAGTGCGCCTCCTTTATTGGGAGAGCATACCGCGCAGGTGCTGCAGGGTGTGTTAGGTCTGGCGCCAGCAAATGTGGCTGCGCTGAGGGAGGCTGGAGTCATCTGAGGGCTTCTTCTATATAGGAGTATGTTGGTGGTTTTTTAATCGAATCCAACTCTTTGATAGAAAAGCAAAATTAATAGTTGACGGCAGATTCTGGAAGCCTATAATTCGCCCCACTTCCGGCGCAGTCGAAACGGAAAACTCCTTGGTAAACAA
>NZ_JAQQPT010000035.1:0-56914 GCF_036688725.1 Pseudomonas lactucae | reverse complement strand
AAATGCCCCAGGAACAGGTTCTCGGCCACGCTCATTTCCGGCACCAGGTGCAACTCCTGGTGGATCACCGCCACGCCACTGGCGATGCTGTCGGCGGCGCATTTGAAGGCCATGGTCTGCTCGCCGATCTGCAGCGTGCCGCTGCTGGGGATATAGGCACCGCCCAATATCTTCAGCAGCGTCGACTTGCCGGCGCCGTTTTCGCCCATCAAGGCGTGTACCTGCCCCGGGTGGGCGGTGAAACAGATGCCGTCGAGCGCCTTGACCCCGGGAAAGGTTTTGCCGATACCGTCAAACCGCAGGGCCGCAGCAGTCATTTCCACAGCCCGATCTTGGTCAGTTCTTCCTGGAAGTTGGCACGAGTGATCAGGGTCACTTCGTCCATGGCGGTATACTTGGCGGGCTCTTTACCGGTGGTGACCCACTCGTACATCGCCAGCGCGGTGTTGTAACCCTCGATGTGCGGGCTGGGCAGCATGGAGCCGAAGAAGCCGCTGTCGGCTTTCTTCAATTCGCCGATGGCGTCGGTGCCATTGATGCCGATGCCAATCACGTTGGCCGCTTTGAAGCCTGCGCTTTCGGTGGCGCGCACGCCGCCGAGCACGGTGTTGTCGTTCATGCCACCGATGATCAGGTTTTTTGCGCCGCTTGGGAGTTTGACCAGCGCCGAGTTGGTGGCGTCCATGCTGCCGGGGACGTCGAGGGTTTTCAGCGCGGCGGTGAGGATGTGATCCTTGGGAATGCCGGCCTCTTCCAGGGATTTGATCGAACCGTCGGTGCGTTTTTTAACGGTGTCGAGTTCGTTGAAGGTGTTGACTACCGCGTAGGTCTCCTTCCAGTCCCAACCGCGTTTTTTCGCTTCGGCGGCCATGGCGGCGCCCTGTTTCTGGCCCACTTCGAAAGCGGCCATGCCCAGGTACGGCACGTCTTCCATGAAATTACCCTTGGCATCGACGAAACGGTCGTCCACCGCCATGACTTTCATGTCGTTGAGCTTGGCCTTGGCCACAATGGCAGGGCCGAGGGACACGTCCGGCGGGCAGATCACAAAGCCCTTGGCGCCGTTGGCGGCCAGGCTGTCGATGGCCGAGAGGGTTTTCTCACCGTCGGGCACGGCGATCTTGATCACTGTAAAACCGTGTTCCTTGCCGGCTTTTTCGGCGAAGGCCCATTCGGTCTGGAACCACGGCTCTTCAGCCTGCTTGACCAAAAAGCCGATCTTCACTTCTTCAGCCGATACAACGCCACTGAACGCCATCGCCAGTGCCAGGGCACCGAGTGTCTTCTTGAACCTGTTTTTGCCAAGCATGGAGCACCTCTTCTTGTTATTGAGCGTTTCAAGGACTAGTCGTGGTACATCACAGACCGCCCGCCATCGATCATCAGGCAAGTGGCATTGATAAAAGGCGCTTCGTCGGTAGCCAGGAACAGCGCCGTCATCGCCACCTCGACCGGCTGGCCGATGCGCTTGGGCGGGTGCAAATCGAAGGCGCGCTGACGCTCGGCGTGGGGGTCGGGGAAGCCGTTCCAGTAATCGACGTTGAGCTGGGTTTCGATATAACCCGGCGCGATGGCATTGACGCGAATGCCCTTGGGCGCATATTCGATGCCCAAGGCGCGGGTCAGGCCGAGCAAGCCGTGCTTGGCCACCGGGTACGGGAAGCAACCGGGAATGATGTGACTGGAATGGGTGGAGGCGATGTTGATGATGTTGCCGATGCCCTGCTCGATCATGTGCGGCAGTACCGCGCGGCAGCCGAACCAGGCACCGTCGAGGTCGATGGCGAAGCAGCGGCGCCAGTCTTCGTCGGTCATTTCCAGGGGGTCGCGGAACACGTTGACGCCGGCGCAGTTGACCAGCACATCCACGCGACCAAAGCGCTCGATGGTCATATTCACCAACGCCCGCCACTGCTCGTTGGCGGTGATGTCGATGGCTTGCGCGTAAATCTCGGCGCCGCGTTCGCGCCAATGGGCGGCAACGCGCTCGACTTTTTCGCCCTGGATATCGGCGATGACCAGCCGCGCCTGCTGCGCCTGGAAACACGCGACGATCGCTTCGCCAATGCCTTGGGCGGCGCCGGTGATGATCACCACCTTGCCTTTGAGCCGCTCGCCGTAAGTGGGCTCGGGCACGGCAGGGAGTGACAACGGTTGTGCCTGCATCGCTTCACCTGTTTTATTTTTGGTAGTGAGTGCTGATGCCGTCGACTATAAACCCAGATTCAGAAATATCTCAATATATAAATTTGCATCCCATATTATGAACAAAACAATAAAAAAACCGACCTGTTCAAGGCCGGTTTTTTTGAAGGCGACGTGAATCAGCCCAAGGCAAAGTCGCGCAATGCATCACCTTCCATGCGGTAGCGCACCCACTCTTCCTGGGGCTGGGCGCCGATGGATTTGTAGAACGCAATCGCCGGTTCGTTCCAGTCCAGCACGCTCCACTCGAAACGCGCGCAACCGTTATCAAAGGCAATCCTCGCCAGGTGGCGCAGCAACTTCTTGCCGGCCCCGCCGCCGCGTTGTTCGGGGTTGATATACAGGTCTTCCAGGTACAGGCAGTTGCTGCCAAGCCACGTGGAGTAACTGAAGAAGAACACCGCGAAGCCAATCGGCAAGCCATCGCGCAAGCAGATCAGGCCATGGGCGGTTGCGCCTTCGCTGAACAGGCTGCGCTGAATGTCCACCACACTGGCGATCACTTCATGCCGGGCTTTCTCGTACTCGGCCAGTTCAGTGATGAACGTCAGGATCTGCGCAGCATCGCTGGGCACCGCAGGGCGAATCTCGATGGTCATGGGCAAGCCTTGGGCAATGTCGAAGTGCACATACTAAGGCGCTTTGATGACTGATTGCAGCGCAATTACTGACGCCGGCACACAAAAACTTACAGGTGAGGGCAAACCGTTCGTCGCCGTCAAGGCACGATCAATAATTGAAAACTGACCAATTAAGGGTAAGGACATTAATCCTATGGAGACGCACTCATGAAAAATGCCAAGTTTGCTGCCCTCGCCCTCACCGGCCTGCTGTCCGCCGCTTCGCTGAGCGCATTTGCCGCCGGTTCGACCACCGGCCCTACCGATCCGGTCGGTAGCCCGCCAAGCCCCGCTACTCAGGAATCCCAGGATTCGATGGGTACCGGTCTCGACACCAATGGTGGCGCGATCATCGATAACGGCGCCGACCCACGCACTCGTGGCCAGGACACCCAGCGCCAGGCGCCTGCTGCTGTCGGCAATGGCAAGATGGGCCCGGGCGTTAATCAGCCCGGCGTCAATAAGGGTGATGATTCCAACGTCCCTGGCGCACCGAAACAACCCGCGCCTTGAGCCTGCGTACGCAAGACCGACACCCGATCATTTTCCAGTGAAGAGGTATGCATGAACGTCGATAAAAACCTTGAAAAAGAAGTCCTCACCCGCCTGTTGCACGCCCACCCACAGGGCCTGGGCAAGGAGGTGCTGGACAACTACCGTGGCGAAAAGGAAGTGGCCGGTGTGTTGGCCGGCCTGCAGGACCGCGGTTTTATCAAGGATGGTCATGTGACCACCGACGACGCCGGCGAATATGCGTTGAACTTGCCGATCAAGCTGACCGCGTCGGGAGTGGATGAGGCGCGCAAGCTCGACGGTGAGCGCACTCAGTAATCCATTGATCTGGCCTGGCCCGATGATCAGGGCCAGAAGGAGTATTGCGATGCCTCGCGGAAGCAAAGCCAAATACACCCCTGAACAGAAGCGCAAAGCCGCTCATATCGAGGACAGCTACGAGCACAAGGGCGTCTCCAAGGACGAAGCCGAAGCCCGCGCCTGGGCCACCGTCAACAAGCAGTCCGGCGGTGGTGAAAAGGCCGGTGGGGGCCTGCGCAAGGCGCCGGCGAAGAAGGCCCAGGACCGACAGGACTCGGCCAAGCGAGCGGCGGCCAGCCGGGAGGGGCATCCGCGCAACAGCGGTGCTTCGCTGGGGACTCAGACCAAGGAAAGCCTGATGAAAGAAGCACGGGCCAAGGATATTCCCGGACGGTCGACGATGCGCAAGGATGAGCTGATCGCGGCGCTGAAAAAGGCCGGTTGAACACAGCTCAAAATGTGGGAGGGAACAAGCCCCCTCCCACATTTTTGTTCGTGTTTATTCAGCTAGCAATGCGTCAACTTCAGTGGTGCCGGGAGAGGTCGCCGGCCCCCAGCGCGTCACCGCCAACGCCGCCGCCGCGTTCGCTCGGCGTGCGGCCACAGCCGGCGCCAGACCGTTGGCCAATCCCGCAATAAACACCCCGGCATGCGCATCGCCTGCGCCATTGCTGTCCACGGCCTGCACCTTGAAACCCGGCACGCGCTCAACCTGCCCCACACGCCCCACCCAACAGCCATTCGGCCCATCGCGCACCACCAGCAGGGTGTCGGCGGGCAGGTGCCGGCTCAACGCGGGCAGCGCGGCGCTGATGTCCGACGCACCGGTAAACGCCAGCGCTTCCGGCCCATTGCTGGTCCAGATGTCGATACGCGGCAAGAGCCGGCGCATCAAGGTCGAATCCGCTGCCTTGACCAACGGTCCCGGATCGAACACCACCACGATTGCCCGTGGCAATGCCAACAGCCAGTCGATCAGCGGCTGCGCCTTACCCTCAAGGAGCAGGCTGTAGCCGCTGACATAGACGTAGTCATCAACCTGCGGCACGACCCGAGCCAGGTCCTCGGCGCTGAGTTCGCCCTCTGCCCCGAGGTGGGAAATAAAGGTGCGTTCGGTGCTGGCTTCGGTCAGCGATACACACACGCCAGTGTCCTTGTCACTGCTGGCCGCCAAAGCCATCTCAATCCCCTCGGCCTGCATCGCCGCGCGCGCCAGATCGCCAAAACGAGCGTTGCCGTGGCGCCCCAGATACACCACCGGCAAACCGTTGCGCCGCGCCGCAGCCATCACATTGAAGCCACCGCCGGCCTCGAAGCTGGCCGATTTGGCGAGTACATCACCGCCGCTCGCGGGCAAGGTATCCAAGGCCATGACCAGGTCGACGATGACCTGGCCGGTGTGCAGCAATCTAGACATGGGCACTCTCGACCGACGCCCGGCGACGGTCAGTCGCGCCGCCCAGTACCGCATATATCCCGCCGGCAACCAGGAAGGTGACGATCCAGCCCAGGCCGTTATGGCCCAGCCAGGAGTCGGACAACGGCCCGGCGAACCAGATGTTCTCGGCCGTGGTGCCGATGGTGGTAAAGCTGAACCCCAGCACGATGGCCACGGCCCAGGCGCCGAATGCGCGCCACTCCACACCGCCGCGATACCAGTAGGCGCTGCTTGGGCTGACGTCCAGCAGGTCCTTGGCGCTGTAGTGGTGACGGTGGATCAGGTCGACCACGAAGATGCCGACCCACGCGGTAATCGGCACGGCCAGCAACGAAATAAAGGTGATGAACGGGCCGTAGAAACTGTCGGCGATCAGCATGAAGTAGATCGAACCGGCGAAGATCGCCACGATGTCGACAATCACCGCATGCACGCGCTTGACCTTCAAACCGAGGGTCAAGGTAGTGAGACCGGCGGAGTACACCGACAGGTTATTGGACAGCAGCAACCCGCCAAACGCGGTGATCAAGTACGGCACGGCCATCCAGGTGGGCAACATATCGCGGATCGCGATGATCGGGTCGGTGGCCGAGGCCAGGTCGTGGTTACCCACCGACAGCAGGCCGCCGAGGGTGATCAGCAACACCAGCGGAATGCCCGCACCGAACGCAGCGGATGCCACCAGGCGCACGGCCTTGACGCTGCGGTGCTGGTAGCGCGACATATCGGCGCCGGCATTGGCCCAACCGATACCGGTACCGGCGGCCATGGTGCCGATGCCGATGATCATCGCGCTCAGCGGGGCCGGTGTGGCGTTGAATACGGCGCTCCAGTCGATGGTGGCGCAGAGGAAACCGCCCACCAGGATATTCAACGCACCGAACACGTAGGTGGCCCACTTCTGGATCACCAGCAGCGTGGCATGACCCAGGCCGGAAACCGCCAGGGTCAGCAGCACGAAAATGCCGATAAAGATCAGCGTCAGCAGCGGTGCACTTTTCGCCTCTACCGCCGAACCGAACAGGATCGAACACAACGACAACAACACGAATGCGGCGGTGGTGGTGTTGACCGTCTCCCAGCCCAGGCGCGACATCAGCGACACCAGCGTGGGCCCGATATTGCCGCGGACGCCGAAGATCGCGCGGGACAAGGTCAGGCTCGGCGCACGGCCACGACGGCCGGCAATCGAGATAATGCCCACCACCGCAAAGGAACCGGCGGCGCCGAGGATCGCCACGATGATCGCCTGCCAGATCGCCAGGCCACGAAACGCCACCAGCGTCGCGCCCAGCGGCAAACCGAGGATGCTGATATTGGCGGCAAACCATACCCAGAACAGTTGCAGCGGATGGCCGTTGCACTCGCCTTCGGGGACTGGTTCGATGCCACGCGTTTCCAATTGGCCGGCGCTTTGGCCGGAAGAGGTGCTGCTCATGAAGATGCTCCCTGGTGCCTGTATTGTTGTGGTTGTGGCAGATACTTAAGGTGGATCGACTCTTGGTCTTCCTGACGCAACGAGTTCAGTGTGGCAGCGGCGCTTGGCGAATTTTGAGCAGCCCCTGAACCAGCGGCTGCAAATCCAGGCCGTTGACCCGTTTGACCTGCTCGATCATCGCCTCGGGCCAGCACTGCATGCCCAGGCACGCCCCCAGCATCGCTCCCAGAATCGCAGCAATGGTGTCAGTGTCGCCGCCCAGGCTGGCGGCCAGGCACAGGGCTTCGAACGCGTTCATGTCTCCCACCGCCACTTGCTGGGCCAGGGCAAACGACACGACGACCGACTCCTGGGAGGCCACGGAGGTGCCGATCAACTCATACAACAAGTCGGCAAACAGGGCCTTGTCGCCGCTGCCGACGCTCAAGGTGCGCGCCCAACTGATACGCGTGGAAATACGCCCGCCGGCAACCCAATGGCCATGGCCTTGCGCCTGTTGGGCGATCTGGGTGCCGATGTTCAAGGCTTCGCCCAGGTCGGCACCGTTGATGCCGGCGGACACCACCGCCGCCACCGCCGCCGCGCTGGAGATGCCCAATGTGGTGTTGTGGGTGACCTGGCACGCCTGGATCACCGCCTGGATAAACTGCGCCGGCTCGCGCACATCCGCGGCGATCCCCACCGGCGTGATGCGCATGGCGGCGCCATTGGTGGTGCCGAAACGTCCGGATTCCTGCGGCGTATGCCCGGCAAGTACCATGTCGATTGCGCGCTTGGTCGAGGGCCCGAGCAAATCCTGGGAACCCTTGGCGCGCATCACCGCTTCCCAATCGATCAAACGCTGGGCGAGTACGCCGGGTTCGATCTTGCCCTGGCCTTCCACCAGCAACTCACCGACCAGGATCGCCTGTTCGGTGTCGTCGGTAATGGAGCCCGCCGGCATGTTGGGTGCGATGGGCTGATCAGAGCCGGCGTCTTCCAAGGTGGTGATGCTGCCAAAGCGCTGTTGCACTTGCTCACGGCTCAGGGACTGGGTAGGCATGCCCAAAGCATCGCCCAGGGCCAAGCCGTAGAAGGCGCCGAGTGCGCGGGCTTGCGGGGTCATTTTGACGCTCCAAACTGCAGGTGCAGGCGAAAGTGCAGCGGGTCGAGCAAGCTCTCGACGTACTCCATGAAACGCTCGCGACGGTCGTAGGTGGTACGCGACGCCTTGAGAAACACGCTGCCCGTCGAGCGGCCGAGCAATTCGGCGTCTTCATCGTTCAGGGGTTCGGCACCGATCCATTGGTCACCCTCGGCGCCGATGAAACCGTAGGCGGCCAGGGTAATGGTCAGGGAGTCGTCGATGAGGCCCAACCGGGGCAGGCTTTCCAGCCCACCGCAGGCGGGCATCAACGAGCGCTCCAGGGACACGGCGGTACCGTCAGTGGTGCGCCGGCGGCGGTCGAGGGCGATGAACTGGTCGCTGCCGAAGCGGCTGAACAGGTCCGGCCGGGTCACCGCTTCCAGGCGCAGGATATCGGTGGTCACCCGTGCACCGGTGTCAGCCAGGGCCTGGGCCCAACCGCTGTTTTGATCCAGCACCATGCCGTCAAAAGTGACGATGGAGCCGACGCCGCTCTGCGTCGCAATGTAATTGCGACGTTTGAGTTCGGCCAGGGCCTCACGCAGCGTGCCGCGACTGACCGCAAACTCCTCGGCCAATTGATGCTCACCGGGCAACAGGAAACCGTCGACCATCACCCCACCCTCGATACGGCGGATGAGCTCGTCGACGACGCGTTTTTTCTTATCAAATCGAACATGTCTAATCATGTACAAATTGATAACCGAAAGCCGCGAGTCACGGCAAGCGAATTATTTCAGTGTGATGAAAACCCGGCCTCAGGGCTCCAGGCCAATGCGCAAGAACTCGCCACCGCTCCATACGCCAAGCCAGTTCTGGCCGTTGATCGGACGGCTTACCGCCAGCTCCACCAACTGATAAAACACGTTGCGATGCACCAGGGCTTCAAGGTTGGCGCGCACATGCAGGTAGGGTGACGGTTCCTGGGTGACAGGGTCGATCACCACCCGCAGCGGGTGTTCGAGGCCTGCTTCGATCTGCTCGTCAACGTTGCTGGTAAAGCGCAGCACCTGGCTTTCGCCCTGCCCTTCAACCTCAAGGGTTACCGCGACGAAGGGCGCATCATCGACGCTGATGCCGACTTTTTCTACGGGAGTGACCAAAAAGTAATCATCGCCATCGCGGCGAATGATATTGGAAAACAACTTGACCATCGGCTTACGCCCGATGGGCGTGCCCTGATAGAACCAGGTGCCGTCACGGGCGATGCGCATGTCGATGTGACCGCAGAAATCCGGGTTCCACAGGTGCACCGGTGCCGGCCCCTTGCCTTTGGGCAGTTGGGCCAGCAGATCGTTGGCCTTGGCGGAATCGGTCATGGGGTTCTCCCTTTTTTACGTGCAGGACCTACTGATCACTCATACCGAGCAGGCCTCGAGCGTACTGGGCCAGCGGGCGGGCGATCAGGTCCTCGGGCTTGTTGTCATGGAACGTCAGTAAACCGCCACGACTGCGAATGCGTGCAGTATCGATCAAATATTGGGTGCTGGTCTCGATCAACATGATCTGGATAACGCCGTTGTCCAGGCCGACACGGTCCAAGGCCTCTTGGTCCGCCCATTCATCGGCGTTGCCGATACGGTCATCCGCCTTGGCGAAGCGGCAGTACAACAAGTAATGCGCACCCGCCGCGCGGGCTTCGGCCATGGCCTGCTCCAGCCCTTCGGGGTGGCGGGCGCGGCGCACCATGGGGAAGTATTCGACAAAACCGTTGAAGGCTTCCTCGGCCACTACGTTCGGGCGTGGGTAGGCGCTGCCCGGCGGCACGAACGAGCCCTGGGCGATAAACACAAAGGAGTCCGGCTGTATGCGAACCGAGGCGGTACGACGGGTATCGCTGTGGTCGAGCAACCCGGCGTCACTCATCTGATAGCGGGTGCCTTCGGCCATATCGCTGACGGTCATGCAACCACTGAGCACCAACGACGCCAGCAACAAAACCAGACTACGCATCCTAATCCTCCAGAAGCCGGTGACGGAAAACCGGCGAATGGGCGTGAGATGCAGAAACCGCGCCATTTGGAAACAACGCATAACTAAATGTGGGAGCTAGCCCCTCCCACATTCAATTACGTGAAATTTCTGGGATAGGGTCAGCCGCCAATGATCTTCATGATGGTGGCCCCACCCGAGAACGCCACTTCCTGCTTGTCTCCCAAAGCCTTCATCAGCAGCCCCTGCAGCGCCGGCAGCGCTTGATGACGCGGCTTGTCCAGCAGGTCGCCGACATAATGACGATTGCTCGACGACAAACAGCCATGCAACCAGCCCGTGGACGACAACCGCAACCGCGAACAGGTCCGGCAGAACGGCACGCTCTCATTGGCGATCACGCCAAAGAAGCCTTTGCCCGGCACCTCATAGCGCACCGCCGTGGCATCCACGGGAGCGTTGGCTTGCAGGTATTCGTGGTGTTCGCCGATCAAGCCGAGCAGTTGTTGCAGGCTGACGAATTGCTGCACAAACGCATTGGAATCCTTGGCCAGGTGGCCCATGCGCATCAACTCGATAAACCGCAGCTCGTAGCCCCGCTCCAGGCAGTAGTCGAGCAGCGGCATCACCTGGTCCAGGTTCTGGCCGCGCAACGGCACCATATTGACCTTGATCTTGATTCCGGCGGCGCGAGCCTGGTCCATGCCATCGAGCACGGTAGCCAGGTCGCCGCCCCGGGCGATACTGCGGAAGGCATCGGCATCGAGGGTGTCGAGGGACACGTTGATGCGCTTGATCCCGGCCTCCACCAGCAACGGCAGTTTGCGGGCGAGCAGTTGGCCATTGGTGGTCAGGCTGATATCACTGAGGCCCATTTGCCCCACGGCGCCCATGAAGGCTTCCAGCTTGGGGCTCACCAGCGGCTCACCGCCAGTGATGCGCAAGCGGTCGATGCCCGCCGCTTCGATCAGATACGCCACGCCACGGGCCATGGCCTCGGCCGAGAGTTCGTCCTGGGCAGCCACCAGCCGCTTGCCGTTGGGCACGCAGTAGGTACACGCGTAATTGCAGGCTGAGGTCAGGCTGATCCGCAAATTGCGAAAACGCCTGCCTTGACGATCAACGATCATGGATCACTCCGGCAGAGGATAATTCGGGCGCACTAAAAGCTGACTTATAAATCAGCTTTTAGCAAGGTCCTTGCCTGAGTATATTCCTGGGGTACTGCGCCTGGCAGCAAATCATTACGGGGCAGGCGTATCGATCGATGCCGTCTCGACCAGTGCCGGCTCGGTGCTGTGCTTGCGCTTGTTGCCCATGCGTACGCCGATGTCCATCAGGAACTGGAAGAAGCCTTCCTGATCTTCCAGCACATTGCTCCAGAACGGCGAGTGGTACAGCGCCACGGCGCCATGCACCAGGGCCCAGGCGGCGCAATAGTGGAAATACGGCGGCACGTCTTCAAGCTTGCCTTCACTGATACGGCCTTTGATCAGCAGGGTCAGGCGTTCGAAGTTCGAGGCACGGATCTTGTGCAGTTCCTCGACCATTTCCGGCACTTGATGGCCCTTGACCACTTTTTCTTCGAGGCGGTCAAACAGACGGTAGCGCTGCGGGTCGCGCATGCGGAACTCGAAGTAGGCGCGGGACAGCGCTTCCTTGTCCTTGTCGACATCGGCCGAATGCAGCAGCTCGTTCAAGTCGCGCTCATAGTCGAGCATCAGCCGCAGGTAGATCTCGGCCTTGGATTTGAAATGCTTGTAGATGGTGCCTTTGCCGATACCCACGGCATCCGCGATCATCTCGACGGTGACGCTGTCTTCGCCTTGTTCGAGGAACAACTTGAGCGCGGTGTCGAGAATTTCCTGCTCACGGCGGCGAAACTCACGGACCTTACGGGGTTCTTTGTGCATGAGGAAGAGGTCTGCAAAGGTCGGGAAAGGGAGGGTTGCGCACGACCACGAATACATGGCGATACGATTTACCCAGTGCGAGGGATTATCCCGACTGAACGGTCGTTGGGCAACGCCTATGTGAACCGGCCATGCACTTTACTTTCAGCACACCAACGTTTTCATGGCTCTCAGTCAGAAATAATACGCAACATCTGCCGCCGTACGCCCGTCCAATGAGAACTCAAGCAAAGCGCCTGTATTCCAAATCTGTTTAAAAAACGATCAGTCGCGACTGGACTGAATGAGAACATGATCAATACTTCAACTGTCGGCGCGACATCTCCCCCAAGTGAAGCGTCGACCTGGGTACCGACGGACTGCGTGCCCTTGTTTTACTCCTAATGGTCTTAACCCGGATTCCCCCCCCAGAAGCCGGGTTTTTTTTGCCTGCGGCTTGACCTGCTACGCACTGACATGAGCCAGTGGGAACAGACGCTTGAAGTTCTCGGTGGTCTGCTCGGCGAAACGCTCATAGGACTCACCCCGCAGCATCGCCAGGTAGTCCGCCACGTCGCGCACGTACTCAGGAAGGTTCGGCTTGCCGCGATGCGGGATCGGCGCCAGGTACGGCGAGTCGGTTTCCACCAGCAGACGATCGGCCGGCACCTGGCGCGCCACATCGCGCAGGGCGTCGGCATTGCGAAAGGTCACGATGCCCGACAACGAGATGTAGAAACCCAGGTCGAGGGCGGCCTTGGCCATGTCCCAGTCTTCGGTGAAGCAGTGCAGCACGCCGGCCTGGGGCAACGCGGCTTCGCGCAGCAGGGCCAGGGTATCGGCACGCGCGCCACGGGTGTGGACGATCACCGGCTTGCCGGTCTGCCGGGCGGCTTGCAGGTGCAGACGGAAGGACGCCTGCTGCAGCTCGGCGGCTTCGGGCTCGTAGTGGTAATCCAGGCCAGTCTCGCCAATGGCCACCACGCGCGGGTGGTTGAGTTCACCCAGCAGCCAATCGAGGGCGGGGGCTTCACCGGGCTTGAGGTCCAGCGGGTGGATACCCACCGAGCAATCCACGTCGGCATAGCGATCAGCCAGGGCTTTGACGTCGGCGGCGTTTTCAGCGCTGACGCCGATGCACAGGAAGTGCCCTACCCCGCGTTGGCGCGCCGCTTCCAGCGCAGCGTCGAGTGAGCCGTCGTGCCGGGCAAGGTCGAGGCGATCGAGGTGGCAATGGGAATCTACGAGCATAGGCAATTACAACTTGAGTCATTCAAAGAGAGTTGACCAACGATACACCCGTCAGCCACCGAAATTAACGTCGGCCGAGCAAGCCCACCCACTGCACCAGCAGCGCTTCGAGCAACAGCACGCGGTTGAGGTTGGCTTTGCCGAGCACTTTCTGGCGTTGGGCGAGAATCCAGTCCTGGATAGCCAGCACCTTGTCCTGTGCACTCTTCTGCGCGAGATACTGCACCACCTTGCGCATATCCGGCAGGCCAAGGCCGCTTTCATCCTGAGTCAACTGGTAGCGCAGGATCAGGCTCGACCAGTCGCAGAACCAGTCGAACAGCAGCAACAGTGGAATATCTTTCCAGGCGCTCTCGGCCAGTTGTGTCGCGGAGAGTTCCTGCTTGAGCAGTTTTTTAACGCCGTCCACCACCAGCGCCCGCTGCTCACGCACGCCTTGACCGTGCAGTTTTACCGCAGCCAGCGGCGAGCCGGCCGCCAAGGTCAGCAACTCGATGCGCTCTTGCTCGGAGCATTCGGGCAACGCCTGCCCCAGCCACTGCAGGCTCATGGCCTCGCTTGGCAAGGGGCATGCCTGCTGCACGCAACGGCTGCGAATGGTCGGCAACAGGCGGCTGGACTGGTGGCTCACCAGCAACAGCACGGTATCGCCCGACGGTTCTTCCAGGCTTTTGAGCAAAGCGTTGGCGGCATTGATATTCATCGCCTCCACGGGCTCGATCAGCACCACCTTGCGTCCGCCCATCTGCGCGGTCTGCACCACGAAACTGACGAGGTCGCGCACCTGGTCGACCTTGATCGCCTTGTCGGCTTCCTCGGGCTCCAGCAGGTAGTTGTCCGGGTGGCTGCCGGCCTTGAGCAGCAGGCACGATTTGCACTCGCCACAGGCATGCAGATTGACCGGACGCTGGCACAGCAAGCTGGCCATCAGGCGCTCGGCGAGGGCGCGCTTACCGATACCGATCGGCCCGTGCAACAAGTAGGCGTGGGCGTGTTGGGCACGGCCGGCCAGCTGCTGCCAGAGGCTGTCCTGCCACGGGTAGGCTTCAGCCACGGGCGCGCTCCAGCAACAAGGGCAGCAGCGCATCGATGGCTTGTTGTACCTGGGCCAATGGTTGGGAGGCGTCCAGCAGGTGATAGCGCGCAGGCTCAGCCTTGGCACGCGCGAGGAACGCGCTGCGCACCAGGTCAAAAAACGCCTGGCCTTCGAGTTCGAAACGATCGAGGCGGCCCCGCGCGCTGGCACGGGCCATGCCCACTTCCACCGGCAGATCGAACAACAGGGTCAGGTCCGGGCGCAAATCGCCCTGCACGAAGCTTTCCAGGGTAGCGATACGTGCCAGGCACAAACCGCGGCCACCGCCCTGGTAGGCGTAGGTGGAATCGGTGAAACGGTCGCAAATCACCACGGCCCCTCGGGCCAGGGCGGGGCGAATCACCTCGGACAAGTGCTGCGCACGGGCGGCAAACACCAGCAGCAACTCGGTGTCCGGGTTCATCTGTTCTTCGCCTGGAGCCAGCAGCACTTCACGGATGCGCTCGGCCAGCGGCGTACCGCCAGGCTCCCGGGTCAACACCACTTCGATACCTTCGCTGCGCAAGCGCTCGGCCAGGTAATCGCGGTTGGTGCTTTTGCCGGCGCCTTCCGGGCCTTCCAGGGTAATAAACAAGCCAGTCACAGGCGGTCCTTAGTCAGAGTCATTGCGGGCTTTGCGGCGCGGCGGTGTCCGGCGCGGGCTCGGCGGGTGCATCAGCGGGCGGCATCACGTCTTCGGCAGGTTTTGCCACGGATGCGGGTGCCGGACTGGAGCGGTAATCGGCGCGGCGTTTGAGCTGAAACTCACGCACGGCGGCATTATGCGCATCCAGGTCATCGGAGAAAATATGGCTGCCGTCGCCCCGTGCCACGAAATACAGGCTGCTGCCCGGCACCGGGTTGAGCGCGGCATGGATTGCCTCGCGACCAACCATGGCGATCGGCGTCGGCGGCAGGCCGGCCACCATATAGGTGTTGTAGGGGTTGGCTTCCTTGAGGTGAGCGCGGGTCAACTTGCCGTTGTAGCGCTCACCCAGGCCGTAGATCACCGTCGGATCGGTTTGCAGCAACATGCCGACCTTCAACCGGCGCACGAAAACACCGGCGATCTGCCCGCGCTCCTCAGGTACGCCGGTTTCCTTCTCGACCAGGGAAGCCATGATCAGCGCCTGATAAGGGTCGGTATAGGGCGCATCGGCGGCGCGCTTGCTCCACTCCTGGGCGAGGACGTCATCCAGGCGGTTGTAGGCTTTTTTCAGTAATTCGACATCGGTCATGCCACGCACGAAGCGGTAGGTATCGGGGAAGAACCGCCCTTCGGGGAACACGCCAGGATGGCCGAGTTTGTCCATCACTTCGCTGTCGCTCAGCCCCGAGAGGCTCTGCACGATTTTTTCATGCTTGGCCAGGCTCGCGCGCACTTGGCGGAAATTCCAGCCTTCCACCAGGGTCAGGCTGTATTGCACCACTTCGCCACGCTGCCACAGGCCGATCAGGCCTTGGGCGGTCATGCCGGGCGTCATGCGGTATTCGCCGCTGTGCAGCGGCTGCCCGTCGAGGTTGAAACGCCAATACAGACGCAACCAGAAGGCGCCGTCGAGCACGCCGTCGGTTTCCAGGCGATTGAAGGTGCCAGTGGGGGTGGCCCCTGCCGGTACATCGAGCAATTGCTCCTGGGTCAGATGCAACGGCTGCTTCAAGGCCGCGTCGTATTTCCAGGCAGCAAAGCCCAACAGCAGCGCCGCCGAGAACAGACCGACCAGCAGCAGTACAACCAGTTTTCGTATCAACTCAAATATCCAATAGCGCGCGAACAATGCCCTGCAGTTTACGGGTGAGCGGGCCAACCGGCCAGCGCATCGCAGCGTACTCGCGCACCGGCCAGATGCCATAAACGCTGTTGCAGACGAAGACTTCGTCAGCCTGTCGCAACTGCTCGATGCCGATGTCGGCCACGGCCACCGGGACGCCCAGCGTTTGTGCCTGGGCCAGGATTTCGGCGCGCATCACCCCGGCAACCCCGCAACGATTCAGATCGGCGGTTAGTAACAAGCCGTTGCTTACCAGGAACAGGTTGCTGAATACACCTTCGATGACCCGTCCGGACATATCCAGCATCAGGCCTTCGGCGTGCTCGGCATCCTGCCATTCGGCGCGGGCGATCACCTGCTCCAGGCGATTGAGGTGTTTGAGACCGGCCAGCAGCGGTTGCTCGGCCAGGCGCGTGGCGCACGCAAACAGGCGGATGCCATCGGTTGCATGGGCGTGGGGATAGGTAGCGGGCGGACTGCCCTGCAAGATACGACGCACCGGCGCGCCGGGGTTGACGCCGTAACCGCGCAGGCTGTCGCCACGGGTAAGGATCAACTTGAGGACGCCGTCGCCGAGGGCGGTGGCATAGGCCAGCACTTCGTTACGGATCAGCGTTTGATCAACCACCAGAGCCAGGCGCCTGCAGCCCTCATCGAGGCGCTGCAGGTGACGATCGAGCAGTACCGGCCGGCCGCTCCTGATGGCGATGGTTTCGAACACCCCATCGCCATACGCCAGGCCGCGATCTTTCAGGGGCACGGTGTCCGCTGGCTGACCGTCGACCCAGCTGTGCATCACTCGGCGAACCGGCGGAACACCAGGGAACCGTTGGTGCCACCAAACCCGAAGGAGTTGGAGATCGCCACATCGATCGGCATCGGTTGCGCTTCGTGCGGCACGAAGTTGAGGTCGCAGCCTTCGTCCGGCTCATCCAGGTTGATGGTCGGCGGAGCGACCTGATCCTTGATGGCCATCACACTGAAGATTGCCTCGACCGCGCCCGCCGCACCCAACAGGTGGCCGGTCATGGACTTGGTGGAACTGACCGCCAGCTTGTAGGCATGCTCACCGAATACCGACTTGATGGCCTGGGCTTCCGCCAGGTCGCCGGTCGGGGTCGAGGTGCCATGGGCATTGATGTATTGCACCTGGTCCGCGTTCACCTTCGCATCGCGCAGGGCGTTGGTGATGCAACGCGCAGCACCGGCACCGTCGGACGGTGGCGAAGTCATGTGGTAGGCGTCGCCGCTCATGCCGAAACCGATCAGCTCGGCGTAAATGGTGGCGCCACGCGCCTTGGCGTGTTCCAGCTCTTCCAGGACCAGGGCACCGGCACCGTCGGACAGCACAAAGCCATCACGGCCCTTGTCCCACGGACGGCTGGCACGCGCCGGTTCGTCGTTGCGGGTCGACAGTGCACGGGAAGCGCCAAAGCCGCCCATGCCCAGGCCGCACGCAGCCATTTCTGCGCCGCCGGCAATCATCACATCCGCTTCGTCATAGGCGATGTTGCGTGCCGCCATGCCGATGCAGTGGGTGCCCGTGGTGCACGCCGTGGCAATCGCGTAGTTAGGCCCCTGCGCGCCCAGGTGGATGGACAGGAAACCGGAAATCATATTGATGATCGAGCCGGGCACGAAGAACGGTGAAATTCGACGCGGACCGGTCTCGTGCAGGATGCGGCTGGTTTCTTCGATATTGGTCAGACCACCAATACCCGACCCCATGGCCACGCCGATGCGCTCACGGTTGGCGTCGGTGACTTCCAGCCCGGCGTTACGCACGGCCTGAAAACCGGCTGCCAGACCGTATTGAATGAACAGGTCGAGTTTGCGGGACTCTTTGATCGAGAGATATTCCTCGACATTGAACCCCTTTACCGAGCCGCCGAAACGGGTGGAATAGGCAGAAAGGTCCGTGTGTTCGATCAGACCAATACCACTGCGGCCAGCCAGAATGCCCTGCCAACTGCTCGGCACATCCGTACCCAGTGGCGACAACATACCCATACCGGTGACTACGACGCGTCTACGCGACACAGCACTCTCCTTTTTCTAATGACGACACTTTTTCATCGCCGCTAAAGAAAAAACCGCACGCCGTTACAGCAGTGCGGTTTTTCCCTGACAGCAAGCGACGACTACAAACTATTACGCCTGATGGCTGGTAACGTAGTCGATGGCAGCTTGAACAGTAGTGATTTTTTCAGCTTCTTCGTCCGGGATTTCGGTCTCGAATTCCTCTTCCAGAGCCATCACCAGCTCAACGGTGTCAAGGGAATCGGCACCCAGGTCTTCTACGAAGGAAGCCGTGTTGACCACTTCTTCTTCCTTAACGCCCAGTTGCTCGGCGACGATTTTCTTGACGCGCTCTTCGATGGTGCTCATACCTTGTTTAACTCCTAATGGACAAATTCAGGCAGCTGGCCAGTGGGTAAGTGTATAGAAAGCCATTTCAGCTTTTCAACTGAAAGCTTCACCCTGTACCCGCTCGGCCACCGGCCTATAAATTAAGTTGCAGCTTTATAACGGATTTTAGACAGCTCGTATTACATTTTTTTGAAGCGATCCGTCACAATTTAACTCATGTACATCCCGCCGTTCACCGGGATTGTAGCCCCAGTCACGTATGCCGCACCGTCGGATGCCAGGAAAGTGACCACATTCGCGATCTCTTGAGCCTGGCCCAGACGGCCCAGCGGAATCTGCGTCAGCAAGGCTTCACGCTGTGCTTGGGGCAGTTCGCGGGTCATATCGGTGTCGATGAACCCTGGGGCCACCGAGTTGACCGTAATCGACCGCGAACCGACTTCACGCGCCAGTGCCCGACTGAAACCTTCCAGACCGGCCTTGGCGGCTGCATAGTTTACTTGGCCTGCGTTGCCCATGGCACCCACTACAGAGCCAATATTGATAATTCGACCCCAACGCGCCTTGGTCATGCCACGCAAAACGCCCTTGGACAGGCGAAACAGACTGTTCAGGTTGGTATCGACCACGTCGTACCACTCGTCGTCTTTCATGCGCATCATCAGGTTATCGCGGGTGATACCGGCGTTATTCACCAGGATCGCGGGCGCGCCAAACTGTGCAGTGATGGCAGCCAGCACGGCGGCGACGGATTCATCATTGGTCACATTCAATTCAAGACCGGTGCCTTCAACGCCGTTTTCCTTGAGGGTCGCGGCGATACGCTCGGCGCCCGAGGCGGACGTGGCGGTACCGATCACAACGGCGCCCTGACGGCCCAGTTCCAGGGCGATCGCCTGGCCAATGCCGCGGCTTGCGCCGGTAACCAATGCAACTTTACCTTGCAGACTCATGCAGGCTTCTCCTAAGTAAGGGATTCAGGCCAGTGCCGCGCGAGCGGCAGCGAAGGCTTCAGGGGTATTGAGGTTAGCGGTCGACACGCCATCGGCGCAGCGCTTGTTGAGGCCTGCCAGGACTTTGCCCGGGCCGCACTCGACCAGCTCGGTGGCGCCGTTGGCAGCCAGGGCCTGGACCGATTCAACCCAGCGCACCGGTTTGTAGAGCTGCTCCAGCAGATCACGCTTGAGGGTTTCGAGGTCGGCGGCAACGGCCGCGCTGACGTTCTGCACCAACGGGATCTGCGGCGCCTGCCAATTGATCGCAGCAATGGACTCGGCAAAGCGCTCGGCCGCCGGACGCATCAGCTCGCAGTGCGAAGGCACGCTCACCGGCAACGGCAACGCACGCTTGGCGCCACGGGCCTTGCAGCCTTCGATGGCACGCTCGACAGCTGCCTTGGCACCGGCGATCACCACCTGGCCAGGGGAATTGAAGTTCACCGCGCTGACCACTTCGCCCTGGGCCGCTTCGGCACAGGCTTCGATCACCACCGCGTCGTCCAGGCCCAGGATAGCGGCCATGCCGCCCTGCCCCGCCGGAACAGCGTCCTGCATCAGTTGGCCACGACGCTCGACCAGCTTGACCGCCTCACCCAGGGTCAGGCTACCGGCGGCAACCAGGGCGCTGTATTCGCCCAGGCTGTGACCGGCAACGAATGCCGGACGCGCACCACCTTCGGCCAGCCACAAGCGCCACAGGGCGATCGAAGCGGTCAGGATGGCCGGTTGGGTTTTATCGGTTTGATTGAGTTGCTCTTCCGGCCCTTGCTGGGTCAGCGCCCACAGGTCGTAACCCAGGGCATCGGAAGCTTCCTTGAAGGTGTCCAGGATCAGCGGGTATTGCGCGCCCAGCTCGGCCAGCATGCCGAGGGACTGCGAACCCTGCCCTGGAAAGACGAATGCGAGGGATGTAGACATTTAACAAGCCCCTAAATGATCGGGTCGTCGGAAATAGTCGCTCCCGATCTTAAAATGAATGATGGGAGCGCACGAAACTGACAGATTGGATGGTCAATTGAACTGGCCGGTCACATTTAAGCACTCTCGGGCCGATTCGCCTAAGGCAACAGGTCCTCAAGACGGCCGTGCAAGCGTTGCGGCAGGTTTTCCTGGATCTCGATCAAGGCCCGCGCAATCGCACTCTGGAAGCCTTCCACACCGGCCGCGCCATGGCTTTTCACCACAATGCCCTGCAACCCCAGGAAACTCGCACCGTTATGCCGCGCCGGGGCCAGGTCGGCCTGCAGGCGACGCATCAACGGCAGCGCCAGCAAACCGACCAGCCGCGAGGCCAGATTCCGCCTGAACAATGCCTCGATGCGCGTGGCGATCATGGTCGCCAGGCCCTCACTGGATTTGAGCAGGATATTGCCGACAAACCCGTCACACACCACCACATCGGCCTCGCCCCGGTACAAACCGTCACCTTCGACAAAACCGATGTAGTTCAAGCCTCGCGCGCCCTGCAGCAAGGTGGCGGCGAGCTTGACTTGCTGGTTGCCCTTGATGTCTTCGGTGCCGATATTGAGCAAAGCCACCCGCGGACGGGCGACACCCAGCGCTTCGGCGGCCACCGAGCCCATCACGGCAAATTGAAACAGGTGCTCGGCGCTGCAATCGACGTTCGCCCCCAGGTCCAGCAGCTGGCAATAGCCTTTCTGCGTCGGAATCGCCGCCACCATCGCCGGCCGGTCAATCCCCGGCAGTGTCTTGAGCACATGCCGCGACAACGCCATCAAGGCCCCGGTATTGCCGGCGCTGACGCAGGCTTGCACCTTGCCGTCACGCAATAATTCCAACGCCACGCGCATGGAGGAGTCGGGTTTGCCGCGCAGGGCCGTCGCCGGTTTTTCATCCATGGTGATGGTTTCGCTGGCCGGCGTAATCGTCAGGCGCGCGCGATCCACAACCGGATGGCTGGCAATCAGTGCTTCAAGAAGGGAGGGTTGACCGACGAGGATCAGGTGCAGCGAGGGTGTTGCAGACAGGCTGGCAATGCAGGCCTGAACAATGCTGCGGGGACCGAAGTCCCCGCCCATTGCGTCAATCGCGATGACTTGAGCAGACAAGTGATTACTCGTCAGCGCCCTTGTCGATCACTTTACGGCCACGGTATACGCCTTCTGGCGATACGTGGTGACGCAGGTGAACTTCACCAGTGGTCTTTTCCACGGACAGGGTGCTAGCCTCGAGAGCGTCGTGCGAACGGCGCATGTCACGGGCGGAGCGGGATTTTTTGTTCTGCTGAACAGCCATAATTGATTAACTCCTAAACGTTTGGGTCACGCTTTAACTGCGCCAATACACTGAACGGGTTGGACCGCGTTACCTCGTCCTCGCTCGGCTCGGCCTCGTCATCGAGACCCTCCGGCTGCTGGCATTCTTCCGGATGATGAGCAGGCACAATGGGCAAGGCGAGCAAAAGCTCCTCCTCGATCAGTGCATGCAGATCCAATGGATCTTCGCCCAGTTCCAGCACGTCATAACCTTTCGGCAACGACTGGGTATTCGCACCCTCTTTCACCACAGCATAACTGCATTCGCTGTGGATCGGCAGGGTGACCAGCTCAAGACAACGCTGGCAAACCATTTTGACTTCGGTGTCGATAACGCTGTGGATTACCACAGATTTACGTTCATCTCGTTCAAAAACGAATTTGGCCTGCACCGTACCGACAGTGTCGGAAAGCGGGTCGCAGAGTCTCTCCAAATCGGCCAGCAGCACTTCACCTTGGAGGGTGGTGCCACGATCAGCCAATTTGCGCGGGTCAACGTGAGGTGGAATCGGGTCATTCAACATAGGCGCAGCATTATAGGGATGCACCCGGCCATGTCAAAGGAAATTCAGCCCTGTGCGTCAGCCGGTCGCCCCGCTAGAATCCGCAGCGGCTTTAAGGAGATGCCCATGCTGCCTTTATTACTTGCTTCCAGCTCGGTTTATCGCCGGGAATTGCTCAGCCGCCTGCACCTGCCGTTCATCTGCAGCTCGCCGGATATCGACGAAAGCCACCTGGCCAACGAGCCCGCCGAGGCGCTGGTCAGGCGCCTGGCCGAAGAGAAGGCCCGTGCGCTTGCCGCCAGCCACCCAGGGCACCTGATCATCGGCTCCGATCAGGTCGCCACACTGCAAGGCCGGATCATCGGCAAGCCTCACACCTTCGAGAACGCCCGCGAGCAACTGCTGGCGGCCAGCGGCCAGCGCGTGAGCTTCCTCACCGGGCTGGCGCTGCTCAACAGCGAGACGGGGCACTGCCAGGTCGACTGCATCCCTTTTACCGTGCATATGCGCGAGCTGGATGCGGCGCGTATCGAGCGTTACCTGCGGATCGAGCAGCCCTATGACTGCGCAGGCAGCTTCAAGGCCGAGGGGCTCGGCGTGAGCCTGTTTCAGAGCACCGAAGGCCCGGATGCGACCAGCCTCGTCGGTTTACCTCTGATTCGACTGGTGGATATGCTACTGAGCGAAGGCGTGCAGATCCCTTAAGCCCGCCCCTCCCACATTTGATCTACAGCAGGCTTGAGCTATCAGCGCAGGCTCGGACCCTGGAAGCCCATGTAAAGGGCTAGCTTCTCGGCCACGCTGGCACCAAGTTTTTTGGAAAACCGATCAAACGGCGATTCCTCAACCGTGAAATCCACCAGGTCTTTTTCGCCAATCACATCCCGCGCCACCGAACTGGCACTGCCCAGGCCATCGATCAAACCCAGCGGCAATGCCTGCTCACCCGACCAGATCAGGCCGGAAAACAGCTCGGGATGCTCCTTATCCTTCAGGCGATCGCCACGGCCCTGCTTCACGCTGGCGATGAACTGGCGGTGGGTGGTATCGAGCACGCCCTGCCAGAACTGGGTTTCATCCGCCTTTTGCGGCTGGAACGGGTCCAGGAACGCCTTATGCTCGCCCGAGGTGTAGGTGCGACGCTCCACTCCCAGCTTTTCCATGGTGCCGACAAAGCCGTAACCGGCCGCCGTCACACCAATGGAGCCCACCAGACTGGCCTTGTCGGCGTAGATCTGGTCAGCGGCGCTGGCGATGTAATAGGCACCCGAGGCGCCCAGGTCGGAAATTACCGCATACAGCTTGATATCCGGGTGCAGCCCGCGCAGACGGCGAATCTCGTCATACACATAACCCGACTGCACCGGACTGCCGCCCGGGCTGTTGATACGCAGGATCACGCCCTTGACCTTAGGGTCCTCGAACGCGGCACGCAGGCTGCCGACGATGTTGTCGGCGCTGGCTGGCTCCTTGTCGGCAATCACCCCACGCACCTCGATCAAGGCGGTGTAGTGGGCGCCACGGGTCGCGCTTTTTTCCATGTCCATCAGCGGACTGAACAGCGCCAGCATGAGCAACAGGTAAGTAAAGGTCAGCAGCTTGAAGAAAATTCCCCAGCGCCGTGCGCGGCGCTGCTCCTGGACGCTGGCCAGGAGAGTTTTCTCCAGCAGCTGCCAGCTTTTGCCATCACCGCTTTCAGCCTTTTCGGGCGCTTTCCAGTCGTCACTCATGTGTCATCAACCCCAGCTAATACTTATCGGGCCCGACTGAGCCAGGCCTGCAATTGCGAAAAATGATCGATCGTGACCCTGGGCTCATAAGACTGCAACGCCTCGGCAGACTGCGCCCCATAGCTGACCGCGACACTGTCCATGCCCGCATTGCGCGCCATCATCAGGTCAAAAGACGCATCCCCCACCATCAATGCCTGGCGCGGCGACGCACCGCAATGGGCCAGGATCTGCTCCAGCATCAGAGGGTGAGGCTTGCTGGCAGTTTCATCGGCCGCACGGGTGATATCGAAATAGTCTTCCCAGCCATGCGCCTTGAGCACCCGATCCAGCCCCCGACGCGCCTTTCCAGTGGCGACCGCCAACTGATAGCCATCGGCACGAAACGCCTCCAGCGATTGCACCACACCGTCGAACAACGGCGAAGGCTCGGCCTCCAGCGCAATGTAGTGATCGGCGTAGTGCTCACGGAACGCGACCAGCTCATCGTCGGCGATCTGCGGGTAAAGGGTGCGAATCGCTTCGGGCAAGCCCAGGCCGATAATGCCTTTGACCGCCAGGTCGCTGCACAACTGCAAGCCTGAGCGAGTCGACGCCACGTGCATCGACTCGACGATGCGGCCAATGGAATTGGCCAGGGTGCCGTCCCAGTCGAAAATCAGCAGTTTGTATTCAGGGTGCGACACTCAGGCGCTCCACGGTCTTGGCCCACATTTCATCGACCGGCGCCTGCAGCTTCAATTCGCCACCATCGGGCAGCGGCACGGTCAGCATGTAGGCGTGCAGGAACAGGCGCTTGCCGCCCAGATCGCGGATCTCCTTGGAGAAACCCTCGTCACCGTATTTGGTATCGCCCGCAATGCAGTGACCCGCATGCAAGGTGTGCACGCGAATCTGGTGGGTGCGCCCGGTCACCGGCTTGGCCTCGACCATCGTCGCAAAGTCACCGAAGCGGCGCAGCACTTTGAACAGGGTCAGGGCCTCTTTGCCCTCCTCGTCCACCTCAACCATGCGCTCGCCGGAACGCAGGTTGCTCTTCTGCAGCGGCGCGCGAACGCTTTTGATCGAGCTGGCCCAGTTGCCGCGTACCAGCGCCATGTAGCGCTTGTCCACGCCATCGCCACGCAGGGCGGTGTGCAAGTGGCGCAACATGCTGCGTTTCTTGGCGATCATCAGCAGGCCGGAAGTGTCACGGTCCAGGCGGTGCACAAGCTCAAGTTCCTTGGCATCGGGGCGCAACTGACGAAACGCTTCGATCACCCCGAAGTTAAGACCGCTGCCGCCGTGAACCGCAATGCCGCACGGCTTGTTGATCACGATCAACTTGTTGTCTTCGAAGACAATCGACGCTTCCAGGCGTTGCAGCAGGCCCTGGGCCAGCGGCACGGGCTCATCGCGCTCAGGCACGCGCACCGGCGGCACACGGACGATATCGCCCGCCTGCAGCTTGTACTCGGGCTTGATCCGCCCCTTGTTCACGCGCACTTCGCCTTTACGCAAGATGCGATAAATCAAGGTCTTGGGCACGCCTTTGAGCCTGGCCAGGAGAAAATTGTCGATGCGTTGGCCGGCATATTCCGGCGAGACCTCAAGCAGCTGGACGCTGGGGGTCGGGGGGGCGGTAGTCGTCATGGCGGCGATGATAACAATTTTTTATGGAATTGAAGCACTTAATCATTGCTGCTATAGTCGCGAACGCCGCCAAAAGCGGCCTGGACAGAGGACTAGCGGCAAACTGCCGGCCCTGACCATCGCAATTCATCAGGACGCGAGGCCGTCCTACGGGGCTTTGGCCACCTTGGAAGGCTCAGGATTGTAACAAGCGCAGGTGACATGAGGCCTGAAGCGAGTGCAAGAAGCAGAGTGAATACTCGTCTTTTGCGCCGATATTTACGGCCAGTTCACAAAGTGCAGTCAGCCTTGAGCCAGACCATGGCGAATGCTTCGGAAACAACGCCTGTTAAGAGCTGAGTGAGAGCGCAACCGCCCGCATTCAGTCTTGTTTAGCCATGAGCGTGGACTCCCCATTGGAGAACACGGTAAATGCCAACCCGCTGCGGATTCTGCGCGCGGCAGCACCCGAATTATCAGGGATACGTGTAGGGTGGAGATGCACAACCGTCGGACCGTGTAGCACTAGGCTTATATTTAGACGCTTCATCTCGTCCACAGTCGCCGGTTGATTCCTCCTCCTGACCTTAGCTTTTGTTGAAGTGGTGCCTTTGTCACCACCGCTAACAAGCAGGACGCGTCCGTCGCGATACCGCCCCAATTGGCGAGTTATTGCTGGACACTGGAGTGGCCAACCACTCTTGACGCACCTGACACCGACCGTGAGAAGTCGTGTGTGCCGAACGCCGTTTCCGGCAGCCCGGAAACCGACGGTACAACATGAAAAGAATGCTGATTAACGCAACTCAACCCGAAGAGTTGCGTGTTGCACTGGTAGATGGCCAACGCCTCTACGACCTGGACATCGAATCCGGTGCACGCGAGCAAAAGAAGGCCAACATCTATAAAGGCCGTATTACTCGCATCGAACCAAGCCTTGAGGCTGCCTTTGTCGATTTCGGCTCCGAGCGCCACGGCTTCCTGCCCCTCAAAGAAATCTCCCGCGAATACTTCAAGAAAGCCCCCGAAGGCCGCGTGAACATCAAGGACGTCCTGAGCGAAGGCCAGGAAGTCATCGTCCAGGTCGAAAAAGAAGAACGTGGCAACAAGGGCGCCGCCCTGACCACCTTCATCAGCCTCGCCGGTCGTTACCTGGTGCTGATGCCGAACAACCCACGTGCCGGCGGCATTTCCCGTCGCATCGAAGGCGAAGAGCGCAACGAACTGCGCGAAGCGCTGAACGGTCTGATTGCACCGGCCGACATGGGCCTGATCGTGCGCACCGCCGGCCTGGGCCGCAGCAGCGAAGAAATGCAGTGGGACCTCGACTACCTGCTGCAGCTGTGGACCGCCATCAAAGAAGCCTCGCTGGATCGTTCCGCGCCATTCCTGATCTACCAGGAAAGCAACGTGATCATCCGCGCTATCCGCGATTATCTGCGCCAGGACATCGGCGAAGTGCTGATCGACAGCGTTGAAGCCCAGGACGAAGCCCTGACCTTCATCCGCCAGGTGATGCCGCAGTACGCCAGCAAGATCAAGCTGTACGAAGACAGCGTTCCGCTGTTCAACCGTTTCCAGATCGAAAGCCAGATCGAGACCGCCTTCCAGCGCGTGGTCGAACTGCCTTCCGGCGGCTCCATCGTGATCGACCCGACCGAGGCCCTGGTGTCCATCGACATCAACTCGGCACGCGCCACGAAGGGTAGCGACATCGAAGAAACCGCCCTGCAGACCAACCTGGAAGCGGCTGAAGAAATCGCCCGCCAGCTGCGCCTGCGTGATATCGGCGGCCTGATCGTGATCGACTTCATCGACATGACCCCGGCCAAGAACCAGCGCGCCGTGGAAGAAAAAGTCCGTGAATGCCTGGAAGCCGACCGCGCCCGCGTGCAAGTCGGTCGCATCTCGCGCTTCGGCCTGCTGGAAATGTCCCGCCAGCGCCTGCGTCCATCCCTGGGCGAAAGCAGCGGCATCGTCTGCCCGCGTTGCAACGGCACCGGCATCATCCGTGACGTTGAATCGCTGTCCCTGGCGATCCTGCGCCTGATCGAAGAAGAAGCCCTGAAAGACCGCACCGCCGAGGTTCGCGCGCAAGTGCCGATCCCGGTTGCCGCGTTCCTGCTCAACGAAAAACGCAACTCGATCACCAAGATCGAACTGCGCACCCGTGCCCGTATCGTGATTCTGCCGAACGATCACCTGGAAACACCGCACTTCGAAGTGCAGCGCCTGCGTGATGACAGCCCGGAAGCCCACAGCGGCCAGTCCAGCTATGAAATCGCCGCGGCCGCCGCCGAAGTGGAAGAAGTCCAGCCAGCCGCCGCAACCCGCACCCTGGTTCGCCAGGAAGCGGCCGTGAAGACCGCACCTGCCCGTGCCAACGCACCGATGCCGGTTGAACCTGCGGCGCCGGTTGCCGCGCCGGCCGCCCTGCCTGAGCCAAGCCTGTTCAAGGGCCTGGTGAAGTCGCTGGTCAGCCTGTTCGCCACCAAGGAAGAGCCCGCAGCGCCGGTCGTGGTTGAAAAACCTGCTACCGAACGCCCGGCGCGCAACGAAGAACGTCGCAACGGTCGCCAGCAGAGCCGAAACCGCAACGGTCGTCGTGACGAAGAGCGCAAGCCGCGCGAAGAGCGTGCACCTCGCGAAGAACGCGCGCCACGTGAAGAGCGTGCACCTCGCGAAGCCCGTGAAGAGACCCCGGCCGTAGCCCGTGAAGAACGCGCACCGCGTGAAGAGCGCGCACCACGTACCCCACGCGCCCCGCGTGAAGATCGCAAGCCACGTGGCGAGCGTGAAGAACGCGTGCGTGAACTGCGCGAGCCGCTGGACGCAGCGCCAGCTGTTGCCGCTGCCGCCGCCGTGGCCACCGAAGAACGCCCGGCTCGCCAGCCGCGTGAAGAACGTGCGCCACGCGAGGAACGCCAACCACGCGCTCCGCGTGAAGAGCGTCAACCACGCGCAGAGCAAGCCGCTGCCGCCAGCGAAGAAGAAGTACTGACCGGCGAAGAGCAACTGCAGGAAGACGGGCAGGAAGGCGCCGAAGGCGATCGTCCACGCCGCCGCTCCCGTGGCCAGCGTCGTCGCAGCAACCGTCGTGAGCGTCAGCGTGATGCCAACGGCAATGTGATCGAAGGTTCGGAAGAAGCCGGCGAGAGCACAGAAACTCAAGCCAACGAACCGACTGGCGCCGAACTGGCTGCCGGCCTGGCCGTGACCGCCGCCGTTGCCAGCTCGGTCATCAGCGCACCTGCCGAAGCCCAGGCTCACGAGCAGGCTGAACGCGCCACTGCGGCTGTCGAAGAAAGCGCCGTTGTCGAAACACCTGCCGCCCAAACCCCAGAGGTTGAAGCGCCGGCTGTTGAAGCGCCAGTCGTGGAAGCACCGGTTGTCGAGGCCACTACCCCAATCGAAGCCCCAGTGGTTCCGGATGTGGAAGTGACCCAGGCACCTGAAGCGCAACCGGAAGTGGAAGTGGCCGCTGCTGAACCGGCCCCTGTGGTTGAGCCTCAGCCAGTGGTGGAAGCCGTTGTGGAAGCAGAAGCAGCCCCGCAAGTGCGAGAAGTTCGTGAAGAACAGACCGCCTTCCAATGGACTGCCGAACCCACCGCTCCGGTTGAAGCGCCCGCCCCTGCCCCTGTGGTAGAAGAAGCGCCAACACCGGTTGTTGATGTCGTGGTTGCCGAACCTGCGCCAGTGGTTGAGCCGGCTCCGGTCGTTGAACCAGTGCCTGTGGTTGAAGCGCCGGTGGTTGCCGAAGTTGTCGCGCCAGTGGTTGAAGCCGCACCGGCCAGCGCCCTGACCGAAAACGGTCGCGCACCGAACGACCCACGTGAAGTGCGTCGTCGTCGCAAGGAAGCTGAAGCCGCGGCTGCAGCTGCTGCACAGGAAACAGAAGCACGAGACTAAACCCCTCGTGCGATTCCAGCAGTGACTAAAAAGCCCCGCCTGAGTGATCAGGCGGGGCTTTTTCTTGCAAAAAATTCAAACACACCGTCCCTCCCGCCATTCAGTCCGCGCTGAACGCCAACCGCCGCGGCACATCCACATCCCACAGCACGCCGGGATCATCCACCTGCACGTCCCGCACCTGCGCCTGTGAAAACAAAGGCTTCGCGCCACGATCCCCGGTCAACGCCATCAACTTCGGCCCCAATACACGACCGAAAGCCACCGGATGCCCATACTGCCCGGCATACACCGGCACGGTGATGTCTGCCGGATCGGCCAGCACACGCTCGATGGTCGAGGATCGAATAAACGGCATATCCCCCAGCAGCACCAGCCAGCCGTCTGCCGAAGCACTGGCCGCAACGGCTGCGGCGATGCTGTGGCCCATACCGGCCGATTCCAGCAGCAGAACCTGGCAACCATGCACCTGGGCCAATCGAATCACCTCCAGGCGCTCCGGCGAGGTCACCAACCACCGCCGCACGATACTGCCCGGCAGATTCACCAGTACCTGTTCGATCACCGGCCGCGTCACGCCGTCCCGACCTACGCAGGGCGCGAGCAATTTATCCTGATCAGCCCCCGCCTCGGCACGAAACCGGCTCCCCTGCCCCGCCGCCAGCACAATCGCCGTCACCGTCACTCAGCAGCTACCGGCAGCGGCTTTTTCTGCATTGGCGCGACGCCGTTCTTGATCGCGACGATTTCCGCCATCAACGACAACGCAATCTCCGCCGGCGTATGGCTGCCGATATGCAAGCCAATCGGCCCATGCAAACGTGCAATCGCCTCGGCCGACAACCCCAGCGCGGCCAGGGTTTGCCGGCGTTTCTGAGTATTGACCCGCGACCCCAGCGCGCCAATGTAGAAAGCCCTGGAATTCAACGCCGTCAACAACGCCATATCGTCCAGGCGCGGGTCGTGGGTCAGGCAGACGATGGCCGTGCGTTCGTCGGTCTGGACCGTGAGCACCGCTTCATCGGGCATGCCCGGCACGAAGCGGCCGTGCTGTTCTTCCCAGCCGTAGACGAACTCTTCGCGTGGATCACAGATAAGCACTTCGAAATCCAGCAGGCGCGCCATCTCCGCCACGTAACGCGACAGCTGCCCCGCACCGATCAACAGCAGGCGCCAGCGTGGGCCATAGATGGCACGCAGGCACTCACCGTCGAAGCTCACCACATCGGTCTTGCTTGCGTCGCTCAGCGTCACCTCGCCCGTGGCCAGGTTCAGCTCACGCGCGACGACCTGATGATTCTCACAGCGCGCCAGCAGCGCCTCGACCCAAGCCCAATCGTCCACACGCTCTTCGGTCAGGCGCAGGGTGCCGCCGCAGGGCAGGCCAAACCGCGCCGCCTCATCACGCGTTACGCCGTAGGTCACCAGTTGCACGGGCGGGCCGTCAGCGGGCAAGCGGCCATCCTGCAGTCGGGCAATCAAGTCATCTTCGATGCAACCGCCCGACACCGAGCCGATCACCACGCCGTCACCGCGCAGGGCCAGCATCGCTCCCGGCGGGCGCGGCGCGCTGCCCCAGGTCTGCACCACGCTGTACAACATCACACGCTGCCCGGCGCGACGCCATTCCAGCACGCTGCGCAGGACATTCAGATCCACACTGTCCATCAGGCCTCCCACAAGCAATGTCGTGCCCACTGTAAACCAAAAAAAACCCAAGTTCCCCGCCACAAAAGCAAACGCCCCGAACCAGTCGGGGCGCTTGCGGATAACTGTCAGCGTGCATTCACGCCATCAGCGACTTACTTGACAGTAGGTGCAGGGCCTTCGGCCACGCCCAGGTCGTCGATTTCGCGGGTTTCGGAGATACCGGTACCGCCGGACGCCAGCTCGCTTTGCAGCTTGTCGGTGTCCAGTTCCTTGACCCACTTGGCCACAACGATGGTGGCAACGGCGTTACCCACCAGGTTGGTCAGCGCACGGGCCTCGGACATGAAACGGTCGATACCCAGGATCAGCGCCAGACCGGCAACCGGCAGGTGGCCGACAGCCGACAGGGTCGCAGCCAGTACGATGAAACCACTGCCGGTCACGCCAGCAGCGCCTTTGGAGGACAGCAGCAGCACCAGCAGCAGCGTGATCTGGTGGGTGATGTCCATGTGGGTGTCAGTGGCCTGAGCGATGAACACGGCCGCCATGGTCAGGTAGATCGAGGTACCGTCGAGGTTGAACGAGTAGCCGGTCGGAATGACCAGGCCGACGACGGATTTTTTCGCGCCCAGACGCTCCATCTTGATCAGCATGCGTGGCAGTGCGGATTCCGAAGACGAAGTCCCCAGCACGATCAGCAGCTCTTCACGGATGTAGCGGATCAGCTTCAACACGCTGAAGCCATGCGCGCGGCAGATGGCGCCAAGCACCACGACCACGAACAGAATGCAGGTGATGTAGAAGCAGATCATCAGCTGGCCCAACTGCACCAGCGAACCCACACCGTAGGCACCGATGGTGAACGCCATGGCACCCAGGGCACCGATCGGCGCGAGCTTCATGATCATGTTGATGATGTTGAACATCACGTGGGCGAAGCGATCGATGAAGTCCAGCACCGGCTTGCCGTAGGCACCCAGGCGGTGCAGGGCGAAACCGAAGATCACCGAGAACATCAACACTTGCAGGATATCGCCGTTGGCGAACGCGCCGACGATGGTGTTAGGGATCACATTGAGGATAAAGCCGACGATGCTCTGGTCTTTACCGGCGGTCACGTAGGCCGCGACTTTGGAGGCGTCCAGCGTCGCCACATCGATGTGCATGCCGGCGCCCGGTTGCACGACGTTCACGACAACCAGGCCGATCAGCAGGGCAATGGTGGACACGATTTCGAAGTAGAGCAGCGCGTAGCCGCCGGTTTTGCCCACCGATTTCATGCTTTGCATGCCGGCGATGCCGCTGACAACGGTGCAGAAGATGATCGGGGCGATGACCATTTTGATCAGTTTGATAAACCCGTCACCCAGCGGCTTGAGGGCCACGCCGGTCTGGGGGTAGAAGTGACCGAGCAAAATACCGATAACGATTGCGACGATCACCTGGAAATACAGGGATTTGTAGAGTGGCTGACGAGTCGTCATTGCAAAGTTCCTCAATCGTCCCGTGTGGCAAATATCCGCCATTGCCCACGACACTTGAATTGCGAACCCTCCTGCACTGGAGGGATTTGTTGTTTGCGAGGACTGTGCTCCAGGCCTGCGCTGTAGTCCTTATCGCAAACGTCGTGCCACTTTGCGCAAAAACGCTAAAGGCCTTTAGGCATCAGGGTTGGCGGTTTCCAGGCACCCTCCCATGCGCCAAGTCAGGTGGCGGATTTCCGCCCACTCACCCAATCCCGTCCTACAATTTGGCGGATATCCGCCTTGTCGCCCGCTCCCGCTGGTGACTACCATCCGCCACTTCATGGACCGGGGGCCTCGCATGCGTGAACGTACCATCGCCAGTCACTATGCCCGAGCCGCACTCGGCGGTGCGCGTCGGGCCGGTTACGATGCTTCGGGCCTGTTGCAACAGGTGGGCATCACACCGGAACTGCTGGCCGAACCCCGCGCCCGCATCGCTCCGGAACAATTTACCCGGCTGCTGCAACTGCTCTGGCTGGGGCTGGACGACGAATACATGGGGTTCGCCGATGGCCCGAGCAAACGCGGCACCTTCGCCATGATGTGCCACGCGCTGATCCACTGCCGCACCCTGGAGAAAGCACTGGAGCGCGGCTTGTTATTTTATAGCCTATTCCCGCAAGGCCCGCGCTGGCAGCTGACACGCGAAGGCGATATGGCCCGCCTGAGCCTGGATGACTCGCCATTGTGGGACCCGGACCACTTCCTCAGCGAATGCCTGCTGGTGATCTGGCATCGCCTGGGCAGTTGGTTGATCGGCCAGCGCATCCGTCTGCACCAGGCCACGTTCAGTTACCCGATGCCGGCCCACGCCAGTGAATATGACCTGCTGTTTCCCTGCACCCTGGTGTTCGGTGCGCCGAACACCAGCCTTGTGTTTCCCGCGCGCTACCTGAGCCTGCCGCTGTTGCAGGATGAACGCACCCTCAAGCACTTCCTCGAACGCTCCCCCGCCGACTTGCTCGCGCGCCCGGACGAAGGCGACAGCTTGAGCAGCCAGATACGCCGCTTGCTCAGCCGCGACCACACGCCCTGGCCGGACCTGGAAGCCATCGCCCAGCACCTTCATATCAGCCCGCAGACCCTGCGACGACATTTGCGCGAAGAAGGCAGCAGTTTTCAGGCGCTCAAGGATGAGCTGCGGCGAGATATCGCCATCTATCATTTGGGCCGTGCGCACGTGTCACTGCAGGCCATCGCCGAGCAGTTGGGATTTTCCGAGCCGTCAGCGTTTCATCGGGCGTTCAAGAAGTGGACGGGGCTGACGCCGGGAGCCTACAGAGCGCAGGAGCGTTAAAGATGTGTCGTCTGGCCGGGCCTCATCGGGGGCAAGCCCCCGATGAGACCATTACAGCCAATAAGGATCAAACAGCCGGAAAATGAATCCTGAACGCCGCCCCACCCAAAGGTGAATCCCCCAGGGTCAGCCGTGCCCCGTAGCTTTCGATAATATCCTTGACCACCGCCAGCCCGATCCCCTGCCCTGGATGCTGACGGTCCAGCCGCTCACCGCGCTGCAGAATCCGCGCGCGCTGATCCGGCGGTACGCCGGGGCCGTCATCCTCGATGCACAACTCGATGCCTTCAAGGTTTTCCACCAGGCTGACGCGCACTTCGCTCAGGCACAGGCGGTAGGCGTTTTCCAGCAGGTTGCCGAGCAATTCGAGCAAGGCGCCCTTCTCGATCGGCACATCACATTCCTGCGGCAAGTCAAAAAACACCGAAACGCCCTTGTCGCGGTACACCTTGTCCAGCGTATCGCACAGGCTTTGCACCACCGGTTCCAGGCGCACCTGGTGGCGCACCAGGCCGCTTTTGCGCAGGCTGGCACGCTGCAACTGGTAGCTGATCTGCTGGCTCATGCGTTCGATCTGCGCTTGCAGCACCCACGCCTGATCGCGGTCTTCGGGGCGCTGGGCCATGTCTTCGCTCACGCCCTGCAACACGGCAAGCGGGGTTTTCAGGCTGTGGGCCAGGTCGTCGAGGGAGTCGCGGTAGCGCGCCCGTTGTTCACGCTCGCTGTGCAACAGGCGGTTGAGGGAACCGGTGAGGCGCAGCAATTCACGAGGATGTTGCTCGGAGAGACTTTCACGGGTCCCTCCCTCGATCTGGTCCAGCTCCTGGCTCAAACGCCGCAGGGCTTGCAGCCCCCAGGTCAGGCCCAGCCACAGCAAGGTCAGCAGCACCAGCAACGCCGCGCCGAAACCCAAATAGAGGTTTTCGCGCAGGCCTTCGAGGGTCAACTGGTATTCGCGCACCGGTTGCAGGGCCACGATGCTGAATGCAGCGCTCTTGCCGCCGAGCAACCGCACCTCGACGTCATAGACGAAGAATTCCTGACCGTCGGCCTCACGGATTCGCGCAAACTCATTGCCGCGACCGTCATAGCGCGGTTTGTAGTTGATGTTTTCTTCACGGGTCGCGCGCGAGCGCCACACCAAGTGCCCTTCACGGTCGTAGATATAACCGAGCAGCCGGCTGTCGGCGAGGTTGAAGCGCTCGTCCGGCAATTGCGCCGGCATCAGCAGGCGGTTGTTTTCGACCCGTGCGGCGGAAATCAGGGTGGTCACGTCCGACGCCAGGCGCTGCTCGATTGAATCCTGCAGCGCCAGGCTGAACGCGCCTTGCATCGCGGGCAACAAGCCCAGCATAAACAGCACGGCCAGGGTGGCGGCCGCCAGCATCAAGCGCACGCGTAACGAGCGAATCAACGGCAGCGCTCATTGAACAGGTAGCCCAGGCCGCGCACGGTGTCGATCGGCTTGAACCCGGACGGCCCCTCCAGCTTGCGACGCAGGCGGCCGACCAGTACTTCAATGACATTCGGATCACGCTCGTCGTCATCGGGGTAGAGCTGCTCCATCAAGCGGTCCTTGGCGACGACCTGCTGATGATGGCGCATCAGGTATTCAAGGATGCGGTATTCGTAGGCGGTCAACGCCAGCGGCTCTTCGTCGAGGGACGCCTGCTTGCGGTTGAGGTCCAGCAGCAACGGCCCGGCGACGATGGTCGACTGGGTGAAACCGCTGGAGCGACGCAGCAAGGCGTTCATCCGCGCCTCCAGCTCTTCGAACTGGAACGGCTTGACCACATAGTCGTCGGCGCCGGCGGCCAGGCCCTCAACCTTGTCCTGCCAGTTACCGCGCGCGGTGAGGATCAGGATCGGGAACGTCTTGGCCTGGGTGCGCAACTGGCGGATCAGGTCCAGGCCGCCCATGCCGGGCAGGCCCAGGTCGATGATCGCCAGGTCGTGGTTGAATTGGCCGGTCTGGTACAGGGCCTCTTCGGCATTGGCCACGGCCTCGACCACATGGCCGCTGTCGGTCAGGCGGGTAAACAGGTGATGACGCAGCAGCGCCTCATCTTCCACCACCAGCAATTTCATAAGGCTCTCCAAAGCAGATCAACTGTCCGACAGAGGGACATCATAGCGGCCCTGCAGGTCTTGCGGGCGCAGTTTAATGCCATTGAACTGACCCGTCAGGTGTTCATAACCGACGCGGTAGGTTGGCTGCGAGGTCGTGAGGCCCAGGGATTGACCCCAAGGCATGGGCTGACTGCCAGCATCTTCGAAGCTCACACGCTGGATCAGGCTACTGGTTTTCTTGGTTTTCTCCCTGCCGAACTCGGCGAAGGCACCTTCCGAGGCCTGGGCCCCGGCGGTGGCGCTGAGCAGGGTCAAGGCCAACATCAGCTTTTTGATCGCAGTCATGGTGTGTTACCTCATACGCGTTTGGGCTGTTGCGACCAGCCTACGCAAACGCCCCTGAACTCCCCCTGAACGGGCGCCCAAGCGCTGTGGGCTATCCGCAGGCGCCTCAACTCGGCAAAATACCGCCCATGACGCCCCTACCCGCTTGCTGCACCCCACTCGACGCCCACTGGCCATTGCCCGAACCTTTGCCTGGCACAGTGTTTCTCAGCACCCGCTTCGACCCGGCCTTATTAACCGCAGGGGACTTCCAGCGCAGCGCCGTGCCGCCACCGGCCAGCATCCAGCGCTCGGTGGCCAAGCGTCAGGCCGAGTTTCTCGCCGGCCGAGTCTGTGCTCGCGCGGCACTGCAACAGCTCGATCACCTGGACTGCATCCCCGCGATCGGCGAAGACCGTGCACCGGTGTGGCCCTTGCACATCAGTGGTTCGATCACCCACAGCACCGGGCATGCCGCCGCGATTGTCGGGCACAAGGCGCAGTGGCGCGGGCTGGGGATGGACCTTGAAAATGTACTGACACTGGAACGGGCGGAGCGCCTGGCCGGCGAAATCCTCACCGCCGATGAGCTGCTGCGCATGGCCTGCGTGCCGCGTGAGCAGATCGCGCGGCTGGTGACGTTGACGTTTTCGGTCAAGGAAAGCCTGTTCAAGGCGCTGTATCCGATTGTGCGGAAGCGCTTTTACTTTGAGCATGCCGAGGTGCTGGAGTGGTCCGACACCGGTCACGTGCGGTTGCGGTTGCTGACGGACCTGTCTGCCGAGTGGTGCCATGGCAAGGAGTTGGTGGGGCAGTTTGCGGTGGATGGGGAGCAGTTGTTGAGCCTGGTGGCGGTCGGTGCTTGATAGACCGCCATCGGGCGGTGTCAGGGTTTCTCTTGATCCCTGGGCCAACTCAGGCTGAAGCAAGCCCCGCCCAGATTATTGCTCTTGCCGATCAACGCCCGCCCGCCATGCCAGTAAATAATCCGCCGCACAATCGACAAGCCCAGGCCATGCCCGCCGGAGGCGCGGGTGCGGCTGTCATCGAGGCGCAGGAACGGCGTGAAAATTCGCTCCCAGGCACTCTCCGGCACGCCGGGGCCGTCGTCTTCCACATCGATGCGGCAGCGCACCTGCCCCACTTGATAGCTGATCAGCACCTGCCCCTGGGCGTGACGCATGGCGTTGCTCACCAGGTTTTGCAGGGCCCGATGCAGGTAGCGCGGCTCGGCGTCAACCCAGGCGTCGTCCCAGTGGGCCGATGACAGGCAAATACCCCGGGCGACCGTCACCTGTGGCCGCAGTGGCGACAATTCGCCGATGACCTGATCGAGCAATGCATCAAGGTCGACCCGCTGGAAATCCAGCGCCGGCGCGCCCTGCTCCAGCCTTGCATAGGTGAGCATTTCATCCACCAGGCCGTCGAGGTCCTGGATATCGTTGTCCATGCCTTCAAGGTACTTGCGCCGCGCCTCGGGGGTGGCGGCGTCGCCGATCATCTCCAGGCCGAAACGCAGGCGCGCCACGGGGGTGCGCAGTTCGTGGGACACCGCGCGCACCAATTCACGCTGGATCGCCAGCAATTGCTGCAAGTGCTCGGCCATGCCATTGAACGCCGCCGCCAAACGCCCGACAGAATCAGCGCCTCGGGCCGGTACGCGCACTTCCAGGTTGCCTTTGGCGATACGCGTGGCGGCGGCTTCCAGGCCGCGCAGCCGGCGCTCCAACTGACGCACCAATAGATAGACGATCAACCCGATGAGAGTCAGGCCGATCAAGGCGATCAGGATCAGCCATTGCGGCGGGTACGGGTTCATCTGATACAGCGGGCCGAGCTCCAGCACCCAGGGCGTGCCGACCATGCCGGCGAACACGCGGATCGAATCGCCGCCCTTGCCCAGGGCCATCACGGTGTCGCCTTCCGCCACGCGCCGACGTTGATCCTCATCCATATCGGCCTGGTCGAGCGTCAACAAATGCATGTCGAACCCAAACCCCTTGGCGTCCTTTATATCGGCCAGGCGTTGCGGCTGCTCAGCCATGGGAAAGCGCACCAATTCGTCGGCCAACAGGTAAATCGTCGCACGGGCCAGTTGTTCGCTGATCTGTTGCACTTCGCCGGTGAGCACCCACGGTTCCTTATCGCTGACCAGACGCAACACGCGCGCGGCGTGGGGGCCCGTCTGCTCCACCAGCACCTGGCCACGTTGCAGGCGGGTACGCTGCGACAGGTCCAACTGCGCATCGGTGAGGGTGCGCAACTCCAGGGGAATCCCCAGCAAACGTTCCCATACCGCCAACGCGCGCTGGCGTTCGATGGCACTCATGGGCTGCAGGTTGTCGCCCATCAAGGCGAAGGTGCCGTGGGCCAGGCGCTCGCGATACTGTCCACTGCGCACTTCGTTGAGCAAGTGCAGCGCCAGTACGCCGAGCAACGCCACCAGGATCAGCGCCGCGCACATGCCGCCGTAGATGCGCAGGAAGATCGAGTTCACAGGGGCATGTCGGCGGCGGCTTCGGGGACGAACAGGTAGCCTTTGCTGCGGATGGTCTTGATCAGCCGCGGGTGGATCGGGTCGTCGCCGATTTTGGGGCGAATACGCGAGATGCGCACATCAATGGAGCGGTCCTGGCCGTCATAGCCGATGCCGCGCAAGGCGATAAAGATTTCTTCGCGGGACAGGATGCGCCCGGCGTTTGCCACCAGCAGCCATAAAAGATCGAATTCGGCGCTGGTCAATTCGATGCCGCCGTCGTGCAGCCAGGCTTCGCGCAAAGCGTTGTCCACCACCAACGGGCCGAATTGCAGGCGGCGCAGCTGTTCCACCGCCGCAGGCTCGGTCGGCTCACTGCGCCGCAACAATGCCTGGATGCGCGCCAGCAACAGCCGTGGACGCACGGGTTTGCACACATAGTCGTCGGCGCCCAGGTCCAGGCCCAGCACCTGGTCCATGTCGTCGGTGCGCGCGGTCAGCATCAGGATCACGCCGTCATAGCGCTCGCGCACCTTGCGGCAGATGCTCAGGCCGTCTTCGCCGGGCAGCATCAGGTCGAGGATCACCAGGTCCGGCTGCTCGGCGATGATCCGCGCGGCGGCCAGGGCGCCGTCACCTTCGACCGACACGCACAGGCCGTTGCTCTCCAGGTACTCGCGAGTCAACTCGGCCAATCGCTCGTCGTCCTCGACGATCAGTATTTGCCAGGCTTCTTGCTCCATGCGCTGTCCTCATTGTTATAAGCATTCTTTTGGCCAGCGCGTTCGAATGTGGGAGGGGCGGTGCGACGATTCGACTTGCTCCCTCCCACATTTTGATCTTCACCAGGCATACCCTGTCTGTCATGTTTTGAGGGCATAACAAGGGTCGATTGTAGCCATGTCCCAACCCTTGCGCACAAGCCGGGAAATCCATTCGGTGATCGCATTTTTTTGTGATAGGGTTCGCGCCCTTCGAAATTCGCCGGGCTGTTTGGTCCTTGGAACATTTAGTGACAAACGGCGCAATCCAGCAGTCATGCGGCCTACACGGTAGTTCTACCTTTCATACACATTTTACTCACAGCGTTATCCACAGGTTAGTGCGTTGCTAAGGCGTCCAAAACGCATTATCTTGTAGCTCGGCGACAACAGAGACCCTACATGTAGGGTTTTCGAGCAAATTGCCCAACCACACAAGTGGCACGAAATTCAAGCGTTTTATTGCTGGCACAGCGTGGAACCAATCGATTTTCAGTAGACCAAACCGCTCACGCGGATGGCACCTGTTTCTCCATCCCGATATGGAAAACGGTACGGGTGTTGCAGGACCAGCCTGGCACTCGCAATCAAATATAGAACGTGGAGACAACCCCCCATGCAAACCGACACAACTCGCGAGAACCCGCAGGGCTCCGTGCCGCAGGCCGCTGATTCGAATATGGATCTGTCCGCCACCGCACCTGGTCAACTGCGCGTGATCAAGCGCAACGGCACTGTCGTTCCTTACACCGATGACAAAATCACCGTCGCCATCACCAAAGCGTTCCTTGCAGTTGAAGGCGGCAACGCTGCCGCTTCGTCGCGCATCCACGACACCGTTGCCCGTCTGACCGAACAAGTCACCGCCACCTTCAAACGTCGCATGCCATCGGGCGGCACCATCCACATCGAAGAAATCCAGGACCAGGTCGAACTGGCCCTGATGCGTGCCGGCGAGCAGAAAGTCGCCCGTGACTACGTGATCTACCGCGACTCGCGCGCCAAGGAGCGTGCCGTGCACGCCCCGGCCGCCGAAGCCGTGCAAGCTCACCCATCGATCCGTATCACCCTGGCCGACGGCAGCTTTGCGCCGCTGGACCTGGGCCGCCTGAACACCATCATCACCGAGGCCTGCGAAGGCCTGGAAGAAGTCGACGGTGACCTGATCCAGCGCGAAACCCTGAAGAACCTGTACGACGGCGTGGCCCTGACCGACGTCAACACCGCCCTGGTGATGACCGCCCGTACCCTGGTGGAGCGTGAGCCGAACTACTCGTTCGTCACCGCGCGCCTGCTGATGGACACCCTGCGCGCCGAAGGCCTGGGCTTCCTCGGCGTGGCCGACAGCGCCACCCACCACGAAATGGCCGACCTGTACGCCAAGGCCCTGCCTGCCTACATCGCCAAGGGTATCGAATTCGAATTGCTGAACCCGGTCCTGGCCACCTTCGACCTGGAAAAACTCGGCAAGGCGATCAACCACGAGCGTGACCAGCAGTTCACCTACCTGGGCCTGCAAACCCTGTACGACCGTTACTTCATCCACAAGGACGGCATCCGCTTCGAACTGCCGCAGGTGTTCTTCATGCGCGTGGCCATGGGCCTGGCGATCGAAGAGAAGCACAAGGAAGACCGTGCGATCGAGTTCTACAACCTGCTGTCGTCCTTCGACTACATGTCGTCGACCCCGACGCTGTTCAACGCCGGCACCCTGCGTCCACAGCTGTCGAGCTGCTACCTGACCACCGTGCCGGATGACCTGTCGGGCATCTATCACGCGATCCACGACAACGCCATGCTGTCCAAATTCGCCGGTGGCCTGGGTAACGACTGGACGCCGGTTCGTGCGTTGGGTTCGTACATCAAGGGCACCAACGGCAAGTCCCAGGGCGTCGTACCCTTCCTCAAAGTCGTGAACGACACCGCCGTAGCGGTCAACCAGGGCGGCAAGCGCAAAGGCGCGGTGTGTGCCTACCTGGAAACCTGGCACATGGACATTGAAGAGTTCATCGAGCTGCGCAAGAACACCGGTGATGACCGTCGTCGTACCCACGACATGAACACCGCCAACTGGATCCCCGACCTGTTCATGAAGCGCGTCTTCGATGACGGCCAATGGACCCTGTTCTCGCCTTCCGAAGTGCCGGACCTGCACGACCTGACCGGCAAGGCCTTCGAAGAGCGCTACGAGTACTACGAGGCCCTGGCCCAGTACCCTGGCAAGATCAAGCTGTTCAAGACCATCCAGGCCAAAGACCTGTGGCGCAAAATGCTCTCCATGCTGTTCGAAACCGGCCACCCATGGTTGACCTTCAAGGACCCATGCAACCTGCGCAGCCCGCAGCAGCACGTGGGCGTGGTCCACAGCTCGAACCTGTGCACCGAGATCACCTTGAACACCAACAAGGACGAGATCGCCGTTTGCAACCTGGGCTCGATCAACCTGCCGAACCACATCGTCAACGGCAAGCTGGACACCGCCAAGCTGGAACGCACCGTCAACACCGCAGTTCGCATGCTTGATAACGTGATCGACATCAACTACTACTCGGTGCCGCAGGCGCAGAACTCCAACTTCAAGCACCGTCCGGTCGGTCTGGGCATCATGGGCTTCCAGGACGCTTTGTACCTGCAGCACATTCCGTACGGTTCGGATGCGGCGGTCGAGTTCGCCGACAAGTCCATGGAAGCGGTCAGCTACTACGCGATCCAGGCGTCCTGCGACCTGGCCGACGAGCGCGGCGCCTACGAGACGTTCCAGGGCTCGCTGTGGTCCAAGGGCATCCTGCCGCTGGATTCGCAACAGATCCTGATCGAGCAGCGTGGCCAGAAGTACATCGACGTTGACCTGAACGAAACCCTGGACTGGGCGCCGGTACGTGCCCGTGTGCAGAAAGGTATTCGTAACTCCAACATCATGGCCATCGCACCGACCGCGACCATCGCCAACATCACTGGCGTGTCGCAGTCGATCGAACCGACCTACCAGAACCTGTATGTGAAATCGAACCTGTCGGGCGAATTCACCGTGATCAACCCGTACCTGGTTCGCGACCTGAAAGCCCGTGGCCTGTGGGACTCGGTGATGATCAACGACCTCAAGTACTACGACGGTTCCGTGCAGCAGATCGAGCGCATCCCGCAAGAGCTCAAAGAGCTCTACGCGACTGCGTTCGAAGTGGACACCAAGTGGATTGTTGACGCCGCCAGCCGTCGTCAGAAGTGGATCGACCAGGCGCAGTCCCTGAACCTGTACATCGCCGGCGCTTCGGGCAAGAAGCTCGACGTGACCTACCGCATGGCTTGGTACCGTGGCCTGAAAACCACTTATTACCTCCGTGCCCTGGCCGCGACCAGCACCGAGAAGTCGACCATCAACACCGGTAAGCTGAACGCTGTATCCAGCGGCAACCACGGTGATGATTCGGTCCTGGCTGCTCCAGCCGGTCCGGCGCCAGTACCAAAAGCCTGCGCGATTGACGAGCCGGATTGCGAAGCTTGCCAATAAGCTGAGCGGATTGCGGGCGTACGCCGCCCGTGATTGAAAAAGCCAGATAGCCCACTGCAAGGGGGGATATCTGGCTTTTTCGTTTGTCGCCTAGAGAAAGGCGTACGCCACCCCCTGCTTTGGCGAGCCGCCTCGTCGCCCCCACAATTCCACCCGTCCGTCGATGACCGCCATTGAGTGGCGATCGTAGGCCACCACCCCAAGCTTGCCGCTCGCAAGCTCACTACTTGAAGATTGCCGATAGAGGCCTTTGAGCCCCAGACGGTCCAATGCCTCATGAGGTATTTCGCCGTTGTTCAAGCTTTGCATCGCATGGGCAAAACTCTTTCTCGCCTCGAGGGGGTGATCATCCAAACCGTTGCCCTCCATCTGCGCACGCTTGGCACTCGCTGCGAACATGAAGTTGGCGTCGGTCATCATGGCGGGATTATCCCCTTTGAACTGCGCGTATCTCGCCGCCTGCTGCAATTCGCTCCTGGATAAATACAGTTCGAATCCATCGCGCATTTTCACCTTATAACCCTCTCCCGTTTCCGTGACCTCGCGGAAAACGTCGGTGGGCTTCTGCCCAAACTTCATCATCGCCCCCTTTATCGCTGAAACAGTGACGCAGTTGCCATCCGGCCCCTGGCTGAATCCACTCCAAATGTTCTCGGGTTTTTTCCCTGGATTACTCTGGTCAGGCGTGTAATTGAAGTGTCTGGCCCCCTCGGTAATCGGCAGATTACTCATGGGCTCGCGGGGACCGAAATGGTTTGGGTTGGGCCTAGCCCCGCCGCCGCCACCACCACCACCACCACCACCTGGCGATGGCTGCGGAGACGGTGAAGGCGAAGGTGTATCTGGAAACAAATCAGGAAACAGCTTCTTTAACAGCTCGATCCAGCTGCGCAGCCTTTCTTCTTTGAGTTGCTCAAGTATCTGCCTGAGCTTCTCGTCACCCAATTGCTCGCGAATATCCTTGAGCTTGTCGCGCAGGTCCCGAACCGTCTGGTCCTTGCCGGTCATCTGCGCATCTTCAAGTGCCTTGAGCAGTTTCACGACGGTGTCTTTATCGGCCGTCGGATCTTGTTTGGGAATGTCTGTCGGCGCTTTCCCCCTCAGGGAGTACCCCGCCCCTGCTGGATCGAAACGCACGCCCCCGACCTTATGGCCGCCGCCCACCGCCCTTACACCGTCCATACCTTCTTCCCCATCAACACAGGCTCAGCGGCCCCAGGCACGATGGGTGGCGAAACAGGTCGAAGGCGTTCCAACCGATCGTTGTCAGCTTGCGATTGGCCGGGCGGTGAGAATTGGCGCTTGAGTCGATTGAAAGGTAAAAAAAAACCCTCAAACGAGGGTTTTTTATCGGGCACCTAAGGCATCAGGTCATCTGAATGATGGTCTGCATGATGGTGCTCTGGGTGGAGATGGTCTTGGCGTTCGCCTGATAGTTGCTCTGGGCCTTGATCAGGTCCACCAGCTCGTTGGTCAGGTTGACGTTGGAGTTCTCCAGGGAGTTGGCCACGATCGACCCCAAGGTACCGGATTGCGGGGTGTCGTAACCCGGCTGGCCCGAGGCGAACGTCTCTCTCCAGGTGGTACTGCCGGCAGGCTGCAGGCCCTGTTCGTTGTTGAAGCTGGCCAGGGAGATCTGGCCGATGGCCTTGCTCTGCTGGTTGCTGAACGTGGCGAACATGACGCCGTTGCCGTCGATTTTCAGGCCGGTGATCTGACCGGTGGCATAGCCGTCGGTGATCGGTGGGTTACGGTAGGTGGCCGAGTTGTACTGGGTGATGTTCGCCATATTGATGGCGATACCCGTAGGGTTGGCATCCGCGCCGTTTGCCTTCCATACACCGTTGGTCACAGTACCGGGCACCCAACCGGTCAGGGTCAGGGTGGTGCTGGAGCTCCCCCCGGTGACAATGCTCGACAGCTTGCCAGCGCCGTCAAAGGTCAAGGTCGACGCTACAGGCGGCGTAGGCGGGGTACCGCCCGTTGGCGACGAACCGTTCGGGTTGCGACCGTCAATCAGTGTGTAGGCGTTCCACTTGTTGCCGTCGGTTTTCACCAGGTATTGCACCATGGGGTGCGCATTGCCCTGGGAGTCATACAAGGTGGTGCTGTACTGAGTGGTGAACGTGCTGGTATCGGAGGGATCGAACGGCTTGAGCGTCTGGTCGATCACCGGCTCCGAGGAGTTCAGGTTGCTGGTGGAGTCGACTTTGGTGGACGCCTTCGGCGGCAGGTTCGACAGGTTCAGTTGCAGGTCGGTCAGGCCGCCCTTGATGATTTTGCCGTCTTCATCCGCCGCGTAGCCTTGCAGGCGCGAGGTGCCGGTGTTGTTGGTGATGAAGCCGTCCTTGTCGGCACGGAAGGCACCACTGCGGGTGTACTCCAGCGAACCGTCGCTGCCCTTCTGCACGAAGAAGCCGCCGCCCTGGATCGCCATGTCCAGAATGCCGCCGCTGCCGTTGACGTCACCCTGAGTGAACTGCTGGGACACCGCCGCCAGGTTCACGCCATTGCCGATGCTGTTCTGGCCGGTGCCCAGCTTGGACGCCGCGTAGATGTCGGCGAATTCCGCACGGGACGACTTGAAGCCAGTGGTCGCGACGTTGGCAATGTTGTTACCGGTCACGTCCAGCTGTTTGTTGGCCGCATAGAGGCCGCTAAGGCCGATGTTAAAAGACATGTTTCTCTCCCTCTGCCGTATCTAGCCGGCTCTATGTACCAATAGTCTGAATTTGCGACAGCTTCACGCTGCCCATGCCACCTGCAAGGTTCAGCAGCATTTCGCCGCCGGTCTTGCTCAACGTCACGCTGGTCACCGTTGCCGGCAGCGAAGTCGCCAGGGCCACGGAGTCGCCCTTGTCATTCTTGGTCGTGGCCGCAAAGGTGTAGGTGCCGGCTGGCGCGACCTCGCCGTTGTCGTTCTTGCCATCCCAGATAAAGTCCGACGTACCAGCGTTCTGAGCACCCAGATCGAGAGTGCGCACCACGTTGCCGTCTTTGTCGGTGATCTTCACGGCGACGTTGCCGGTCGCCGCTGTCACCGCCACCGAACCGGTCATGCTCTTGCTGGTATCCACCAGTGCCTTGTCGGTCTGGGTGATGATCGAACGCCCCACCAGCGACGAAGCCTGCAGCGCCTGCGAGGAGCTGAAGTTGCTGGAGATGTTGTTCACCGAATCGTTCAGGGTATTGATGCCTTCCAGGCTGCTGAACTGCGCCAGCTGGGCCACGAAGGCACCGTTGTCCTGGGGCGACAGCGGGTTCTGGTTTTTCAGTTGGGTCACCAGCAGCTGCAGGAACGCGTCCTTGCCCAGCGACTGGTTGCCCGTCGCGGCCTTGGAAGCGTCACCCAGGCTGCTGTTGTCCGTTGCAGTCTTGACCTTGGAATTGAAAAGGTCCTGGACTGCCGTGTTGGTAGACGTATCAACGATGGCCATTATTGGCGCCCCTTATCACTGACCCAGGGTCAGGACCTTCTGCATCATGGTTTTGGCGGTGTTCATCATTTCCGCGTTGGTCTGGAACGAACGGCTGGCGGAAATCATGTCTGCCATTTCCTCGACCACGTTGACGTTCGGGTAGTACACGTAGCCTTTTTCGTTCGCCGCCGGGTGATTGGGCTCATAACGCGCTTCAAGGTTGCTCTGGTCTTCGACCACGCCGAGCACCTGCACGCCTTTGCCGGCGGCGTCCTGCTCCTGGAACAGCGAATCGCTGCCACCGTTCTGGCCGGCCTGGAACATGGTGGCGAACACCGGGTGACGGGCGCGGTAGGTCTGGTCAATGCTCGAAGACACGGTCTCGGCGTTGGCGATGTTACTGGCGACGGTGTTGAGGCGCGTGGTCTGGGCACTCATGCCACTACCGGCAATATTGAAAACACTGGACAGGGACATGGCTTACTCTCCACGCAGGGCTGACATCAGCCCTTTGAATTTGCTGTTGAGCAGGGTAAAGCTGGCCTGAAAGTTCACCGAGTTCTCGGCGTAGGCCGATTGCTCCAGCTGGGCGTCGACGGTGTTCTGGTCGATCGACGGCTGCATCGGCGTGCGATACAGCAACGACTCGTCACCACTGCTCAGGCCTTGCGCTTCGATATGACGGCTGTTGGTCATGTTCAGGGCGAAGGTGCCGTTCTTGGTCTTGTCCTGCTGTGCGGCGAGCACGGCGGAGAAGTCCAGGTCCCGAGCCTTGTAGTTCGGGGTGTCGGCGTTGGCAATGTTGTTGGCCAGGACTTCGGCACGCTGGGCGCGGAAGCCCAGGGCTTGTTCGTGGATACCGAGCGCTTTATCGAAGCTGATGCTCATGGCGGAAACCTTTAGGCTGACCTGCTGTTCGTTAACAGGGCTATAGCAAGGCGCATGCCAATTCTTCGAAGGCCCGTATACCAAGGGTTTGCGAGGTGCTTGCCGGCGGCAATGCCAGAAAAGCGGCAATCGGTTTCCGCGTGGTGCCAGTAAAGCGGCAATGGGGAGTTGCCGCTCGTTCGAAACTTGCCGCAAAAAAAATGTGGGAGGGGGTAAGCCCCCTCCCACATTTTGACTGGTACGACGGCTTATTTAGCCTGGTAGATGATGCCCGGGCTGCACTGCACCATCTGGAAATGATCCGGCAAGCCATTCAGCGCCTCGGACGCACCAAGGAACAGGTAGCCGCCGCGCTTGAGGGTGCCATGGATGCGCAACAGGATGTCTTTCTTCACCTCGGCGGAAAAGTAGATCAGCACATTGCGGCAAAACACCATGTCGAACTTGCCCAAACTGGCGTAGCTGTCGAGCAGGTTGAACGAACGAAACTCCACGCGGTTCTTGATCGGCGCCTTGATCGCCCAACGTCCGGCCCCTTTGGGCTCGAAGTAACGTTGCAGGCGCTCCTGGGACAACCCACGGCCCAGCGCCAGGCTGTCGTACTCACCGGTCTTGCAGTTGGTGAGCATGGTGCCGGACAGGTCGGTGGCGACAATTTGCGCGCCGGCCTTCAACTGGCCCATGTTGGTCCGTTCGAACTCATCGATGGACATCGAGATCGAATACGGTTCCTGCCCCGAAGAGCAGGCCGCCGACCAGATGCGCAAACGCTGGCCCGGACTGGCCTTGATGGCCTCGGGCAGCACTTTGCTCTTGAGCACCTCGAACGGATAGGTGTCGCGAAACCACAGGGTTTCATTGGTGGTCATGGCGTCGACCACCATCTCTTTCAGGCCGCCGCGAGGCTGGCCCTGGATCCGCTGGACCAACTCGCCCAGGGACTTGATACCCTGCTGTTCCATCAGCTTGTTGAGACGGCTGGACACCAGGTATTGCTTGTTTTCACCAAGCAATATGCCACAGGCCTTTTCCAGGAATACCCGGAACTGCTCAAAATCCAAATTACCTGTCGACACTGATACCGCCTCTAAAATCGTATGACCGCCAGGGAAAAAAGCCCTAGCCGTGATCTGCTGCCTTGATCCGGTCAACTACCCGGGATGCCAGGTCATCAGGCCGGAATTTGGCCAGGAAGTCATCGGCACCGACCTTCTTGACCATCGCCTGGTTGAATACACCTGACAATGAAGTATGCAGGACGATATGCAATTTCTGCATACGTGGATCGCTGCGTATCTCGGCCGTGAGAGTATAACCGTCCATTTCCGGCATCTCGATGTCGGAAATCATCATCAAGAATTCTTCTTCCGGTTTCTTGCCTTCCTCCACCAGCTTGCGCAGGTAATCCAACGCCTGGCGGCCATCGTTGAGCGCCACCACATCCACACCGACGGTCTGCAGGCAACGGGTCACCTGTTTGCGCGCCACCGAGGAGTCATCCACCGTGAGCACACGCAGTGACACCGCCTTGTGTGCCGTCTCGGCATCCACCACACCGACCGAAATGCTCTCGGAGGTCGGGGCCACTTCGGCGAGGATCTTCTCCACGTCGATGATTTCCACCAACTGATTATCCACCCGCGTCACCGCCGTCAGGTAGTGATCGCGGCCGGTGCCCTTGGGCGGCGGATGGATCTCTTCCCAGTTCATGTTGACGATGCGCTCCACCGAGCGCACCAGGAAGCCCTGGGTCTTGGTGTTGTATTCGGTAATGATCACGAACGGGTTTTCGCGGTCCTGCAAACCTGCCGACCCCGTCGCCAGCGCGAGGTCAAGAATCGGGATGGTCGCACCCCGAATGTTAGCCACCCCACACACCACCGGGCTGGATTTGGGCATGATCGTCAGCTTGGGGCATTGCAGCACTTCCCGCACCTTGAACACGTTGATGCCATACAGCTGCTTGCCGTCCAGACGAAACAGCAGCAACTCCAGGCGATTCTGCCCTACCAGCTGTGTGCGCTGGTTTACTGAATCCATTACACCTGCCATGCCCAGACTCCTACGCTAAAACCTTTGAGGTGCGACGCGCACCCGACACTAAACGGCACGAGCTTTGCTATTTACTGGCCATGGACATTAAAACGACAGTTTCCCGACGCCCCAGGTTCCCACGGTATCGCAGATGGCTCTGCGTCTCGGTGGCGCTGCTTGCTGTGTGCATGGGCGCCACGGCCCGCGCAGACAACGTCACCTTGCCTGATCTCCTTATCGGCGTCACTCAGGGCTTTCTTGAGTTCACTGTAGAAGATTATCTGGCAACCACACAGACACCGGGGCGTTATGAAATCCAGGTCAACCCGCTGGACCCGCGCCTGCGCATGCCCATGTGCGACAAGGAATTGACAGCAACCCTGGAAAGCCCCGCCCAACCCATCGGCCGCGTGACGGTGCGCGTACGCTGCGACGGCGCCTCGCCCTGGACAGTGTTCGTGCCGGCTCAGGTCAAGTTGTACCGCGATGTGGTGGTGGTTGCCCGGCCGCTGAAACGCACCAGCATCATCGGTTTCGAGGACGTCGTGCTGCGCGAACGCGATATCAGCCAGATCAACCAGGGCTACCTGACGTCGCTCGATCAGGCGCTCGGGCAAAAATTGACCCGACCAGTGGTCACCGACCAAGTCATTACCCTGGTACACCTGGAACAGGCCGAGGTGATTCGCAAGGGCGACCAGGTGGTGATTTCCGCCAGCAGCGGCACTCTGAACGTGAAAATGCCGGGTGAAGCCTTGTCCAACGGAGGCATGAGTGAACAGATTCGGGTAAAGAACCTCAATTCCAATCGTGTGATCAAGGCGCGGGTCACGGCGCCCGGCCAAGTCGAGGTGGCGCTATAGATTGCTGGTACAGGACGCCAGGTTTTCCTACACTGTGTGCGAAGTATTCTCTGCGCAGATTTATTGTCATTCGCGCCTAAAGTTCGTCCGGGTATTGCCGAAAACATGGCAAGCGTCCAAATACCCAGAGGTTTTTTTATCATGGTCATCGATTTCACACGTTTGAATAACACCCCGTCGACGTCAGGCTCTACGCGCACTACCGGTGCCAAAGAAAGCGTCGAAGCCAAGGCCCAGCCACTGCCCGCCAAGGCAGAACAGGCAAGTGCCAGCCAGAGCGGGGAATCCGTACACCTGAGCAATGAGGCTCAACAGTTGCAGAAGGTCACTGACTCGCTGCGCGATCAACCGGTGGTCAATAAAGCCCGTGTGGCCGAATTGAAACAGGCAATCGCCGATGGCAGCTATACAGTCGACAGCAACCGTGTAGCCAGCAAGCTGCTTAATTTCGAAGCCGAGCGCTAGGCAAATGCCTGCGCAGGGCTTTTGGACGCTTAAACCCCAAGGCCAGCCATGCATCACGACGAAAATTTGCTGCAACTGATCATTGATGATCTAGCGCCGACGCAACAATTGCTCGAGCTGCTCAAAGAAGAATCCCTGGCCCTCTATGGCCGGGACATGCCGCTGCTGGAAGAAATCCTGGCGCGCAAGCAGTCGTTGATTGTCCTGCTGGAACAGCACGGCAAGAAACGCAGCCAAATCCTCATCAGCCTTGGCCTGCCGGCAGACCACGACGGCCTGGCTCAACTGGCCAGCCACTCCTCGGTCGGCGACCAACTGCTCTCCCAGAGCAAAGAACTCACTCAATTGCTCGCCCAGTGCCAGGAAGCCAACCTGCATAACGGTCAGTCGATCCAGCTTCAGCAAGCTACGACGGCCAACCAGTTGCGTATACTGCACGGCGGGGAGCCTCCAGCCCTGTATAACGCACAAGGCTCCACCTCGCGTCTGGTCAAGCCAAGCACCCGCAGCCAAGCCTGACACCGGTTTACAGCGCGGCCTATCCAAGGCGTGCAAGATGCTGGCAAAATGCCGGTTCTGCGTGCAGTCGTACTTTGTCTGGAGATGGAAGAACCGTGTTCAACGCCCTTAATGCGGAAGATGCTCCGCAGCCACCCAAGGTGCTCACCACGCCTCTGGAAATCGCCGGCACCTTGCGGATGCTGCAAGACAGTCATGATCCGTTGATCATCACCTTCCATGAGCGCAGCCAACGCTTCCAGAGCTATCTGGTGGACGTCAACCGTGAACGCGGTACCCTGGCGCTGGATGAAATGATCCCGCGCGACGGCGAGCGCCACCTCGAAAACGGCGAGCCCTTTCGCATCGAAGGCTTCCACGATGGCGTACGCGTCGCCTGGGAAAGCAACGGCAGCCTGACCACCAGCGAAAAAGACGGCCACCGCATCTACACCGGCAGCCTGCCGAACGAAGTGGTCTACCACCAGCGTCGCAACGCCTTCCGGGCCGCGCTGAAACTGGCACAACTGGTCAATATCGAACTGGGTGGCGAAAAACTCAAGGCGCCGGTCAGCGGCAAATTGCTGGATATTTCCGCCACCGGCTGCAAGTTGCGCTTTGAAGGCGACATTTCCGAACGCCTGCAACTGGGCCAGGTCTACGACCGCTTCGTCGCCGCACTGCCCTTTGGCAGCATGACCACCGCCGTGGAACTGCGCTATCTGCACTTCGAAGATAAGATCAACACCACGTTCGCCGGTGTGCGCTTCCACAACATGAGCGGCCTGGTGCAGCGCCAGGTTGAGCGTTTTGTGTATCAGCTGCAGCGTGAAGCGCGGCGCTTCGACAAAGACGACGACTTTTAAAGCATAAACGGCGTAACAAAAAACGGGCAGATCCTTTGGGGATCTGCCCGTTTTTGCATTCAGGGGCGCGCCCTGCTCAAGTCGTGGGGGTGTTCGTCCGGGTCAAGGGGGTCGGGCGGCGCGTCGGCGGCGGGCTCCTCGGCCATCGGCTGCTCCGGCTCAGCCGCAGGCTCAGGTTCCACCGTCGTCTGCATCTGGTCCTGCACCACTTGCTCATCCACCCGCGGGTCAAGGGCCGCCACCAGGGGCGAGCTGGACATACTGTCAGGCATCGCCACGTGATGCAGCGGCGCATCCTCGACCTGATGCAGGTTGGTCACCGCCTTCGGCCGAATGCGCCACACCAGGATCAATGCGCACAAGCTGAAAAACGCATAGAGCATCTGGCTGCCGAACAGCTTCATGACCACACCCGCCAACAGCGGTCCGATGCTGGCGCCGACGCCGTAGGTCACCAGCAGCATGGCGGTCAGCGATACCCGGCGATCGCCTTCCACATGGTCATTGGAGAACGCCACCGCCAGTGGATACAGGCAGAACTGCACCAGCGAACACAGGAAACCCGCAACGAATAACATTTCCAGCGGCACCCGGGTCATGATCGCCAGCGGCAACGCCGCCACCGCCAGGCACAGGGCAAAACAGCGAATCAGCAGCGCTCGGTCATAACGGTCCGACAACCAGCCCAGCGGCCACTGCACGAGCAAGCCGGCAAAAATGCAGCTACCCATGAACAAGCCGACCTGCTCGGTGGTGAGCCCCTGCTGCGAGGCATACAGCGGCGCCAGGCCATAGAAAGAACCGACGATCAACCCCGCGCCCAGCACCGTGCTCAACGACTGCGGCACGCGCTTGATAAAGAAGCGCGGCTCCATCGGTGCTGGGTGCAGGGGCGCCGGGTGAATACGTCGCGTCATGGCCACCGGCACCAGGCACAGGGCAAAGCACAGCGCCACCAGCATCAGCAATTCGAGGCCGAGCTGGGGATGCATCACCAGGATCAGTTGGCCCAACACCAGGCCCAGGTAGGACGCGATCATATAGCCGCTGAACACCACGCCCCGCTGCTTGGCATCGGCCTGCTCATTGAGCCAGCTTTCGATGACCATGTACTGACACATCATCCCGAGGCCCACAATCACCCGCAGTACGATCCAGGCCGGCAGCCAGTCAACCAGCCCATGCCCCAGCACCGCCGCGCCGACAATGCCGGCACAGGTGGCATAGGCGCGAATATGCCCGACGCGGGCAATCAGGCGATGCCCGATCTTGCCGCCCAACACCAGGCCGAAGTAGTTGGCCGCCATCAGCGCACCCACCCACAGGCTGTCGACATGGTCGGCCGCCAGGCGCAAGGCCAGGTAGGTACTGAGCAGGCCGGAACCGATCAGCATCATCAAGGAGGCGAAATAAAGGGCTCGAAAAGATTTCCAGATCTGGCGCATCGGCGGTCCGAGCGGCTCCTTGCGGTGAGAGACAGGGCTATCGGCATGATAGTCCCGGGTGGCCGGTTCCGGACAGGCGGTAAAGTCTGATTCCGGGGATTATTTTGCTAGAACAGCTCAGACGCTGCCGAGTGGCATGCGAGGTACACCCTGTCGAGAAATACACGACGCACCTGCTGTGAACCTCGATCGGCGGCAAGGTTCGATCGGCTCTTGAAAAGACCTGACGCGCATAAAAAAGCCCCGCCGCAAATACTCGGCGAGGCTTCTAATCTGGTGTCCCAGGGCCGGTTCGAACGGCCAACCTTCCCCTTAGGAGGGGGATGCTCTATCCAATTGAGCTACTGGGACAAATGACAGCCGCACGACCAGGGGCGTTGCGACGGACGGCGTGCATGTTAACGGCCGAGGTGGGTTTTGTCATGTCGTCCGTGGGCTTTTTGAATGTAGGGCGATCCTTGGCCCGCTCACGCCGACTTCGCCCCGCAAACCCGGGCATCGATGGCAGGTCGTGCAAAACGCACTACCCCAAAATGCCATCATTGCAATTTGCAACGAAAGCCCTCTCCAGAACTCAACTAACTCATTGATTTTACTGAGTTAATGGATTGGCACGAGACCTGCTATATATCTTCCACACCACCTACCCAGCCACGGCGTCAAACGGAGAATGTGATCATGAACAGTGCCCTTCTGTTAGCCCTCAACGCCGTAGCCCTGGCCGCGCTGGTGATGTTCCATATCCAATCGAACAACAGCGACCCGGCGCAGATCAGCCAGGCCGTGCCCCACCACCTGCAACAACGCCCACTGCTGGCGGTGATGACGCCCAATGCTCAGTCGCCAGTACGCCTGGCCCAAGGCAACCAGGCTGCGCCCGCATCCGAACGCTGGGTTTTCTGAGGAAACCACTTCATGAGCAAATCTGCCTGGCTATTTCTGTGCCTCACCGCCGCCACCTGCGTACTGGCGTTGATCAGCGATTCGCCGGACGCCCAGACCAGCGCATTCGTCGCCAGCGGGGTTTGCGCCTGTGTGCTGCTGATGACGCTTGTCGTAGGGCGCCGTATCAAATTCGACCCGGTTCTGCGCTGAGTCCAGCCCCCCTCCCCGCCCTACCTTACGTCGCCTGCCCTAGTAAATCGGCAAATTGCCACTAGTCTTATAGTTAAGGGCAAAGGGCCACTTTGCTATACGATGTGCGGCCTCAACCCCTGTGCGGCCTGGGTCTGCGTACGAATTGAGCGCTCGCAGCCGCGGAGAAAAAGTTTTCCAACCAGTCCGCAAAAATGCAAATGAGTGCTGGCATAAAGCCTTTAGGCAGTTCAATATTTGTCACAGAATTGACGCCAAGGAACTGGCAAATCTGAGGCATGATGCGGCCTCTTTGCAATTCGGGTTGAACTTTGGTCGTGAGTCTTGTCTTAACACTCATCTTGCGGCCAATTCCAAAAACCGCTCCCCTGAACTAACCGGTTAAATATATGCGCCCATTGAAACAGGCAATTTATTCCAGCCGTACGGCTGACAAGTTCGTCGTACGTCTGCCAGACGGAATGCGGGAACGCATTGCCGAGGTGGCTCGCAATCATCACCGCAGCATGAACTCCGAAATCATCGCGCGCCTGGAACAGAGCCTTATTCAGGAAGGTGCGCTGGGTGACGAGCTGAGCATGCGCCTGGACAGCCCCGAGTTGTCGCTGCACGAACGCGAGCTGCTGCAGCGTTTTCGCCAACTCTCCCACCGCCAGCAAAATGCCCTCGTCTCGCTTATCGCGCACGACGTCGAGGCGGCCGCAGAAGCCAATTGATCTGCAACTGAAAGCCGAAGCCAGCCATGTGCTGGCTTTTTTTTTGCCTGGAGTTTGGATAGATTTTGTATCGCACGCAGCCGCTGTCGAGCCCAGCGAGACTGCGTCAGCGGTGTGTCTGATACACCGCTGACGCAGCCTCGCCGGGGCTCGACAGCGGCTATGTTAGAGAAAAGCTACCCGGGTCAGAGCAGGAAGATCGTCGCCAGGCCCAGGAAGATGAAGAACCCGCCGCTGTCGGTCATGGCAGTGATCATGACACTGGCGCCCATGGCCGGGTCTCGGCCCAGGCGTGCCAGCGTCATCGGGATTAGCACCCCCATAAACGCAGCCAGTAACAGGTTCAGCGTCATGGCGGCTGTCATTACCACACCCAGGGACCAACTGCCGTAGAGCAGGTAGGCGACCACGCCTATCACCCCACCCCACACCAGGCCGTTGACCAGACCCACTGCCAACTCCTTGCGCAGCAGCCGCGACGAGTTAGCCGTGCTCACCTGATCCAGCGCCATCGCCCGCACAATCATGGTGATGGTCTGGTTACCGGAGTTGCCACCGATACCCGCCACAATCGGCATCAACGCCGCCAGGGCCACGAGCTTCTCGATGGAGCCCTCGAACAGCCCGATCACACGGGAGGCGATAAACGCGGTAATCAGGTTGATGGCCAGCCAGGCCCAGCGGTTATGCAGCGAACGCCAGACCGAGGCAAAAATATCTTCCTCTTCACGCAGACCTGCCATGTTGAGGACTTCGGTTTCACTTTCTTCACGGATCAAGTCGACGATTTCATCGATGGTCAAACGACCAATGAGCTTGCCGTTCTTGTCGACCACCGGGGCCGAGATCAAGTCGTAACGCTCGAATGCCTGGGCGGCGTCGTAGGCATCCTCGTCAGGGTGAAAGCTCACCGTATCGCTGGCCATCAAATCCGCGACTTTCTTATCCGGATCGTTGACCAACAGCCGCTTGATCGGCAGTACGCCCTTGAGAATACCTTCGTAGTCGACCACAAACAGTTTGTCGGTATGACCCGGCAGCTCCTTGAGGCGACGCAAGTAACGCAATACCACTTCCAGGCTGACGTCTTCGCGGATGGTGACCATCTCGAAGTCCATCAGCGCGCCGACCTGATCCTCGTCGTAAGACAGCGCGGAGCGCACGCGCTCACGCTGCTGCGTGTCCAGCGCTTCCATCAGCTCATGGACGACATCACGGGGCAGTTCCGGCGCGAGATCCGCCAGTTCGTCAGCGTCCATTTCCTTGGCCGCAGCCAGCAGCTCGTGATCGTCCATGTCGGCGATCAGCGTTTCACGGACCGAATCGGATACTTCGAGCAGGATATCGCCGTCGCGGTCGGCCTTGACCAACTGCCAGAGGGTCAGTCGATCATCGAGCGGCAGCGCCTCGAGGATATAAGCAACGTCGGCGGAGTGCAGGTCATCAAGTTTGCGTTGCAACTCGACAAGATTTTGCCGGTGCACCAGGTTTTCGACGAGGTCGTTATTCGGACCTTCCTGGCGATGTGTAAGGTCTTCGACCACACGTTGACGCTGCAGCAGCTCGACGACTTGAGCCAGGCGATCCTGCAGGCTTTCTTGTGTTTTCTTTACTTCTACTTCGGTCATAGGCGAACTCCACTCCCAGCAGCGGGGCACGCCGGAAGGATCAATCAGTCAATTCATGATTGGTAAAACGGGGTACTGAGTCACTACTGGGTAAGTCCATGGAGGTATTCCATAAGCCCCGGCGGGGCTGACGGGCGCAATGATACACGTTGCGTGCGTCTTTAACGTTAAAAAACTGGAAAGAACAAGCGCTTGCGAGACAAAGTTGAGTATTGGCCGCATCTATGAACTGCGACGACGCAATGGCAAAAGAAAACACATGGAGACCGGAGAAAAACCAGAGGCCGGGATAAATCCTACCCAAATCCCAGACGGCAAAAAGCCCGCACTTGGCGGGCTTTTTGTTTGTATGGTGCACTCGACAGGATTCGAACCTGTGACCGCTCGGTTCGTAGCCGAGTACTCTATCCAGCTGAGCTACGAGTG
>NZ_JAQQPT010000034.1:0-64462 GCF_036688725.1 Pseudomonas lactucae | reverse complement strand
ACCTGAACCGCCGTATACGGAACCGTACGTACGGTGGTGTGAGAGGACGGCGGATGTAAATCCGCCTCCTACTCGATTGCCCGCGATTTGCAAAGCTTTTGCAAAACCCTACTCAGAACGCCAATTCGGCGCTCACTTCCAGATTCTCGATCCTTTGGCAACCGCTTACGCGCTCGATAAGGTGAGAAAGCGATTCACCTGCCGAAATCAGGAGTAAACAAGTGTTTTCAAGGAAAAACGCGGGGCTGTGGATACTGCTTTCAGCCGTCACCAGCGTCGAGGCAGCTACCGCCGCTCAACCGAAAAGCGAAGAAAAAGTCGCGGTCACCGCCATAGCCGCACTCCAGATATGCCACGAGAGAAATCCCGAGCGTGGCTTAACGCTCGAAAGGCTGGTGACTGATCCCACGTTCAGCGAAGAGAGCAGGTCCGAGTACCGCCGGGTCAACGCGGACCCTTCATACAAAGACGACGTCTCGGAAATGAAATCCTTTTTGTTACAGCCCCCACTGGCAGATGTCCTGCGTGATATTTGTGAGAATCTTAGAAAAACCAGTCCGGACGGCTATCGGTAATCGATGGTCTTCGCCGTGACGCTCTGATGCGTTGATTGGCCATCGGTAGCGTTCCAATAACCTGAGCACCAGGTCAATCAAGCGCCCGATACACTCCCGGCCTGTCTGCGTCCTGGCCCTCCATCCCCCACAAAATTTATTGGTTTGCAGCAACAATTTTTCTTGTTGGACACTCCCCGCCCCCAGGCAGCAAAGTTGCCGCCACTGACGCTCGACCTTCCGGGTCAACAATAAAAACCGAGCCGACTGCACGCTACTTCTTGCTGTGAACCTTTGTTCACATCCTGCTGTAACGGCGCCGCAGCGCGCACTTATAGGACCTTCCCGTCATGCAAACTGTTGTGAACTTATGGCCGTTGATCGGCGTACTTGTGATCGTGGTTGGCTTTGTCTTGCGCTTCAATCCGTTGTTGGTGGTCACCGCTGCCGCGATCGCCACCGGGCTTGCGGCTCACTTCCCGCTGGAAAAGATTCTCGCCAGCATGGGTGAGGGTTTCCTTCAGACCCGTGCCCTGCAATTGATCCTGTTGTTGCCCCTGGCCGTCATCGGCTTGCTGGAACGCCATGGCTTGCGCCTGCATGCACAGAACTGGATCGCGCGGTTTGAGCGGGCGACGGTCGGACGCTTGTTGATCATCTACCTGTTTGTGCGTGAATCCACCGCTGCCATGGGGTTGACCAGCCTGGGTGGGCATCCGCAGATGGTGCGTCCGCTGCTGGCGCCGATGGCCGAAGGTGCGGCGGAAAAACGCTACGGCAAACTGCCGGAAAAACTGCGCCACAAAGTCTTGGCCATGTGCGCGGCGACGGACAATGTCGGCCTGTTCTTTGGTGAAGATATCTTCGTGGCCTTTGGTGCGATTGCGCTGATGCACACCTTCCTGCTGGGCTCGGGCATCGATGTGGAACCGCTGCACATCGCGGTGTGGGGCATTCCCACGGCGATCTGCGCGTTTATCATCCATGCGATTCGCTTGCATCGTTTTGACCGAAGGCTGACCCGCGAACTGACGCCGTCCGTTACCCCGGTGGGAGCCGCGCAATGATCATTTCGATTCAATACCTGTACTGGCTGGCCGGGGTGCTGCTGTTGATTACCGCCGGCATGATCCTGATGGACCGTACTCACCCCAAGCGTTGGTCCAGTGCGGTGTTCTGGCTGCTGTTCGCGCTGCCGTTTTTGCTGGGCGAGCGCCTGCCGTCGGTGGCCATCGGCGTGGGCGTAGTGGTGATGGCGTTGATCGCGGGCTTCGGCGGGGTAGGCCGTGGCATCCATGCCGAACTGCATGACAAAGCGTCCCGCGCCAGTGCCGGACGCTTGGGGCACAAGCTATTTATTCCGGCGTTGGCCATCCCGTTGACCACCGTGATCGGTTCGGTCTTGCTCAAGCACACCGAGATCGGCGGCGTGCCGCTGCTGGACCCGAAAAACACCACCTTCGTTTCCCTGGGTATCGGCTGCCTGATCGCCCTCGGCCTGGCTTGCTGGCTGACCCGCGACACGCCGGTGCAAGCCTTGCGCGAGTCGCGTCGCCTCACCGAAGCCCTGGGCTGGGCCATGGTGCTGCCGCAGATGTTGGCGATGCTCGGTTTGTTGTTCAATGAAGCCGGGGTCGGCACGGCCGTCGCGCACGTCACCACCACCTATATCAACCTGGACTATAAATTGGTGGCGGTGATGGTCTATGTATTGGGCATGGCGCTGTTCACGGTCATCATGGGCAACGGTTTCGCCGCGTTCCCGGTGATGACCGGCGGGGTCGGCGTGCCGGTGCTGGTGGGTATTTATGGCGGTAACCCGGCGGTGATGGCGGCCATCGGCATGTTCTCCGGCTATTGCGGTACGCTGATGACGCCCATGGCGGCCAACTTCAATATCGTGCCGGCGGCGTTGCTGGAATTGCCGGACAAGAACGCAGTGATCAAGGCGCAGTTGCCGACGGCGTTGATGATGCTGGTGGTCAATATCGTGCTGCTTTATCTGTTGATGTGAGGCCAGGATGCGAACCGTATTGCTGACGGGGTTCGAGCCCTTTGACCGAGACCCGGTGAACCCGTCCTGGGAGGCTGCGCGCCTGCTGGACGGCTGCATGATTGATGAAGACGTGATGATTGTGGCGCGTGAGCTGCCCTGCGCGTTCGCCACGGCAGGCGAGTGCCTGGTGCGACTGATCGATGAATGGCGCCCGGTGATGGTGATTGCCACGGGCCTGGCGCCGGGGCGTAGCGAGATTTCCATGGAGCGGGTGGCGATCAATATCAACGACGCGCGCATCCCCGATAATCTGGGCGAGCAGCCTGTCGACACGGCGGTGGTGGTCGGTGGCCCGGCGGCGTATTTTTCGACGCTGCCGATCAAGGCCATGGTCAAGGCCGTGCGCGAGGCGGGGATTGCGGCGTCGGTGTCGCAGACGGCAGGCACCTTTGTCTGTAATCAGGTGTTCTACCGTTTGCAGCATGTGCTGGCCGGCACGTCGGTGCGCAGTGGTTTTATCCATGTGCCCTGCGAGGCGTTGATGGCGCTGCCAAGCCTGGTGGAGGGCCTGCGTATCGCAGTCTGTGCGGCGTGGAGTACATCAGTGGATGTGCTGGAAGTGGGCGGTCAGGTGAGTTGATTCTGCGCGTGGCGCGCCAACTTGAACTAGAGTTCAACTACGCTCCCGCCTTGGATAATCGCCATGATCAAGTCTTTGAAATTCGTGTCTGTCGTGCTGTCGCTTGTGCTGTTTGCCGGGAGTGGCATGGCGCTGGCTGATCCAGGCAATGGCAAGGGACAAGGCAACAACAAGGGCAATGGCCAGGGCGGGCAGGGGCATGACAAGTCCAAAGGCAAAGGCGGTTCGAGCAGCCACGGCCCCAGTGTCGACCGTGGCAGCGTGCTGAATGTGCTGGGTGGTTATCGCGACTACTGGAGCCCGGGCCCGTCTTTGCCGCCGGGTATCCAGAAGAACCTGGCACGCGGCAAGCCTCTGCCGCCGGGCATCGCGAAAAAACTGGATGGGCGTTTAGTGGGACACTTGCCTCATTACGATGGGTATGAGTGGCAACAGGCGGGCACGGACTTGATATTGGTAGCCATCGCGTCTGGCATCATTTACGAAGTACTCAACGGCGCCTTCGATTGAATCGGCGGCTCCTCACCCTTCGCGCGCCGGGAAAAACAGCTCAAAACAGGTCACTCCGTTTTCACTGGTGACGCTGTACCGGCCGTTATGCAACTGCATGATGGTCGCCACGATGGACAGGCCCAAGCCGTTGGATTGGGCCGAACGCTCCCGTGACTCATCCACCCGATAAAACCGCTCGAACAGCCGCGCCAAGTGCTCGGCGGCAATGGTTTCACCGCTGTTGCTGACCCGCAGGTAAATGCCCTCGGCGCTTGGGGTGGCCTGTATCACCAACTCGCAACCAGGTGCGCCATACTTGATGGCATTGGCGCACAGATTCGCCAGGGCCCGGCGCAGCAGCATCGGTTCGGCCCAGATCACGCCTTCGCCCGTGGCATGAATGCTCATGTCCACATCGCTTGCCAATCCTTCAAAGTAATCCGCGATACGCTCCACTTCATCGGCCGCGCTGAGCGCCTGGCGCTGGCGCAAGGCGGCAGCCGGGTCGGTGCGTGCCAGAAACAGCATGTTGTCGAGCATCCGCGCCAGGCGCTCAAGCTCTTCCACATTGGAGGCCAGCAGGTGCTGATACCCCTCGATGCTGCGGTTCTGTTGCAGGGCGACCTGGGTTTCGCCCAGCAGATTATTGATCGGCGTGCGCAGTTCGTGGGCCATGTCGGTCGACACCTGGCCCAGTTGCACAAAACCCTTGGCCAGGCGCTCCAGCATGGTGTTGAACGAGTCAATCATCGGCAGCAGCTCTTTCGGCGCGCCGTGGCTGTCGAGGCGCTCGGTGAGGTTGCCGACACCGATGCCCTCGGCATGCCGGGCCAGACGCCTTAATGGCAGCAGACCGCGATAGACCAGCAGATAGCCCGCCAGCGCGAGAATAATCGCGGCGATACTCGCCAGGACATAAACGCTCAGCCGGTAGCTGGCGAGCATGGCGGTGCGTTCGGTCATCAGGCGCCCGCTGGTGACTTGCAGGCTGCCCAGGTCGCCGGAGTCGATGGAGGCCGCCAGGGTGGAGAAGGGCACGCCATTTATACCCGGCAAATGCTGCACGTCGCTCAGCGCCAACACATGATCCTTGGGCACCGGCGTGATCGCGGGCAGGTCGATATTGGCGGGGTTCACCAACAGCAGCGGTTTCTGGCCGGGTGCGGCGATGCTCAGCACCGATTCGCGGTTGCCCAGCATGTTCTGGAACAGTTCCGGCTTGGTCTTGATCAAGTCCAGAGTATTGCTGTCGTTGAGCAGGTTGCGCAGTTGGTCCACGCGAGAGATCAACTGCGCGTCGTCGCGGCGGATCAGCTCGCGTTCCAGCTCGCGGTACAGTGCCACGCCCAGGGTCGCCAGCAGGGCAAAGGCGAGCAGCGCGAAAATCAGCGCCAGGCGCAGGGTCAGCGAATAATGACGGCGCGGGTTCATGGCTGGGTATCGAAGCGGTAGCCGATGCCCCGCACGCTGTGGATCAGCTTGAGCTGGAACGGGTCGTCGACTTTCAGGCGCAGGCGTCGGACGGCCACGTCCACCACGTTGGTGTCGCTGTCGAAATTCATGTCCCATACCCGTGAGGCGATCAGCGAGCGCGAGAGCACCTGGTCCTGGTGGGTGGCGAACAGGTGCAACAGGGCGAACTCCTTGTTGGTCAGGGTGATGCGGGTGCCGGCGCGGGTGACGCGGCGCTTGAGTACATCGATTTGCAGGTCGGCGATGTGCAGTTGCTCTTCTTCGCGGATCGGGCCGCGACGGGTCAGGGTGCGCAGGCGCGCCACCAGTTCGGCGAAGGAGAAGGGCTTGATCAGGTAATCATCAGCCCCCAGTTCCAGGCCCTTGATGCGGTCGGCAATGTCATCGCGAGCCGTCAGGAAAAGCACCGGTGTGTCGGTTTCCTTGCGCAGGCGGCGCAGTACTTCCCAGCCGTCCATCTTCGGCATCATCACATCCAGCACGATCACGTCGAACGGCGTTTCCAGCGCCTGGTGCAAGCCGTCCACGCCATCACGGGCCAGGCTTACGGAGTAACCCAGTTCCTGCAGGCCATTAAGCAGGTAATTGCCGGCCTTGGGTTCGTCTTCGACAACGAGGATGTTCATGGGAAATATCCTGATTCAGTACGTGGCGCCAGTGTAGCCCGATCAATTGTCACTGGCGCAGCCGGTGCCTTGCACTTGGTAGTCCAGGACGTGCTCGCGGCCCTGGTGGTCGAGGTAGTCGAGACGCGCCGGGACGATACCGCATTGGCCGTAAGTGTCGGTGCTCGACAGGACCTTGGCCACATCCAAGTGTACGAAAAAACCGGTTTTGTCGTGGATGACCGTATTGTTGTCAGCCGCAAACACGGAGCCGGTAGCCAGCAGGGCGGTAAAGCCGAGGATAAACAGTTTCATAAAAGTCGCTCTCTTGAAGGGTTGGCTGCCAGGTCCGGCAGTGCATTCACGGTAACCAGGCGACCCGAACAGCTCACCAACAGGAGGATGACAAGTTTGTAATCATTGGCTGCGCGACACCCGCGCAGCGTTTACAAGTCATAAGGTGATCCGTAGATTGCATCGGGCCGATTATTCGTTTCAGCCCACGAGGAAGTCCCGCAGTGTCCATCCGAGGATCAGCTGTCTTTGCCCGCCCTTACCGCGCTTTCCTGTTCGATATGGACGGGACGTTGCTCAACTCCATCGCCGCCGCCGAGCGGGTGTGGAGCATCTGGGCTGAACGCCACGGGCTGGATGTGGCGGCGTTCCTGACGACCATTCATGGCGCCCGCGCGATCGATACCATCACGCGCCAAGCCTTGCCCGGCGTCGATCCAAAGGTTGAGGCGCAGTGGATTACCGAGGCTGAAATCCACGATGTGCAAGGCATTGTTGCGATTCCCGGGGCCATCGAATTCTTGAAGCGCCTGCCCGCTGACCAGTGGGCGCTGGTCACCTCTGCGCCCAGGGATCTGGCGCTGCGTCGGCTTGAAGCGGCGGGGATCGAGGCGCCGGCGGCGCTGGTCACCGCTGAAGACGTGGCCATCGGCAAGCCGGACCCCGCCTGTTATGTGTTGGGGGCCGCGCGTCTGGGGGTGCCGGTGCAGGATTGTCTGGTGTTTGAAGACGCTACGGTGGGCATTCGGGCCGGGGAGGCGGCGGGGGCGGATGTGATGGTCGTGACGTCGACGCATCTCAAGCCCATGCTCACCGAGCATCCGTCTATCGACGGTTATGAGGGGGTGCAGGCCATGCGTGACGCCCAGGGTTTGTTGCGTTTGCAGCAGGTGACAGGCTGATACAAAAAGCCGAACCCGTTACCGGGCCCGGCCTATTTCGCAGGTGGCAGGACTCGGCGGTGCCTGCATTCGATCACTGCGCATGCTCTGGCGTGACAGCACCATCTCCTTGAGGATCTCGTTGGCAAGCCGCGAGATCGCTTCGGCGCCTCGATAGTGCGCGCGCACGATACCGGTCACGGCGAAGTGATCGGTTTTCGGGCCGCTGAGCACTGCCGAGAGGGTGCCGTCGGTGTGCAATGTGCAGGTCACCTGGTAGCTGGGCAGGCGTGCCGCCAATTCAGCTTCGATCTGGCTTTTACTGAGGGTATCCATCGGCTTCAGCACCTCTACTGACTGTGCAAACACACTCAAGAATAGGTCCTGCTGCGCAGCTGTAAATACCGGCGATCCGACAACGAGTCTTCAACGGTCCCTCAGGGACTGCCGCGCATGGCTGCGGCACAACCTGCGATGCACCAGCTTGTGGATGGGCCTCAGGCAAAACAGGAACAGATAGCCGCACAGCAGCAATGCCAAGTCCAGCCAGGCATGCGAGCGGGTCACGCCTGCGTCTTTCAATACGCGCCACAGCGCATAGTCCAGGCTCAGAACGGCGAGCCCGATCAGTAGAGTGATCATCCATGAACGTTGAAAAAAGGGTTGTGCGGTGATTGGCCTCATCGACGTGCTCCTGAACGCACACGGAGATGGCGGGATGTCCGTCAGTGGATTCGTCTGCGACTACCACAACAAGTTCCAGGCATGAGGCAGTTTTATCTTGCGGCGGGAGGATCTTGCGGATGAAACCAGGTCACGTAGCGCAGGGACGCAGCGTTCGAAGAGGTTTTCGCCAGCCGTTACAATGAACGAAAAGGCTGGCTACTGAAGGCGCTTCAAGGCGTCTGGTTTTTGTCCGGCGCCGTCAGGCCCGCCTGGATGCGCTGGTAAATCTCCTCACGATGCACGGCAACATCCTTGGGGGCGTTGATGCCGATTCGAACTTGCTGGCCGCTGACGCCCAGGATGGTGATCGTGATGTCATCACCGATGTTTATGCTTTCACCGACTTTTCGGGTGAGTATCAGCATGGACTTCTCCTTGATTACTTTTAAGGACACATGTTTGGACAGGGCAGGTGTCGGATGTGTGTAGCTTACTGCTAAGCGCTTCCCTGTGACTGCCTCGTTTAGGACGCATAGAGGCGACATTAATTCCCATGGCGGCATCATACAGGTCTGGGATACATCATTCGCATTGTTTAAGCCAAGGTTTATGACGGCCAGAATAGACAGCGAATGATAAAGTCGCCTCTTTAATCCTTTAAGGAGCAGGGCAGTGCGTAAAGTAGCGATGGCAATGGCGGTGTTGGCATTGGCCGGTTGTGGTGAAGGCAAACGTGTCGACGCTCAGAAGACCAAGCCTGCCACGACCGAAAGCCAGCCACAAACCGGCGCGATTGCCGCTCAGGAGTGGGACCTGCGGGTAGGGCCGCCAGACCATAAGCTTCAGGCAATCACCGACCTGACCGCCTGGCTGCTGGAACATGGTTTCAATTTTTACATCGTGAAGGTCGACGGCAAGGACGAAGTGTTGTTGGGCCCATTCGCAACCAGGGCCGAGGCCGAGGCCAAGCAGACGCTGCTCAACGAAAAAATGGCCCGGGCCAAGAAGAACGACACCGTGTCTGAAATCATCGAGCACAAGTCCGCGCAGTAACAGGCCCTTTGGGCGGCAGTGCCGCCCCTGTTCAACCGCAGGCTTTGAGGTTCACCGGGCCGACAAACGCATTGCCGCGCCCCATCACACAGGCCACGGTCTGGTTGCGCTGGCGCTCCCAGGGTTGCACCGGGTAGGTCTTGTTCCAGGCTTCGTACAGCTGGCGGTCCTGTTTCGACAGGCGCAACCCGTACTGCTTGCTCATGTAGAAATACGTACGCGCGATCATTCCGCGAATCGAAGGGCGCGGCATGACCTTCTTGGCCTTGAAGTCCACTTGGGTCAGGCATGAGCCGTACTGACCGGTTTGCACTGGCAGCCAGCCAAAACTGAAATTGTTGCGGTCGCCGTTGACCTCGCCGATGCTCGGCACCAGGTTGTGCAAGTCGGCTTCGGCGCGCTTGAACACGTCGTCATGGCGTGTGCAGTTCTTGCGCCCGCCGTTCTGCCAGCACTGACGTTGATGGCCGATCTGCCAGGCCGGCACGATGTGTTCCCACTCGATACGTGCCGCGCGGTTGGCGTTTTTACGTGGAATGTAGCCACAGGCCTTGAGATCTACGCGGTTGCCGGTGTATTTGCAGCCGCAATAGAACTCGGTGGATTGTGGCGCGTAGAGTTTCCAGGCGATTTTCTTGGCTTCGGTGAACGTTCGGGGCGCCTGGGCGTGGGCGCTGAAGGCAAAAAACAGGCAACACAATGCAATAAAACGCGCATTCATTGAGTCAATCTTCCTTCGGCACAACCCAGAAAATCTGCACACCGCCATCGTCCCGATAGGCGAGGGTGACGTTATCGTTCTCCGCGATTTCCTCCAGCAAGCGCTGCCACTCATCCTCTGGCTCATCCGGCAATCGGAAGATCAGGGCGGCCTTGGCTTTTTGAGCGTTGGTGGAATTGATGATTTTTTGCACGCGAATGGCCAGGCGTTCGTAGGCGTCGGGTGGGGTTGGCACTGCGGAAGAGGACTTTGCCACGGAGTATTCCTTGATAAACTGTACGCACATACAGTATTTAACTGTAGGTGATTTCGCAACTACTTAAATTTCAAGAAGTTCGTCTGATAGCTATTCGGGAATTTTGGTGTAAGGCGGGAGCGTTGTCGAAGCGAGCGCAATGGGGTGAGGGCCTTCGCTCCCTCACCCCAGTCGGGGTCAGTCAGGCATCAATACTCCCAGAACATCCGTTGCAGCTCTTTGCTGTCCTGGGTCTTGGTCAGGGCGACCATCGCCAGAATCCGCGCTTTCTGCGGGTTCAAGTCGAGGGCGGCGACCCAGTCGTACTTGTCGTCAGGCTGTTCGGCGTTACGCAGCACCATGCCGCCGGCATTCACGTGGGACGAGCGGATGATTTGCACGCCTTGCTTGCGCAATTCGACCAGGGCAGGAACCACCTTGGACGACACCGAACCGTTACCGGTACCGGCGTGGATGATGGCTTTGGCGCCAGCCTGGGCCAGGGCCTTGTAGGCGGTGTCGCTCACGTTGCCGTAGCCGTAGGCGATTTCAACGTCCGGCAGGCTCTTGATGGTCTTGATGTCGAATTCCGAATCCATGGTGTGACGCTTGGCTGGCAGGCGGAACCAGTAGGATTTGCCTTCAACCACCATGCCCAGTGGGCCCCATGGGCTCTTGAACGCTTCGGTCTTGATATTGATCATCTTGCTGACGTCGCGACCCGACTGGATCTCATCGTTCATGGTTACCAGGACGCCCTTGCCGCGCGCATCCTTGCTTCCTGCCACGGCGACGGCGTTGTACAGGTTGAGCATGCCGTCGGCCGACATGGCGGTGCCTGGGCGCATCGAGCCGACGACAACGATAGGCTTGTCGGTTTTTTCCACGAGATTGAGGAAGTAGGCGGTCTCTTCCAGGGTGTCGGTGCCGTGGGTGATCACGATGCCATCCACGTCCTTGTTGTCAGCCAGCTCGGCGACGCGGCGACCCAGTTGCAGCAGGTTTTCGTTGTTGATGCTTTCGGACGCAATTTGCATCACTTGCTCGCCACGCACGTTGGCGATCTGGCTAAGCTCAGGAACGCCGGCGATCAATTGTTCGATACCGACCTTGGCCGCCTGGTAGGTGGCGCTGTTGGCCGCGCTGGCGCCGGCGCCGGCAATGGTGCCGCCAGTGGCGAGGATCACCACGTTGGACAATTTGGTCTTGGATTCAACGTCCTTTGCCTGGACGGCAACGGGGAACAGCAGCAGTAGGGCTAACGCGCCCGGAACAAAGTTCTTCAGTGCAGATTTCATTATTCTTCTCTCTGGTTTTTGATGAGTGCTGTAGCCGGTTCATCTAGAACACCCGGGCGATTCTGAGCGCCACGAGCGCAGGGTTAGGAGCAGAATCCGTACCAGGCCGAACAGGTTTGTGAATTTAAATTAACCTATTGATTTATAAGATTTTATACTGGTTTTTGTATGTATCGTTCCCAGCGCATGTCCGGCTTTCCGAACAACTGGTGGGATTGTGTTCGGTTGCCCGAAAAGTCTGATGGAAAAGTCCTGGGTTAAACGTCGACGTCTGTCGTTTCGGACAATCGCATCGCGGGGAAGGAGTGAGGATGGCCGCCAGGTGGGGCGAGAGAAGGGGGCCGTGCATGAAAGGTTGTTTTATCCCGTTGACAAAACTCGACAAGGTTCGCATAGTTCGATCAACGCAAACGTTTGCGAGATGTTTCACGCAGGGCTCCCCGAGTCGGCGTGAACGCTCGTATCAGCCTCCCGGGTGGGCGGGCTGCCGAAGCGTTCTTCGGTGCAGGCGTTGCTCACAATAATCATAAGATCGGAGTACACCCATGAAGCTGCCATTTGCAGGACGTCTTCTTGCTGTCGCTGTGCTTGCTGCCGCATCCGCCGCTCTACCCCTGTCCTCTGCATTCGCTGATGACGCCGCCGCCAAACCCAAGGTTGGCCTGGTGATGAAGTCCCTTGCCAACGAATTTTTCGTGACCATGCAAGAGGGCGCCAAGGACTACCAGAAATCTCACGCCGCTGACTTCGACATGATCACCAACGGCATCAAGAATGAAACCGACACCAGCGCACAAATCGACATCGTCAACCAGATGATCCTGTCCAAGGTCAATGCCATCGTTATCGCACCCGCCGATTCCAAGGCACTGGTCACCGTGCTGAAGAAAGCTTCCGACGCCGGTATCAAGGTGGTCAACATCGACAACCGCCTGGATCCGGACGTGCTGAAAAGCAAAAAACTCGATATCCCGTTTGTGGGCCCGGACAACCGCAAAGGCGCCAAGCTGGTGGGTGACTATCTGGCCAAGCAACTGGCGGCGGGCGACAAGGTCGGCATCATCGAAGGCGTACCTACCACCACCAACGCCCAACAGCGCACCGCAGGCTTCAAGGATGCGATGGACGCTGCCGGCATGAAGATCGTGTCCACCCAATCCGGTAACTGGGAAATCGACCAGGGCCAGAAAGTCGCGTCGGCCATGCTCAGCGAATACCCGGATCTCAAGGCGCTGTTGGCCGGTAACGACAACATGGCCCTGGGCGCCGTCTCCGCCGTTCGTGCAGCCGGCAAGGCTGGCAAAGTGCTGGTCGTGGGCTACGACAATATCGAAGCCATCAAGCCAATGCTGAAGGACGGTCGCGTGCTGGCCACCGCCGACCAGGCCGCTGCACAACAAGCCGTGTTCGGTATCCAGAACGCGCTCAAGCTGGTCAAGGGTGAGAAAGTCGATGCCACCGACGGCGTGATCGAAACCCCGGTCGAACTCGTCATCAAGCAGTAATTCTCGCGGTACCCAACAGCGTCCGCTCGCCCTGGGCGGACGCCTGGAGATTTTCCTATGTCATCTTCCGCCCCGAACGCTGTCCTCTCGGTCAGCGGTATCGGTAAGACCTATGCCCAACCGGTTCTGTCCGACATCACCCTCACGCTCAACCGTGGGGAGGTGCTGGCGCTGACCGGTGAAAACGGCGCAGGCAAAAGTACCTTGTCGAAAATCATCGGCGGGCTGGTCGTGCCGACCACCGGGCACATGCAATTCAATGGTCAGGACTACCGTCCCGCCAGCCGCACCCAGGCTGAAGAGCTCGGCGTGCGCATGGTCATGCAGGAACTCAACCTGCTGCCGACATTGACCGTGGCTGAAAACCTGTTCCTGCATAACCTGCCCAGCCGCGCTGGCTGGATCAGTCGCAAGCAACTGCGCAAGGCCGCCATCGAGGCCATGGCCCAGGTCGGCCTGGATGCCATCGACCCGGACACCCTGGTCGGCAGCCTGGGCATTGGTCACCAGCAAATGGTCGAGATCGCCCGCAACCTGATCGGCGACTGCCATGTGCTGATCCTCGACGAACCCACGGCCATGCTCACGGCCCGTGAAGTCGAGATGCTGTTCGAGCAAATCACCCGCCTGCAGGCCCGCGGCGTGGCGATCATCTACATTTCACACCGGCTCGAAGAATTGGCGCGTGTTGCGCAACGCATTGCGGTACTGCGTGACGGCAAGCTGGTCTGTGTCGAGCCGATGGCCAATTACAACAGCGAGCAGCTGGTGACCTTGATGGTCGGCCGCGAATTGGGCGAACACATCGACCTGGGCCCCCGGACCATCGGTGGCCCGGCCTTGACGGTCAAAGGCCTGACCCGCTCGGACAAGGTTTGCGACGTTTCCTTTGAAGTGCGTGCCGGCGAGATCTATGGCATTTCCGGACTGATTGGCGCTGGCCGTACCGAATTGCTGCGCCTGATCTTCGGCGCCGACCAGGCCGACAGCGGCACTGTCGCCCTGGGCTCGCCGGCGCAGGTGGTGAGCATCCGCTCGCCGGTGGACGCGGTGGGCCATGGCATCGCTCTGATCACCGAAGACCGCAAGGGCGAAGGTTTACTGCTGACCCAATCCATCAGTGCGAATATCGCGCTGGGCAACATGCCGGAAATTTCCGCTGGCGGCATCGTCAACCGCCGTGACGAAACCGCGCTGGCCAAGCGTCAGGTCGACGCCATGCGCATCCGCAGTTCCAGCCCGGCGCAATTGGTGTCCGAGCTGTCGGGCGGTAACCAGCAGAAAGTCGTGATCGGCCGCTGGCTGGAGCGCGACTGCCAGGTGATGCTGTTCGATGAGCCGACGCGTGGTATCGACGTCGGTGCCAAGTTCGACATTTATGCCTTGCTCGGTGAACTGACCCGCCAGGGCAAAGCGTTGGTGGTGGTGTCCAGCGACCTGCGCGAGCTCATGCTGATCTGCGATCGCATCGGTGTGCTGTCTGCCGGTCGCTTGATCGACACCTTCGAGCGCGACAGCTGGACCCAGGACGAATTGCTCGCCGCCGCGTTTGCCGGCTATCAGAAACGTGATGCGCTGCTCAACGATGCCGCGCCTAGGAATACCCCATGAAAACCACAACTTCCCCCGGTAAAACTGGCGGCAACTTCTACGGCCTGGGCACCTACCTGGGCTTGGCGGGCGCGTTGCTGGCGATGATCGCGCTGTTCTCGGTGCTCAGCGACCACTTCCTGTCCTACGACACATTCAGCACCCTGGCCAACCAGATTCCGGACTTGATGGTGCTGGCGGTTGGCATGACCTTCATCCTGATCATCGGCGGCATCGACCTGTCGGTCGGCTCGGTGCTGGCATTGGCGGCATCGGCGGTCAGCGTGGCGATCCTGAGCTGGGGCTGGAGCGTGTTGCCTGCCGCCGTGCTCGGCATGGGCTGTGCGGCATTGGCCGGTACCCTTACCGGTTCGATCACTGTGGCCTGGCGCATCCCTTCGTTTATCGTGTCCCTGGGCGTGCTGGAAATGGCCCGTGGCGTGGCGTACCAGATGACCGGTTCGCGCACGGCCTATATCGGTGATTCGTTCGCCTGGCTGTCCAACCCGATTGCGTTCGGTATTTCGCCATCCTTTATCATCGCGTTGCTGGTGATCATCGCTGCGCAACTGGTGCTGACGCGTACGGTATTCGGTCGCTACCTGATCGGCATCGGCACCAATGAGGAAGCCGTGCGCCTGGCCGGTATCAATCCCAAGCCTTATAAGATCCTAGTATTCAGCCTCATGGGCCTGCTCGCGGGTGTGGCGGCGTTGTTCCAGATCTCGCGACTCGAAGCGGCGGACCCGAACGCCGGCTCCGGCCTGGAGCTGCAAGTGATCGCCGCGGTGGTGATCGGCGGCACCAGTTTGATGGGCGGGCGTGGCTCGGTGATCAGTACGTTCTTCGGTGTGTTGATTATTTCGGTATTGGCCGCGGGCCTGGCGCAAATCGGTGCCACGGAGCCGACCAAACGCATCATCACCGGTGCGGTGATCGTGATTGCCGTGGTCCTCGATACCTACCGCAGCCAGCGCGCCAGTCGGCGGGGCTGAGCCATGGCAACGATCAAGGATGTGGCAGCGCTTGCAGGTATTTCCTACACCACGGTGTCCCACGTGGTGAACAAGACGCGCCCTGTGAGCGAGCCGGTACGCATCAAGGTTGAAGCCGCGATCAAGCAGCTCGACTACGTGCCCAGTGCGGTGGCGCGCTCGCTCAAGGCCAAGACTACGGCGACCATCGGTTTGCTGGTGCCCAACAGCCTCAACCCGTATTTCGCGGAGTTGGCGCGCGGCATCGAGGATTACTGTGAGCGTAACGGCTACTGCGTGATCCTGTGCAACTCCGACGACAACGCAGAAAAGCAGCGCAGCTATTTGCGCGTGTTGCTCGAAAAACGCATCGACGGCCTGATCGTGACCTCGGTGGGCGGCGACGACAGTGGGTTGGCGGCAGGCTTGAGCGCGGTGCGCACGCCCATGGTGATCGTCGACCGGGCACTGGATGGGATTGATGTCGACCTGGTCCGTATCGATCACGAGGAGGGCGCCTACCTGGCGACCCGGCACTTGCTCGAGCTGGGGCATCGTGACATCGCCTGCATTGGCGGCCCGGCGCATACCCGCGTGGCGCAGATGCGTCTGGCGGGGTATCAGCGTGCGTTGCGCGAGGCGGGTATCGACGTGGCGGCCCATCGCATCCAGGCAAGTGATTTCACCAGCACCGGCGGTTACGCCGCCGCTGTGCAGCTGTTGGCGCAGAACCCGCCCAGCGCGATTTTTGCCAGCAACGACATGATTGGTTTCGGCGTGTTGCGTGCGGCTGCGGAGCGTAATATCCGCGTGCCCGGCGAACTGTCGGTGATCGGTTTCGATGACATTCAAATGGGCCGTTATGTGTACCCGGCGCTGACTACGGTCGGGCAATCGATCCTGCAACTGGGCGAGACGGCGGCCGAGCTTCTCCTGCGACGAATCGCAACACCCCAACTGCCGATCGATCAACGGATCGTGACGCCGAGCATCGTATTGCGTGAGTCGACGGCGCCCGTCGCCGGTGCGTTCGCCCAATACCGCTGAACCGAATTGATGAGTATTGATGTATGCCAGCAAAAGTAGTGGTTATAGGCAGCTTGAACATGGACCTGGTCACCCGCGCCAGCCGGTTGCCCCGTGCCGGTGAAACCCTGATCGGCCAGACGTTCTCGACAGTGCCGGGCGGCAAGGGCGCCAACCAGGCTGTCGCGTCTGCTCGCCTGGGGGCCGAAGTGGCAATGATCGGTTGCGTCGGTACCGATGCATACGGCGCTCAACTGCGGGATGCGTTGCGGGTGGAAGGCATCGATTGCCAGGCGGTCAGTACCGTGGACGGCTCCAGTGGCGTCGCCTTGATCGTGGTGGATGACAGCAGCCAGAACGCCATTGTCATCGTCGCCGGCAGTAATGGTGAACTGACGCCAGCCTCGCTGCAGGCGTTTGACGCGGTGTTGCAGGCGGCGCAGGTAATTGTCTGCCAGCTGGAAGTGCCGATGGACACCGTGGGGTATGCCCTCAAGCGCGGTCGCGAACTGGGCAAGACGGTCATCCTCAACCCGGCGCCGGCCAGTGGTCCGCTGCCCGCCGAGTGGTACGCCTTGATCGATTACCTGATTCCCAACGAAAGTGAAGCCACCGCGCTCAGTGGAGTGACCGTCGACTCACTCGACAGCGCCAAGCGTGCGGCAACCGAGTTGATCAAGGCGGGTGCCGGCAAAGTCATCATCACCCTGGGGGCCCAAGGCGCGCTGTTTGCTGATGGCCAGGGTTTTGAACAGCTGGTTGCGCCCAAGGTCCAGGCCGTGGATACCACTGCCGCCGGCGATACGTTTGTCGGCGGCTTCTGCGCGGCGCTGGCCAATGGCAAGAGCGAAGCGGAGGCCATCCGTTTCGGCCAGGTCGCGGCGGCGCTGTCGGTCACTCGCGCCGGTGCGCAACCCTCCATTCCTACGCTGCTCGACGTACAAGGTTTTGTGCCATGAAAAAGACTCCGCTGCTCAATATTGCCCTGTCGCGCGTCATCGCCTCCCTGGGGCACGGCGATATCCTGGTGATCGGCGATGCCGGTCTGCCGGTGCCGCCGGGTGTCGAATTGATTGACCTGGCATTGACCCAGGGCATTCCTGACTTCATCGGCACGCTGCGTGTTGTGCTGAGTGAAATGCAGGTTGAAAGCCACGTGCTGGCCGAAGAAATCCTGCACAAGCAGCCGCCCGCATTGGCTGAGTTGAACACCCTGACCGACCAGGCTGCCCTCGGTGAGCGGCGTCTGGTGAGTCATGACGCATTCAAGCAGCTCAGCCGCAAGGCGCGGGCCGTTGTGCGCACGGGCGAATGCCAGCCTTATTGCAATATCGCGCTGGTGTCCGGCGTAACGTTCTAGAGTTCCCCAACGACAAGGAGTGTTTTATGCAACGTGGTCTTCCCATCCTGAGAAATCTGTTTCGGAGTGTCCTGCTTTTGTCCGCGCTCACAGCAGCCAGCGCCCAAGCGGCGGAAAAAATCGATCTGATCATCGACACCGACCCAGGCGCCGACGATGTAGTGGCCTTGCTCTTCGCCATGGCCTCTGCGGACGAATTGAACATCCGTGCGCTGACCACCGTGGCCGGCAATGTGCGGTTGGACAAGACTTCGCGCAACGCGCGCCTGGCCCGCGAGTGGGCGGGGCGCGAGGACATCCCGGTATACGGCGGTGCCCCGGCGCCACTGCTGCGCAAACCTATCTATGCCGAGAATATCCACGGCAAGGAAGGCATTTCCGGTGTGGCCGTGCACGAACCCAAAAAGGGCTTGGCCGAGGGTAACGCGGTTGATTACCTGATCAAGACCCTTCGCGCAGCCAAACCTCACAGCATCACGATCGCCATGCTCGGTCCGCAGACCAACCTTGCGCTGGCATTGACTCAGGACCCGGAAATCACCCAGGGCATCAAGGAAGTGGTGGTGATGGGCGGCGCGCATTTCAACGGTGGCAATATCACGCCGGTGGCCGAGTTCAATCTGTTCGCCGACCCGATCGCGGCCGAGATTGTGCTCAAGAGCGGCGTCAAGCTGACCTACCTGCCACTGGACGTGACCCACAAGGTCTTGACCAGTGAGGCGCGGCTTAAGCAGATCGCCGATATCAAGAATAACGCGAGCAAGATCGTTGGCGATATTCTCAACGAATACGTCAAAGGGGACATGGAGCACTACGGTATCCCGGGAGGGCCTGTGCACGACGCCACTGTCGTTGCCTACCTGCTCAAGCCATCGCTGTTCAGCGGGCGTGAGGTCAACGTCGTGGTGGACAGTCGCGAAGGCCCGACCTTCGGCCAAACCATCGTTGATTGGTACGATGGCCTGAAACAGCCGAAGAACGCATTCTGGGTTGAAAGCGGCGACGCCCAGGGCTTTTTCGATCTGCTGACCGAACGCCTGGCGCGCCTGAAGTAAATCCCCTGCCGGTCGGCGCTCGTCGACCGGCTCTTATCCGCGCTCGGGGTTGTGCGCGCCCTGGTGATCGGTCGGGTATTTCTCGAATACCTGGCCTATGAACGCCTGCGCGGCTTGAGTGCCCAGTTCCTTGACCAGCAGGTCGATACCGATGATCGCCAATTCTTCCGGGCTGCCGGGGCTGTAGGAACTTTGTCCTAGGGGCCATTTGGCTTTGATATCGGCTTGGAGCGTTACGGTGGTCATGAAAGTCTCACGGGTAGAAATGCGGGGCAATGCGCTGGAATGCGGCTCTAACGGGCGCAGTTAAGCATTTTGCGCAGTGTTTGGCACTGCTACTTAGGCATGAAGTGTTTCGAAGTGAGGCCCGCGCTGTGCGACACTGGCCCATTGTTTAATGGCCGGGGAACACCGCGTGCAGATCGATTTGAACAATCCCGAGAACCTGACCCTGGATAACGTGCGTCAATTGCTCGCCAGCGCCAGCGACGATCAACATACTCAATTGCGTGTCACCAAGGCGGGTATCGCCTATATTTCTTCCGGGATAGTGGGCGGCACTGATATCGGCGGCCTGCTGTTCCGTCTGGAGACCTGGGCCAAGGGCTCCGGCTATGTCGGTAACGTGGCCGCCAGCGACGAGGTCTGGGTCATGCAGATTTTCAACGCGCTGAAGCAGAATTGGCCAAAGCCTGCCTTTGACTACATTGATATCTATTGATTACGTTCATATCTGGTCACGATTGACTGGGCGAATGCCTGTCGAGACTCAGGCAGACTTGCCCATCGACGGTTTACGTCTTGAAACCAATCTATCAGACCGCTGTCGCACGATCTCTGTCCATTTTTTATCATTAGGAGGCTTCATGCCTTGGAAGCTCGCATCATTCGGTACTTTGTTGGCAGCACTCGCCCTGGCGGGTTGCAGCACCCCGGGTGCCTCTGAGCCAGGCAAAGACGCCACCGTGACCGACGCCGGCCATAGCCGCTGTGAGGCAAAGGCCGCCGAATTCACCGTCGGCCAGAAGGCTTCGCCGCAGTTGCTGGAACAGGCCCGTACTCGTGCCGGTGCGCAGAACGCGCGGATCCTCAAGCCCAACGATATGATCACGCTGGAATACCGTTCCGATCGCCTCAATCTCAATACCGACGACAATCTGGTGATTACGCGCGTCAATTGCGGCTGATCGCTTCCAGGCTTTTGCAGCGCCCATAAAAAACCCCGTCACATGGACGGGGTTTTTTAGATCGGCGCAGAAATTACTCTGGGCGAACCTGTGCAGCTTGCATACCCTTTTGGCCTTTCTCAGCCACGAAGGAAACGGTTTGGCCTTCTTTCAGGCTTTTGAAACCGTCGCTTTCGATAGCTTTGAAGTGTACGAACAGGTCGTCACCGCCACCTTGAGGAGTGATGAAGCCGAAGCCTTTTTCATCGTTGAACCATTTAACGGTGCCGGTTTGGCGATTAGACATGGTGTATCTCCAAGAAACATATATTTTCAGTAGTGCTGTGCTGCTCAGGCCAACTGGGCACACCGGGCTATCATAGTCGAAATGTTCGACTTGGGAGCCCCCCCAAGGCACTGTTTGCTAATCAATAGCGTTGCGTTTAGGGGCTGTGTTGGCTGAAAGCCCCGATTTACGGGGCTTTCGCACGAAATATCAGCTGGTAAAAAAAGCCGTAAAAGCTGCGTAATTTGTGAGAAATGGCAGTTTTCAGGCTGTTTTTACGGCTGAAAATCCGTCTGATCGCGGGTCGTTCTTACTTTTTCTTCACGACTTTGCAGGAAGAAATAGCCGCTACAGCTTTGTTTTTGAGCTCAGGGCTGGCGTTCTGATTGGTCATCAGCTCCTTGATTTCGGCGGTGCTCAATTCAGCGTTGATCTTGTCGGCGCCGCATTCGCAGTGGGCTTTGGCGGTCTTGGCATCCACGTTCTGGCTGGCGGCCGCGCTGCAATCCTTGACGAAACTGTCGCGGGCACCGGCAGGCCAGTTCGACGGGGCCGCAGCGTGTGCGCCGAGGGAAAGCAGGGTCAGGGAAGCGGCTAGAGCGAGGGTAGAGGTAAAACGCATCATGAGGATGCTCCTTTGGGTCGAGGACGAACGGCGATTCTCAGTGGGTTTGAGGGCTTGCGTACAGCCCAAGTTCACTTTTGCCGCTATTTTGTCTTCGCATCAGTGGGCGTCGGCGCGATGACCGTTCATCTGTGCTAGCATCGTTGCCCTGGCTCTTACGGGTGCGCCATTTGCCGCCTTGCCATGTTCTTTTCAGCTCACTCCAGTCACTCTGGTTCGATTATCGGTTGGCCGAAAGGCTCCTGCCGCTGTAAGGCAGGCGTTCATCATTTGAACGGCCTGGTATTGGATCTTGTACTGGCTCATCCCAACCCACGTGACCTTTGGTAGGGGTCACCACTAGGAGAGGAGGCGCCATGCCAACTATTACTCTTCCCGACGGCAGTCAACGTTCATTCGATCATGCGGTTTCCGTAGCCGAGGTCGCCGCATCCATTGGTGCCGGCCTGGCCAAGGCCACCGTGGCCGGCAAGGTCGACGGCAAACTGGTCGACGCCAGTGACCTGATCACTTCCGATGCCAGCCTGCAAATCATCACGCCCAAGGATCAAGAGGGGCTGGAGATCATTCGCCACTCTTGCGCGCACCTGATTGGCCATGCGGTCAAGCAGTTGTACCCCACCGCGAAGATGGTGATCGGCCCGGTCATTGACGAAGGCTTCTATTACGACATCGCCTACGAGCGTCCTTTTACGCCGGACGACCTGGCGGCCATCGAGCAGCGCATGCACGCGCTGATCGAAAAAGATTACGACGTAATCAAGAAAGTCACCCCACGCGCCGAAGTGATCGACGTGTTCACCGCCCGTGGCGAGGACTACAAGCTGCGTCTGGTGGAAGACATGCCGGACGAGCAGGCCATGGGTCTGTATTACCACGAAGAATACGTCGATATGTGCCGCGGTCCGCACGTGCCGAATACGCGCTTCCTTAAGTCGTTCAAGCTGACCAAGCTGTCCGGTGCCTACTGGCGTGGTGACGCGAAAAACGAACAACTGCAGCGGATCTACGGCACCGCCTGGGCTGACAAGAAGCAGCTGGCGGCCTACATCCAGCGCATCGAAGAAGCCGAAAAACGCGACCACCGCAAGATCGGCAAGCGCCTGAACCTGTTTCACCTCCAGGAAGAAGCGCCGGGCATGGTGTTCTGGCACCCGAACGGCTGGACCCTGTACCAGGTGCTTGAGCAGTACATGCGCAAGGTTCAGCGCGAAAACGGTTACCTGGAAATCAAGACGCCACAAGTCGTTGACCGCAGCCTGTGGGAGAAATCCGGGCATTGGGCCAACTACGCCGACAACATGTTCACCACCCAGTCGGAAAACCGCGACTACGCCATCAAGCCGATGAACTGCCCATGCCACGTGCAGGTGTTCAACCAAGGCCTGAAGAGCTACCGCGAATTGCCGATGCGCCTGGCCGAGTTCGGTGCCTGCCACCGTAACGAGCCATCGGGTGCGCTGCACGGCATCATGCGTGTGCGCGGCTTCACTCAGGATGACGCCCACATCTTCTGCACCGAAGAGCAGATGCAGGCCGAATCCGCCGCGTTCATCAAGCTGACCATGGACGTTTATCGCGATTTCGGCTTTACCGAAGTCGAAATGAAGCTGTCCACTCGTCCGGAAAAACGTGTCGGTTCCGACGAGCTGTGGGATCGCGCCGAAGCGGCACTGGCCGCAGCGCTCGACAGCGCGGGCCTTGCGTACGATCTACAGCCGGGCGAGGGCGCCTTCTACGGTCCCAAGATCGAGTTCTCGCTGAAAGATTGCCTTGGTCGCGTCTGGCAGTGTGGTACCCTGCAGCTCGATTTTAACCTGCCGATCCGTCTGGGAGCCGAATACGTTTCCGAAGACAACAGCCGCAAACACCCGGTTATGCTGCACCGGGCGATCCTCGGCTCGTTCGAACGGTTCGTCGGTATCCTGATCGAGCACTACGAGGGCGCGTTCCCTGCGTGGCTGGCTCCGACCCAGGCAGTGATCATGAATATCACTGATAAACAGGCAGATTTTGCCGCTGAAGTTGAAAAAACTCTCAACGAAAGCGGATTTCGTGCCAAGTCCGACTTGAGAAATGAAAAGATCGGCTTTAAAATCCGCGAGCATACTTTGCTCAAGGTTCCCTATCTTTTGGTTATCGGAGATCGGGAAGTCGAGATGCAGACTGTCGCTGTGCGTACTCGTGAAGGTGCTGACCTGGGCTCGATGCCCGTCGCCCAGTTCGCTGAGTTCCTCGCGCAAGCGGTTTCCCGGCGTGGTCGCCCAGATTCGGAGTAATTATTATTAAGCGTGAAATGAGACAAGATAAACGAGCTGCACCGAAAGCCCCGATCAACGAGAATATCTCGGCACGCGAGGTTCGGTTAATTGGCGCTGACGGCGAGCAGATTGGCATCGTCTCGATTGATGAAGCGCTTCGTATCGCTGAAGAGTCCAAATTGGACCTGGTGGAAATCTCCGCCGACGCAGTCCCGCCTGTTTGCCGGGTGATGGACTACGGCAAGTCGATCTTCGAGAAGAAGAAGCAGATTGCTGCGGCGAAGAAAAACCAGAAGCAGATTCAAGTAAAAGAAATCAAGTTTCGTCCAGGGACGGAGGAAGGGGATTACCAGGTAAAACTGCGCAACCTGGTACGTTTCCTGAGTGATGGGGACAGGGCCAAGGTATCCTTGCGATTCCGCGGCCGTGAGATGGCCCACCAGGAGCTGGGGATGGAACTCCTCAAGCGGGTTGAAGCTGACCTGCTCGAGTACGGTTCGGTCGAACAGCATCCTAAGATGGAAGGACGCCAACTGATCATGGTCATCGCCCCGAAAAAGAAGAAGTAATCAACAGGGCACGGCAGGCCTTCTGATTATGTTTATCAACTGAATGCGGAGTATCCGAACATGCCAAAGATGAAGACTAAAAGTGGTGCTGCTAAGCGGTTTCTGAAAACTGCTAACGGTATCAAGCACAAGCACGCTTTCAAGAGCCACATCCTGACCAAAATGTCGACCAAGCGTAAGCGTCAACTGCGCGGTAGCAGCTTGCTGCATCCGTCTGACGTGGCAAAAGTCGAGCGCATGCTGCGCCTTCGTTAATTTTTGGATCAAGAATAGAGGAAGTAACTCATGGCTCGTGTAAAGCGTGGCGTCATTGCCCGTAAGCGTCACAAAAAAATTCTGAAACTTGCTAAAGGCTACTACGGCGCGCGTTCACGCGTATTCCGTGTTGCCAAGCAAGCGGTAATCAAGGCTGGCCAATACGCCTACCGTGACCGTCGTCAGAAAAAACGTCAGTTCCGCGCTCTGTGGATCGCTCGTATCAACGCTGGTGCACGTGTTAACGGTCTGTCCTACAGCCGTTTCATCGCTGGCCTGAAAAAAGCGTCCATCGAAATCGACCGTAAGGTTCTGGCTGAACTGGCCGTGAACGAAAAAGCGGTGTTTGCTGCGATTGTCGAGAAAGCTAAAGCCACCTTGGCTTAAGTACCCCCGACAGTCACCCTGGGCTACTCCTGTAGCCCAAGGTGGTAAACGTCATAAATAGGGGAAGAGCCTTCAAGCTCTTCCCCTATTTTGTATCTGGAGTCTGTACATGGAAAACCTGGACGCGCTCGTTGCCCAAGCTCTTGAGGCTGTGCAAAGCGCTGAAGATATCAATGCCCTGGAGCAAATCCGGGTTCACTACCTTGGCAAAAAAGGTGAATTGACTCAGGTGATGAAGACCCTGGGGAATTTGCCGGCTGAAGAGCGTCCGCAGGTCGGCGCGCTGATCAACGTTGCCAAGGAGCGCGTCACCGAGGTTCTCAATGAGCGCAAGGCGTCGCTCGAGGAGGCCGATCTTGCGGCCAGGCTCGCCGCCGAGTCCATTGATGTCACCTTGCCTGGCCGTGGCCAGGCTTCGGGCGGTCTGCACCCGATCACCCGGACTCTGGAACGTATCGAACAGTTCTTCACTCATATTGGCTACGGCATCGCCGAAGGCCCTGAGGTCGAAGACGACTACCACAACTTCGAGGCGCTCAACATCCCAGGCCATCACCCGGCCCGGTCGATGCACGACACCTTCTATTTCAACGCGAACATGTTGCTGCGCACCCATACCTCGCCGGTACAGGTCCGCACCATGGAAGCGAACAAGCCGCCGATCCGCATCGTCTGCCCAGGCCGTGTGTACCGCAGCGACTCCGATATCACCCACTCGCCGATGTTCCACCAGGTCGAAGGCCTGCTGGTCGATCGCGATATCAACTTCGCCGACCTCAAGGGCACGATCGAAGAATTCCTGCGGGTGTTTTTCGAAAAAGAGCTGGCGGTGCGTTTCCGCCCTTCGTTCTTCCCGTTCACCGAGCCGTCCGCTGAAGTCGACATGGAATGCGTGATGTGCAGCGGTAAAGGCTGCCGTGTCTGCAAGCAGACCGGCTGGTTGGAAGTGATGGGCTGCGGCATGGTCCACCCCAACGTGTTGCGCATGTCCGGTATCGATCCGGAAGAGTTCTCGGGCTTTGCCTTCGGCATGGGCGTTGAGCGTCTGGCCATGCTGCGTTACGGCGTGAACGACTTGCGTCTGTTCTTCGACAACGACTTGCGGTTCCTCGCGCAATTTCGCTAGTCGTAACGAATCTTTAGGAGAGCAGGATGAAATTCAGTGAACAATGGCTGCGCGGCTGGGTAAGCCCGCAGGTGGATCGCGACGCGCTGGTTGCGCGTCTGTCGATGGCCGGCCTTGAGGTCGATAGCGTTACGCCGGCCGCCGGTGTTTTCAGCGGCGTGGTCGTGGGTGAGGTGCTGAGCACCGAGCAGCACCCCGATGCCGACAAGTTGCGTGTATGCCAAGTCAGCAATGGCGCCGAAACCTTTCAGGTCGTATGCGGAGCGCCGAATGTGCGTCCGGGTCTGAAGATCCCGTTCGCGATGATTGGTGCTGAACTGCCAGGCGATTTCAAGATCAAGAAGGCCAAGCTGCGTGGCGTTGAATCCAATGGCATGCTGTGCTCCCAGGCAGAACTGCAGGTGGGCGAGGGCAATGATGGCTTGATGGAACTGCCGGGCGACGCACCGGTGGGCCAGGACATCCGCGTTTACCTGGAGCTGGAAGATGCCAGCATCGAGGTCGACCTGACGCCGAACCGCGGCGATTGCCTGTCCCTGGCCGGCCTGGCGCGTGAAGTGGGCGCGCTGTACAACGCCCCGGTCACCCGTCCGGTGGTTGCCTCTGTGCCGGCGGTGCACGACGAAGTGCGTTCGATCGAAGTGCTCGCGCCCAATGCGTGCCCACGTTACCTTGGGCGTGTAATCCGTAACGTCGACCTGTCCAAGCCAACTCCGCTGTGGATGGTTGAGCGTCTGCGACGTGCCGACGTGCGCAGCATCGATGCCGCCGTCGACATTACCAACTATGTCATGCTGGAACTGGGCCAACCGCTGCACGCGTTCGACCTTGCCGAGATCAACGGCGGCATCCGCGTACGCATGGCCGAAGAAGGTGAAAAGCTGGTGCTGCTCGATGGCCAGGAAGTGGCCCTGCGCGCCGATACCCTGGTGATCGCTGATCATTCGCGCGCCCTGGCCATTGCCGGCGTGATGGGCGGCGAGCACAGCGGTGTGTCCGCGACCACCCGTGACGTGTTCCTTGAAAGCGCATTCTTCGACCAGATCGCCATCGCGGGCAAGGCCCGTTCCTATGGCCTGCACACCGATGCGTCGCACCGCTATGAACGTGGCGTGGACTGGAAGCTGGCCCGTGAAGCCATGGAGCGCGCTACTGGCCTGCTGCTGGAAATCACTGGTGGCGAAGCCGGTCCTATCACCGAGACCGTCAACGAACAGTACCTGCCGTCCGTTGCGCCAATCACCCTGCGTGCCAAAAGCGTTGAGCAGATGCTCGGCCTGGTGATTGAGCCTGCTGAGATCGAGCAACTGCTGTCGGCCCTGGGGCTTGCCATCTCTGTTGGCGGGGAAGGGCAGTGGCACGTTGAAGTGCCAAGTCATCGCTTCGATATCAGCCTGGAAGTCGACCTGATCGAAGAGCTCGCTCGCTTGTACGGCTACAACCGCCTGCCGGTTCGCTACCCGCAAGCACGTCTGGCGCCGCAGCCCAAGGCCGAAGCGCGCGCTCACTTGCCTGAATTGCGTCGCCTGTTGGTTGCGCGTGGCTATCAGGAAGCAGTGACCTACAGCTTCATCGATCCAAAGCAATTCGAGCTGTTCAACCCAGGCGTTGAGCCGCTGTTGCTGGCCAATCCGATCTCCAATGACATGGCGGCCATGCGTTCGTCGCTATGGCCAGGCTTGGTCAAGGCGCTGTCTCACAACCTGAACCGTCAGCAAGATCGCGTGCGCATGTTCGAAAGCGGCCTGCGTTTCGTCGGTCAACTCGATGGCTTGAAACAAGAGCCAATGCTGGCAGGCGTGGTTTGCGGCAGCCGCCTGCCTGAAGGTTGGGCACAAGGCCGCGACGCCGTGGACTTCTTTGACGTCAAGGCTGACGTGGAAGCGGTGCTGGGCTTCGCCGGCGCGTTGGATGCCTTCACTTTTGTGCCTGGCAGTCATCCCGCATTGCATCCAGGCCAGACTGCGCGTATCGAACGCGAAGGTCGTTTGGTAGGTTTTGTGGGCGCCATTCACCCTGAGCTTTCGAAGACCCTGGGGCTGGACCGTCCAGTCTTCGTTTTCGAGTTGGTGTTGGCGGAAGTCGCGTCGGGCAAAATGCCGAAATTCAGCGAGTTGTCGCGTTTCCCTGAAGTGCGGCGTGATCTGGCCCTGATTGCCGACCGTGAAGTTGCCGCCACTGCCGTTCTGGATGTAATCCGTGAAAATGCAGGGGAATGGCTGACAGACCTCAGGCTATTTGACGTCTATCAGGGTAAAGGTATTGATCCGCATAGAAAAAGCCTTGCAGTTGGCTTGACCTGGCAGCATCCATCGCGCACTCTTAATGACGATGAGGTGAATACCACGACACAAAATATCCTCACCTCGCTTGAACAAAGGTTAAACGCCACGTTAAGGAAGTGACGTATGGGGGCTTTGACGAAAGCTGAGATGGCGGAACGTCTGTACGAAGAGTTGGGTCTGAACAAACGCGAGGCCAAGGAATTGGTCGAGCTGTTTTTTGAAGAGATCAGACACGCTCTGGAAGACAACGAACAGGTCAAATTGTCCGGTTTCGGCAATTTCGATCTGCGGGACAAACGCCAGCGGCCTGGCCGCAATCCAAAAACGGGAGAAGAAATCCCGATCACGGCTCGCCGTGTGGTCACCTTTCGTCCAGGGCAGAAGTTGAAGGCCCGAGTTGAGGCTTATGCTGGAACCAAGTCATAACGACGAGCTACCCGTCATCCCAGGCAAACGCTACTTCACCATCGGTGAAGTCAGCGAGCTATGTGCGGTAAAACCGCACGTGCTGCGCTATTGGGAGCAGGAGTTTCCTCAACTCAACCCCGTCAAACGCACCGGGAACCGTCGGTATTATCAGCGCCAGGATGTGCTGATGATCCGACAGATCCGTGCGTTGCTGTACGACCAGGGGTTCACCATCAGCGGCGCGCGTCAGCGCATGTCCGGTGATGAAGCCAAAGACGACACCACCCAATACAAGCAACTGATCCGCCAGATGATCTCCGAACTCGAAGATGTGCTGGTTGTGCTGAAGAAGTGATACAGGCTTTTAAAATACTTCCACATTTCAAAAGCTTGCGGTATATTCCTGATCGCTTCGTTGCGAAGCAAACCCAGTAACACGCCTAGTCGGGGCGTAGCGCAGTCCGGTAGCGCACTAGCATGGGGTGCTAGGGGTCGAGTGTTCGAATCACTCCGTCCCGACCATATTATTCAATGACTTAGCCCAATCGGTAACGGTTGGGCTTTTTCATGTCCGCGTAAAAACCTAAATATACAGCGACGACGCTCGCACCTCATGAAACCCAGACATCTCTTCCCAGTTCCACCCCCGCAGTAATTCGCCGCCTCCCCCTCCATCGGTCGCATGACTTGAACTCTCGGCGGGCCAACGCGTCTGACCATACGCCCCATTAAACCTACGGAAGCTATCATGCTTTTCAAGAATAAAAGTCTCGTTGCAGTCCTGTCCTGCGCCATGATGTTTGCAGCAGCCCCGTTACTCCCGGCTGACCTCTCTATCATGAACTCCGCCTATGCGAAGGGTGGTGGTGGTGGCAACGGAGGCGGTAATGGCGGCGGTAACGGCGGTGGTCACAGCGGGTCGGATCACGGCAGCTCCGATAGTAACGGCCGTGGCAATGGGCTGAGCAGCGATCACGCCGGCAAGGCGGTTCGCGACCGTGGCGAAAGCGGAAACCGCTACGGCAGTGATCGCGGTCATGGTTCGACGACTTCAGGCATCGCCCATTCCAAAGATACGCGTGGCGTTGCCAAAGCGACTGCGATCTCGACGTCGACACCAGGGGATCACAACGCGAAAGGGTTGAGTAACGCCGGGACGTCGACTTCAAAGAAATCGCACTGATTCACGACGTCGCGACATGCAACGTTGAAAAAAAACGGGCGCCCCGCACAGGACGCCCGTTTTTATTTACGCCTGAAGTGCTCGCAAGCATCACCAAAAAGACGCAGCGGCCCTAATCCGCGCTATGAACCACAACCAGCAACTCTGCCTGTTCGTCAGAAACCGTGCGCAAGCGGTGAGATTTCTGCGCATTGAAATGCAGGGCGTCGCCTTCATCCAGCGTCTGCCGTTCGTCACCGAAATCCACTTCAACACGACCACGGACTACATAGATGAACTCTTCCCCCAGGTGTTCCTTGAAGGCGGACTGGCCGAACGAGCGGGGCGGGTAGACCAGAAATGGCAACAACGCCCGCTGACCGATATGGCGCGCCAACGGCACGTGAGCCACGGGTGCAGCGCCATCATTGGCTTCGCGCTGCTGGCGTCGGACCAGGCTGTAGCCTTCGGCAGGCACCGCTTCGGTGCTGAACAATTCTTCGGCCTGGGCATTCAAGGCCTTGGCCAATTTGAGCGCCACCGCAATGGAGGGCGAACTCACACCGCGCTCCACCTTTGACAGGTAGCTCTTGGTCAATCCGGTCAGCCCGGCCAACTGCTCCAGGGTGATCCCCATCTTCTTGCGCAAAATTCTCAGCTGTACCGCCATCCAACGCTGTTCCTTGAGAAATAATGACACTTGGCTTGATAATGACACAACGTGTCATTAATATCGATTTGTGTCCTTGAGAGCCGTTGCAGCGGCTCCTTGGCAACTTGAACGATTTTCGAGCAGGTACAGACCGTGACCACGACCATGCAGACCCCGAAGGATCAGCTCGTCACCCTCGCCGAGAAGCAAATGGTGACTGCGCTGATCGACAACGAATATACCCCGAGACAGAAGCTTGCACTCACTTGCCGCATTCTTTTTGACGGCGGTCATGATTCCGGGCTGGCCGGGCAAATCACCGCACGCGCCGAAACGCCGGGCACCTATTATACGCAGCGTCTGGGCCTGGGTTTCGACGAGATCAGCGGGGCGAACCTGCTGGTGGTTGATGAAGACCTCAAAGTACTCAAAGGCCAAGGCATGGCGAATCCGGCCAATCGCTTTCACAGCTGGCTCTACAGGGCTCGTCCGGATGTGAACTGCATCATCCATACGCACCCGTTGCACAGCGCCACGCTGTCGATGCTGGAAGTGCCGCTTGCTGTCTCCCACATGGACATCTGCCCGCTGTTCGACGACTGCGCCTTTCTCAAGGAGTGGCCGGGTGTTCCGGTGGGCAATGAAGAAGGCGAGATCATTGCCAAGGCGATCGGTGACAAGCGCGCCATCCTGCTCTCTCACCACGGCTTGCTGATCGCAGGCGGCTCGATCGAAGAAGCCTGTGTGCTTGCCCTGCTGTTTGAACGTGCGGCCAGGATGCAGTTGCTCGCCATGAGCGCAGGAGAGATTCGCCCCATTCCCGAAGCGTTGGGCAAGGAAGCTCACGACTGGATCTCCACCCCGAAACGCCACGGCGCCGCCTTCAGTTACTACGCACGGCGTGCGCTGCGTACCCATGGCGACTGCCTGGCCTGACCGTCTCTACACTCTAAAAATCGCAAAGGTGCCTTGTATGTCTACTTCTAGTATTCGTGGCGTTATCGGCTACACCATCACCCCATTCGCGGCAGACGGTTCACTGGACCTGGCGGCCCTGGGGCAATCGATCGACAAGCTGATCGCCTCCGGCGTGCACGCCATCGCTCCCTTGGGCAGCACCGGGGAGGGCGCTTATCTTTGCGATCAGGAATGGGAGGCGGTGGTCCGTTTCAGCCAGGAGAAAATTGCCGGTCGAGTACCGACGGTGGTCAGCGTTTCCGACCTGACCACGGCGCGCACCGTACAGCGTGCCCAACTGGCTGAATCCTGTGGTGCGACTGCTGTGATGGTGCTTCCAGTCTCTTACTGGAAATTGACTGACGCGGAAATCGTCGATCACTACCAGGCTGTCGGTACGGCCATCAACATTCCGATCATGCTCTACAACAACCCGGGCACCAGTGGCACTGACCTGTCGGTCGATCTGATCCTGCGAATTCTGCGCGACGTGAAGAACGTCACCATGGTCAAGGAGAGCACCGGTGACATTCAGCGCATGCACCGCCTGTACACCGCGACGGAGGGCAAGGTGGCCTTCTACAACGGCTGCAATCCGTTGACCCTGGAGGCCTTGGTGGCCGGTGCCACGGGCTGGTGTACCGCGGCGCCCAACCTTATTGCGCAACTGAACCTGGCGCTTTGGGAGGCTGTTCAGGCCGGCCAGATGGCACAAGCGCGTGCCTTGTTTTATCGCCAGTACGAACTGCTGGAATACATCACGCGTCGTGGCCTGCCCACGACGATCAAGGCGGGTTTGAAGCTTCAGGGGCTGGACGTCGGCGCGCCGCGCCTGCCACTTCAAGCGCTCGATGCTTCGGGTAGCGCTTACCTGAAAGCACTGCTGGACGCGCTGACAGACTGAGCCGCTGCTTAAGCCCATAGGGTGATTGCGAAAAGGCAGTCACCTTGAATCCACCGTTGCGCAACCTAGGGTAAAACAGTGAAAGTCCATTTCGTGATGCATGAGTCCTTTGAAGCCCCCGGCGCGTTTGAGGACTGGGTAACCGCGCGGGGTTATCGAGCAAGCTATTCGCGCGTCTACCAATATGATGCCCTGCCGGACGACGCTGCTGCGTTCGATCTGCTGGTCGTGCTGGGCGGCCCCCAGGCCCCTGGCACGTCGCTTGAGCAATGCCCTCACTTCAATGCAGTGGCCGAGCGCGAGCTGATCAACAAAGCCATCAGCGGCGGGAAGGCCGTGGTGGGTGTTTGCCTGGGTTCGCAGCTGATCGGCGAAGCGCTGCAGGCGACGTTTGCACACAGCCCAGAGAAAGAAATCGGCAAATTTCCTATTCACCTGACCGAGGAAGGCTTGGCGAACCCGAAGTTTTCTCACTTCGGCAAAACCCTGGATGTCGGCCATTGGCACAACGACATGCCTGGTCTCACCACAGAAGCCAGGATCATTGCTCGCAGCGAAGGCTGCCCACGTCAGATCGTTGAGTACAGCCCACTGGTCTATGGCTTTCAGTGCCACATGGAACTCACAAAAGACGTTGTGGAGCTGCTCATCCAGGCATCAGAAGCGGAGCTGGCGACATTGACCGATCGGCGTTTTGTCCAGCAGCCCGCCGCATTACGGGAAAACGATTATGCCGAGATGAACCAGAAGCTGTTCGTGTTTTTGGACAAGCTCGTGGCCGACTACCTGTCCAGGTAACGCCAGCCGACGTCGCAGCGTCACGCCTGGATCGATCCGGTCAAACCTGATCTCAAAGGCATTGAAAAAATGCCTGCCAGTCAAGGAGCGACGAGTGGGTAGTGCTTGATACGGCATTCATAACTATGACCATCGCCTTTACACACGCCATCCAGATACCGGTAGTTCAGACGCACAGACTGTCCCTTATTGGGCCACTGGCGGCGTGGGAGCTGACGTTGATAGTCCGTGGTCTCTGGCGTAAACGTAAGAATGGCCCCCGCGTCTGGACATTCTGCGGTAAGCGATGTCGGGATTACTTTCAGGACCTGAGCCCGCAGTTGCGGATACGGATTCTTCAAGACATCGGTGATGCGCAGTTCCATATTGCACACTTGCCAGGTCGATGCATGGATTGGCATGCACACTGCGGTGAAAGTCAACAAACAGAGTGCATAGCGGGAATGTCTTTGCGGTTTAGCCATGGATCCTGCCAGTTGATTCTTGTCGGTGGGATTAAGTCATGAGTGCTTCAATATGGACCAAACATTGATCGTCTGCGCTCTGACGAGACGGGCGCGCCATGGCCGCGCCTATTTAAGCATCATTTCAACCTCCGCCAGCGTCACCTTCGGCACAACACTCTGCGGAAGCCTCGAGCACGCGGACAGGTTGTACACCCGGAAATCATCGCCCACGATCTTCTCGGCCATCAGTTCGAACGACGGCAGTATGCGCGTGTAAAAGTGCTGATCAAGCCCGCAGGGCGATCTGGCGACGGTATCGTTTTCATAAAAGCGTGCGGATTTTTCATCCAGGTCGACGCCGACCAGAAACACCGTGGAGAAACCCATATGGAATGCCAGCTGGACCGCCAGATACGCCACCGTTCGCGCATCAAAAAAGCCTTCGCCCATGTCCTTGCTGAACCCTACCGGCCTTTTGCGCAGGGGCAGTAACGAATGATCAGCGACCAGCGCTTCGTGTCTGCCCAGTACCGCATCGAGCCAGGACGGTCGTTCAGCCTTGGATAGCGGATAAAACTCGCCGGCGGGCTTTATACGCGATATACGCAAATGGTCTTCCCACAGCGCGACTCGCTGACTGTTGGCCATGGCGTAGTTGAATAGCGCCGGCTGTTGCAGGGAAAAGCTTCTATCCGTACAGGCGTAAAAACATGGTTTGACGGCCGTGTTCAAAAATTTCGAAATGGCGCCGTTCATGGTGATCATCGGCACGTGCGCAAAGTCCTCCAGGGGAAATGACCTTGCCGATGGGCCGGAAGCAATGATGAAAACCGCGCCTGTTTCGACAGCGCGGCAGTTTGCAAAATCGTGCATGACCAGCTCATCCAGCGGGTCCGGTGCAGGCGCTGCAGCGAGGCGGGACAGTGGTTTCATAACGCTCACCGTGAAGTGAATTTAAAAGGCCTACACCACTCGACCAGAGTTTTGTTACAGAGTTTCTTTGTTAAAAAAACGATACATAAGCGTTCGCTCAAAACGCCTGTCCCTTTTGTTCATCTCGCCTGTCATTCCAGGCAAGTGAATTAAATCGAGAGCCTTCTCCCATGCCCGTCATCGTCCCCTCGCGCTTGCGCCCGTTGCTCAAACTGAGCCTGATGCTGAGCCTCGGCGCCAGCCCGCTGTTCGTCCCCGTAAGCTTTGCCGAAGACAGCAACGCCCGGCGCAGCTACCAGGTGCCGGCCGGCAGCCTGAGCGCGGCATTGACCCGTTTTGCCGGGCTGTCGGGGGTCAACCTGTCGGTGGACCCGGCGCTGGTCAGCGGGCGCAGCAGCAGCGGCCTGTCCGGTGAATACGGCGTGGAAGAGGGCTTCGCGCGCTTGCTGCAAGGCTCCGGCCTGCAATTGCAACCCATGGGCGCGCAAGCCTACATGCTGGTGCCGGTGCCGGAAGGCGGCAGCCTGGAACTGGCGCCGACCTCGATCCTCGGCACCACCGGCCTGTACGACGGCGATACCTATGCCGGTGGCCAAGTGGCGCGCCGTGGCTCGCAAGGTTTGCTGGGCACGCGAGACTTCATGGAAACGCCGTTCAGCATGACCACCTACACGGCGGATGCGGTAAAAAACCAGCAGGCGCGTACGCTGGGCGACCTGATCGCCAGCGACCCGTCGGTGCGCGCCACCAACCCGGCCGGTGGGCGCTATGAGCAGTTCACCATTCGCGGCTTCAGCCTGTTCAACAGCGATGTGTCGTACAACGGTCTCTACGGCGTGCTGCCGACCTACACCATTGACATGGAAATGGCTGACCGCGTCGACATCTTCAAAGGCCCCACCCAGTTGATCAACGGTATCTCGCCGCGTGGCAGCGTGGGCGGTGGGATCAACGTGGTGCCCAAGCGCGCCACCGACAAGGACATCACCTCGTTCACCGGCACCTGGGCCTCCGACAGCCAGGCGGGCGGCGCGGTGGACGTTGGCCGGCGCTTTGGCGAAGACAACCAGTTCGGCCTGCGTTTCAACGGCGTGAAGCAGTCAGGCGACACCGAATGGGATCACCAGAGCGTCGATCGCGAGATGGCCGTGCTGGGCCTGGATTTTCGTGGCGAGCGCCTGCGCCTTTCCACCGACATCGGCCGCACCGAGCGTGACACCGATGCGCCCCAGGAGCGTGTGCAGGTCGCCGCTGCCGCGCCGGTGCCGAGCGCCAACGATGTGCGCCGCAACTACGCGCAGTCCTGGAGCAAGGCGCGCACCCAGGACACCTTCGGCACGGTGAATGCCGAATATGACCTCAGCGACTCGGTGATGCTCTACGGCGGCGTTGGCGCGCGCAAAAGTGACCACGACTTCCTGCGCCATGCCGTATCGGTGACCAATGCCGCGGGCGCATTCAGCGTGCAGCCCCGCGATTTCACCCGCGATGAGAACGTGCGTACCGCCACGGCCGGCGTGCGCAACTGGTTTCATACCGGGCCGGTGAGCCATGAGGTCAACCTGGCCGCCAGCTACTTCTATATGGACTTCACCAACGGCGGTGCGCGTTATGCGAACGCGTCGAGCAACCTCTACAACCCCGTGCAGACCCCGACGCCATCTGTGGCCACGCGCCAGGATGCGAAGGTGTACACCGAGAATAAATTCAGCGGCGTGGCGCTGTCCGACACCCTGGGCTTCTTCGATGACCGCTTGCTGCTCACCCTTGGCGCGCGCTGGCAGCGCGTCGTCGTCGACGACTGGAGCGACGGCATCAAGGGCGACACCAACTACGACGAAGAAAAGGTCTCACCCTCCGGCGGTCTGCTGTTCAAGGCCACCGACAAGCTGTCGTTGTACGCCAACTACATGGAAGGCTTGAGCCAGGGCAAGATCGCACCGTCCACGTCGATCAACGAAGACCAGATCTTCCCGCCGTTTATCAGCCGCCAGGTCGAAGTGGGCGCCAAGTACGACGCCGGTGCCTTCGCCGTGACCGCCGCGGTGTTCCGCATCAAGCAACCGGCGTATGAAACCAACGCCACCTCGCGGGTGTTCGGACCCAACGGCAAGCGCCAGAACACCGGTGCGGAGCTGAGTGTGTTCGGCGAACCGCTCAAGGGCGTGCGCTTGCTCGGCGGTGTGATGTACATCGACAGCAAGCTCAAGGACACCACCAACGGCACCTTCGACGGCAACCGTGCCCCGGCCACGCCGGAGTACAACGTCAACCTCGGCGCCGAATGGGACGTGCCTACCCTCGAAGGCCTGACCCTGACCAGCCGTGGCATCCACTCAAGCTCGCAGTATCTGGACCAGTCCAACGTCAAGAAAATCGACGGGTGGAACCGCCTCGACGTCGGCGCTCGCTATGCCTTCAAGGTGGATGACAAGCACGTCACCCTGCGCGCGAATGTGGAGAACCTCGCCGATAAACGCTACTGGAGCTCGGCCGGTGCGTCGGATGACAGCGAGCCGGGGCTGACCTTGTCGACACCGCGTACTTATTTGCTGTCGGCCACCGTCGACTTTTGAGCTGCGAGGCTACAGACCATGGACGTTGTACAGTTGGCTGTAGTCTCGCATCACCTGGGGCGTACATAACCGGACCACCGCGATAGGATGCATCCAGGCGGGCTCGTGAACGATGGGAGTGTGTTGCTCTTCACGCCCCGGCAGCCAGAACTCCAAAGCGATTTTCTTGGTACCCTGGCCTGTTTCCCGTAGAAGGTAGTTGTGTGTCAGCAGACCGTAGATCTCCAAATTCCGGAAGTCTTTTTCCAGCCTGACGAGTTCTGCGTCCAGGTTCTGTGTATAGCGCTGGGCAGGAGGGGTACGGTAATACTTGAAGTCGATGACTTTGACCTGTGATTGGGTATTCAACACCAGATCCGGGCGTCGCTCCAGGCCGTTGTGGTGGTATAGCGCTGCGCGGTATTTCAGCCAGCGGTTTGTCAGCTCGGGGGAAGAAAGGACCGCTGGCATGTGTTCGAATTCGCAGGTCAAAAAGCTCTCCAGACCACGGCTGCCTGCCGCATGATGCAGACAAACCGATTCCCATACGGCCCAGAAGTTATTGACGCCCCATACCTGCCCCTGATGTTGTTCTGTGGTACGCCCACCGTGCAGGTAGCGGTCCAGCGTTTCATGCAGGCGTCGATAATCGCTGTTGCGCAGTGAGGTGCTGCGGTTGATTTCGCGCAACAGGTATTGCAGATGTTGACGGGTGCGTAGACATTGCTGTGGATCCTCCCCATACAGTGAGTCATTGGCCGCCAGGTAACGATGTCTGAAGTTTGCTGCCATCGCTTGAACATCTGCCGAGAAGTTGCCCCAGACGCGAACCGGTTCGACGTCGAGAAACCGCAGGTAAAAGTCCTCGGCAATGAGGCAATACAAACCCACGATATCGGACGAGCCACGAAGTGTCTCGCGTCTGGACCCGGGTGCTCGTTCAAGGTAGGGAGCGCCGCTGTTGTCATACAAGGCCAGGTGCAGATGTCGTTCCAGCTGCCTTGATACGTTCCATGGTTGCTGTGCGCGCCGTTCGCACAGCGATAGCAGGTGCAAGGGATCGGCGCGTTCGAACAACTCGTCCAGCCCCAACGCATCGCAGAATGACGTGCCACCTTCGCTGTCATCCAACCCCTGCGTTGAATGGCTTTCCAGGCCATCCAGTTTGGCCAGCAATGTATGAGAGTGGTGGGTGCGGCGAAATATCGAGAAACTTTTATACAGCACAGCCAAGGCTTCAGCGGGCGCCATGCCCCCCATCCCAAAAGGCACCTTTAACAAGTAGCTGCCGTTATCTTGCGCGAAGAGCCCCACGGCACCTTTTTCGCACTCTTGCACGACTACGTCATGTATCAGCATGGTCGAGGCCTAGACCAATGCGGATGTTTTAGAAACAACAGTCGCCTGCGGTGCTTTTTCGCCGTCACACAGTCGCCCGATAAAGTCGTCGGCCTTTTCCACGAATTGGCCGAAGGTTCTAAGCTCGCTCACAGGAACTTTCAGCTTTTTCGCCAATGGGCTTTTATCGCGCTCGAATACGCTATCCCACAGGAAGAGGAGGAGTTTGCCGTGGATGTCGGACCGGCTGACGGCATGGGTACTCGCTTGCGAGCAGAGTTTGCCGAGTCCTTCAAGGAACGTCTCGATCACATTGCCGCTGCCGTGTTTGTGGTCTTTTGAAAAATAGTAGAAATATATTTTATCGCAGTCGATAGCCTTGATTTTATTGGACTTGGCCGCTTTGTCGTACTGGGCAAAGGCAAAAATCCGATCCCGTACCGGCGCCTCCAACGAGTTGGCAAATTTGGCCAGTTCTGTGTCAAAGGCATTGCTGCAGTCTCTGCCTTTGTTTGAAACTGTGACGCCTTGGGCGAGCGTTGCTAACTCATCTATCTTCGCTTTGTGCGTGATGCCCAGGGTTTTATCGATTTTCGGCTTGGCCTTGATAAACCAGGGGCCGATCAACTTATCGTCCATGTTGCGCGACGGACACTCCGCCAGAATAAAAGCGTTCAGCGCGTTCAGAACGGTTTCCCAGTCACGATCGGGAGACTCCGTGACTGTAGCCGCAGCCTGTTCCTTGGGGACCCCTTTGAAGCCTGCCGGACAGAACTCGAAATTCCAGCGGCGTTTGAACGCTGAATCCATGAAGAACACCGATTCATCGCTGGTATTCATGGTTGCGATGAGAAACAGGTTGGGCGGCAGCTTCAGGCATCGGTCGTTCAGCGATGCTTGCAGATGTTTGGGCAGTTGGGCGCGGACCAACTCAAACCGTTCCAGCTCGGCATCGAGCGCCTTGATCGTCAGGTCGGAAACGCTGATTTCATAGCTGGACCAACCGTCGTCCGCACGATCAAGCAATTGGAATACGTCGCCGAAGATTTCCGCACAGTTACCCCGATTGATCTCGTCGATCAAGAGCACCACATTCTGGACGGGTTGGCCCTCAACGTGGTCAGCCCAATAGCCGTAGGCACTGGCCAGGGCACGCAGGAAAGGTCCGGAATACATGTCGTAAGTAATGACTTTCGCTTGTGTGAGTGGTAGCAAACGCGCCACGAACTCACCGTAACTATAGTCGGGGTGAAACGTCACTGACACGATGTCGTGATGTCCTGCACCCGCTTGCAAGGCTTTGTCATTGCGCGCCAGATAACTCTTGCTGGTCCCGGGTGGCCCAAACAGGATGAGTTGGTGAGGTAGGGGAAAGTCCATATTGTGTGTTCTCCATGTTGACGCTTTCAGTCTGAATGCAGGGATGATATCAAAGAGGCATCGTGTGCGGCGGATACCCTCGATTGTGGCTTGGTTGACGTCGATAAGAAATATACACAACGACCTGATGGTGGCCGATGGTGTGATCGCGGGCCTGAGTCCCGCGCGGGTTCAGGGTGAATGGGGTGCTTTGGGATAGGCCTTGTTCGCCCAGGCGATATCGCCTGCGCTGAGGATTGAGTTTCTTGAGTGAAAGGTAGTGTCCGTGGTCCATGAGGGGGCGATGGAATAGTGCATGATCGAATCCGGGTCGTAAGGCAAAAAGTCATAGGTATCGCTGCGAGGCAGGGGGAGGAAGTTGCGCTCCAACATGGACCGGGCGAATTGCTGGTCCAGGTTGGCTCTGTTCCACGGGATATTCGCGTCGGGATGTTGATGAGCGTGACGGGCGCCCAGCATATGCCCGAATTCGTGCAGTACAACGTATGCAAATGAAGCGGTCGTATGGTCTCTTGGCAGGGCCATGGTTGGCGAGTAAGGGTAATCTCGTCTGATCTCGCGTGCCTGGGTGCCCACCGCTGAAGCGCCATGGCCATCGGCTTCATCCAGGTCGACAAGAACGTCCGCGTCATCTGCGCTGGCAACGAATTCGAATTTCAGGTTGATGTGGGGCAGCCATTCACTGGCGGCTTTTGTGATCGCCTGCACCTGGGGGGAGTCGAGGTCATGGTCAAAAACGTGAAGCTTGACGGTGCTGTGCTGTGGCCAGTATCTGCCCGGCTCACCGACGTTGCGGCGACTTCTGGACAGGCGTTGCGGGCGATCAGCACTGTCAAGGTTCTCATCCGATGGGATCACGGGCAGGGGCGCGCTGTTGGTGAATGGGCTGACAGATATCATGGCGTTTCTCCTTGATGCGTTGGTTAGATCTCTGACTGTTGATTCGTCCGGAACGCGGAAAGATTCCAAAGAAAACATGTGCGAATGTAATCTCGATGGCGCTGGGTCCATTTGCGGCCAAAGGTTATTTTGGATACGGTGCACGCCTGCCTGAAAGGACTTTTCCATGATTGAGCCCACCCCCAAGACCCGCCGCGCCCCAAAGGGTGAAAAGCGCCGCGAAGAGCTACTGGACGCAGCCTTGCAGGTGTTTTCCCTGGAAGGCTACGGCGGCGCTTCAATGGCTCAGGTTGCGGGGATCGTCGGCATTTCCGTGGCTGGGTTGCTGCATCATTTCCCCAGTAAGATCTCGCTGTTGATGGGCGTGTTGCAGCGCCGCGATGAAGTCAACCAACGGATTGCCGATGAAGTGCGCGCAGAGAAATCCCTCAACGGTTTGCTCGGCAGCCTGCGGGCGATCAATCGTTCCAATGCCACTGCACCGGGTGTGGTGCGGGCTTTCAGTATTTTGAATGCGGAGAGCCTGTTGGATACCCATCCGGCGTGGAGTTGGTTCCAGGCGCGCTACGCGGCGATTCACCAACGCATGCAGGGGCAGTTCGCCGAACTGGTCGCGGCGGGGGAGGTGCGCGGCGATGTGGACATCGCCGGGCTGGTGGAAGAAATCCTGGCCATGATGGATGGCCTGCAGATCCAGTGGCTGCGTTTTCCGGAACAGGTGGACCTGGTGGCGCGCTTCGATACCTACCTTGCGCGGGTCGAAGCGGCGATCAGAACCTGAGCCGAACGCGATCAAAATGTGGGAGGGGCAAGTCGAATCGTCGCACCGCCCCTCCCACACTGAACCGCGCCGGTATCAGTTACCGGTAGCGCTGCCTTGGTTGCTGTCGTAACCGTCACCGTCACTGGTGCCACTGTCACTTTCATCCTGATGCAGTACGCCGCCGGTCTTGACCGTCGACTCCCGCAGGGTCGAATTGAGGGCCGAGCGCGGCAATGGGTTGCTGGTGGTGGTCGACAGTTCCTGGCGGAACGGGTTGACCAGCTTGGCGTTCAGGCGAATGTCCTGGGACGACGCGCCCACCGACAGGGTGAAGCTGTCGGCGTCCACCACCCATTGCTTGCTCTTGACGTCGTAGTAGGCCAGCGAGCGATCGTTGAGCTCGATGGTCACGCGCTTGCTCTCGCCAGGCTTGAGGAACACCTTCTTGTAGCCCTTGAGTTCCTTGAGCGCGCGCTCGACTTTCGGCGCGTTCTGGCCCACGTACAGTTCGGCGACCTCGGCGCCCGCCACCTTGCCGGTGTTGGCCAGGTCGAACGACACCTTGATCGGTGCGCCCGCCACCGCGACCCCAGGGGTCACACTGATGTTGCTGTAGCCGAAGGTGGTGTACGACAAGCCGTAGCCGAACGGGTAGAGCGGCTTGATGCCTTTTTTCTCGTAACCGCGATAGCCCAGGAACAGGTCGTCCTTGTAGCTCATCGTGGCCAGGGTTTCCTGATTGTCGAATGTCGGGAAGGTCGCGTAGATCGGGTTGTCTTCGATGTTGCGCTCAATGCTGATCGGCAACTTGGCCGACGGGTTGACCTTGCCCAGCAGGATCTCCGCCAACGCCTGGCCGCCGTTCTGCCCTGGGTAGAACGCATGCAGCGCGGCCGGCACCTGGTCGATCCAGTCGCTCATCTTCAACCCGGTGCCGCCGTGCAGGGTGACGATGGTGTGGGGGTTGACCTTGGCGATGCTCTGGATCAACTGGCCCTGGAATTCCGGCAGGTCGAAGCTGTGGTCGAAGCCTTCACCTTCGTACTCACTGCTGTTGCCCGCGGCCACCAGCACGGCGTCGTACTTGGCCAGGTCCTGCGGCGCAACCAGTGACGCCCAGCTCATCTGCACGCCCACCAGGCCGCCCATGGTCGAGAGGTAGCCGTTGCGGCGCGAGTATTCCAGCTTGATATCCACCGGTTTGCCGGCTTCCAGCTTGACCTTGGCAAACACCGGGATGGTCGGCGGGATGCTGTTGTTGGGCAGTGGCTTGCCGTCGCCGTTGTCGAGGACTTTCTGGCCGTTGACGTAGAGGCGCACGGCACCGTCGGCGCGCACCTTGAACACCTGCTCTCCGCTGACTGTCGGGGTGATCTGCCCGCTGTAGCGGATCGAGGTGGCGGCGGTGTCGCCGTTCACCGGCAGGCTGTCGGTGGACCAGTCGAGGTCGACATGGTTATCGGTGCGGCTGGCGGCCGGGTCACCCGACCAGTTGCTGTTGCTGAAGAACTCGGTCTTCAAGCCTTTGACACGGTTGCCATTGCTGTCGGCATGGGTCCAGCTGGAGGTGGCCGGGTCCAGGGACAATCCGTCGATAAACTCGACCTTGGCCTCCGGCGCCAATTGCTGCAGGCCGCTCAGCTCGCTGATGTAGTGGGCCGCCATCACGTTCGCGCTGCCGAAACCAGTCGGCGGGGCGTACTTGGCCAGGTTGCCGACCACCGCGATGGTCTTGACCTGCTTGGCGTCCAGCGGCAATAGGTTGTTCTGGTTCTTCAGCAGCACGATGCCTTCGCGCGCCGCGTTCAGGGCCACGCGGTTGCTGGTGGCGCTGTTCATGTTGTGGCGGGTCAACGGCGCCTTGCTGTCGAACTTGTACAGGTAGATCTGCTTGAGGATGCGGCGCACCTTGTCGTCAAGGGTCGCGCTGCTCAGCTCGCCGCTGTCCAGGTACGGCTTGAGCACCGTGCTGTTCATCTGGTAGCCCATCATGTCCAGGTCGGTGCCGGCCTGTGCCGCCGGCAAGCCGTTGACCACCGCGTTGTAGTCGCTCTGCACGAAGCCTGGGTAGCCCCACTCGGTCTTCAGGATGTCGTGGATCAGGTGCGAGTTTTCGCAGGCGAATTCGCCGTTCACCTTCTGGAAGGCGCACATCATCATCGCGACCTTGCTGTTCTTCGAGGCGGACTCGAACGGTGGCAGGGTCATTTCGCGCAGCACCCGTTCGCTGATGCTTTCATCGAGGTGGAAGCGGTTGCTTTCCTGGTCGTTGGCCGCGTAGTGCTTGGCATTGGCCCACACCCCGCGCGACTGGATACCATTGATCACCGCCGGCCCCAGGCTGGCGCCGAGGAACGGGTCTTCACCGGACAGGTATTCGAACGCACGGCCGCTGTACGGCATGCGGTACAGGTTCACGCCGGGGCCGGTGACGAACTGATACCCGCCGCTGGCGGTGTCATAACCCAGGGCGCGGCCCAGGTCGATGGCGCGGCGCGGGTTCCAGCTGGCCGCCAGGTTCGGGCCCGACGGGTACACCACGCCCTGCTCGTTGCCTTCGCTGGTGTAGCGCACGCCGACGCCGCCATCGGCGCCGTGGATCTGCGGGATGCCGTATTGGCTCAGTGGCTTGACGTCCCAACCACCGGTGCCGCCGATGTAGGCGAGTTTTTCTTCCAGGGTCATCTTCGCCAAGGTCTTGTCCGCGGCTTTTTCCGCGCGGCTTACCCGGCCTTCATCCAGCGCAGGGCTGGTGGCCGCGTGCACTTGAGCCACGGCGAGGGCCAGCAGGGCGAATGCCGACTGTGCACCGATCATCTTGCGTTTACTCATGGGTTTCTCCGACAACTCTTCGTTGAAAAATGGGACGGCGCTCGTCACTTTTTCGTGGGCAATAGTTCGCCTTGATCGCAATGTTTAACCGATGGCTAATTGCAATTACTGGGCGGGTTTTGCAGTTATAAAAGTTTAATAATTGTATTAATTATTCTTGTGGGTGATGTCTTGGCGATATCACGAGATGGCATTTTGAACCGCGAAAACGCCATAATTAAGGCAATTCTTGCGGTTATAAGTCAAACAAAAGCTAATTTTTGCGTGAAATAAGAAATATTTCATTACGATTTTGAACTTGAGTTAAACCTACTGGTCGATTGGTTTAAGAAAATTCAGGGTGGCATGGCAAATGAATGGCCCCGCTCGGTAGTTCTAAAAGGCCATGTTTTATACAAGCTGTCATACACATCGCTTTGGTGTAGGGTCTTGAACGAATTCAGGGCGCTACTTGAGCGGTCCGTTGTTTTTTATCTGGAGAATGTTCATGAAGATTTCCCTGTTGGGTGCCGGTTTTGTGCTGGGCGTTGCATTGAGTGGCGCAGCCATGGCGGCTGAAGCCACCGACGCGGACGCCAAGTCCGGCGCCACCGATTCCACGGTTTTGACCCAGACCCAGGATGCCAAGGCCGCGAAAAAACAGAAGGCTGAAACCACCAAGGGCGGCCGGCCGTTGAATGGCAGTCAGGCTGCGCCGAAGACCTCGAACTAGGCCCCTCCCACATGGGTTTTCCACCGTCTTTAGAACATAGCCCCTCAGATAGTCACCCATGCCCAGCCCCTCAACGCCCATCGATGCCTGCCAACTGCAGATCCCGCACACCGAACAGGTCTGCGCGTGGCTGATGCAACACGCCGGCTTGAAAACCGTTGACCTGGAACGCGCCCGGCGCTTGTCCCAGGAGTCGGGCGACAGCGAATTGCTGGGCCTGTTGACCCGCCTGGGGCTGGTCTCCGAGGTGGAACTGGCCCGCGCCTGGGCCGATCTGCTCGGCGCGCCGCTGTTATTGGCGGAGGCCGCGCCGCCGTTGCTGGACCCGCTGCCGGCCTTGACCGAACGTTTCATGCGCCACTATCAGGTGGTGCCGGTGGGCTGGAGCCAGGGCGGGTTGCGCGTGCTGGCGGCCAACCCGGCGTTGGTCTATCCGTTCCAGGCCATGGCCTATGCCTGCGGCGTGCCGGTGTGGCTGGCGGTGGGCCCGCGCAACGAAGTCGAAACCCTGATCGAGCGTTACTACGGCCAGGGCCGCTCGGCCATGGGCACCCTGATCGAGAACCTCGACGAGCAGGGCGGTGCGCTGGAAGACATCGAACACCTCAAGGACATGGCCTCCGAAGCGCCGGTGATTCGCCTGGTCAACCTGATCCTGCAGCGCGCGGTGGAACATCGCGCCTCGGACATTCATATCGAGCCCTTCGAAAACCAGCTCAAGGTGCGCTACCGCATCGACGGCGTGCTGCACGAGGCCGAGGCGCCGCCGTCCAGTTCGTCGGCGGCGGTGATTTCGCGGGTGAAGATCATGGCGCGGCTGGACATCGCCGAGCGGCGCTTGCCCCAGGACGGGCGCATCATGCTGCGCATCCAGGGCAAGGAGCTGGACCTGCGCGTGTCCACGGTACCGACCAGTTTTGGCGAGTCGGTGGTGATGCGTTTGCTCGACCGCCAGACCGTGCAGTTCGATTTCCAGAACCTGGGCTTCGACGGCCAGCGCCTGGAAACCTTCCTCGAAGTGCTCGAACGCCCCCACGGCATCCTGCTGGTCACCGGCCCCACCGGTTCGGGCAAGACCACCACGCTGTACACCGCGCTGTCGCGCCTCAATACCGCCGAGCGCAAGATCATCACCGTCGAAGACCCGGTGGAATACCAGCTCGAAGGCATCAACCAGATCCAGGTCAAACCGGCCATCGGCCTGGACTTCGCCGGCGCGCTGCGTTCCATCGTGCGCCAGGACCCGGACGTGATCATGATCGGTGAAATCCGCGACCTGGAAACCTGCCGCATCGCTATCCAGTCTTCGTTGACCGGGCACCTGGTGCTCTCGACTCTGCACACCAACAGCGCGGCAGCGAGTATCACGCGCCTGCTGGACATGGGTGTGGAAAGCTACCTGATTGCCTCGACGGTCAACGGCATCCTCGCCCAGCGCCTGGTGCGCCGCCTCGACCCGGCCACCCGTGAAGCCTTTGAAGCACCGCCGCAATTGATCGCCGAACACGGCCTGGATCGCTTTACCGACCAGCGCCCGATCCTGCTCTACCGCCCGCGCGCGGATGCGCCGGGTGGCGGTTATCACGGGCGCAGCGCGATCACCGAATTGCTGGTGATGAACGACGAACTGCGTAGCTTGCTGATGCGTCAGGCCGATGCCGCCACACTCGAACAGGCCGCCCGCCGTGGCGGCCTGCGCACCTTGCATGAAGAGGGTCTGCGCCAGGCGGTGGCCGGCGTTACCTCGCTCGAAGAAGTGCTGCGCGTCACCCGGGGTGAGGGCGCATGAGCCTGTACAAGTACCGCGCCCTAGACAGCCAGGGCCAACCGCAAAACGGCACCCTCGAAGCCAGGGACCAGGACGCCGCCGTCGCCGCGCTGCACAAGCGCGGTTTGTTGTTATTGCACATCGATGTGGCTGGCGCCCAGGGGCTGCGCAAGGCCTTTGGGCGCGGCCAGTTGAACGGCGCGGCGTTGGTCAGCTTCACCCAGCAACTGGCGACCCTGCTGGGGGCCGGCCAACCGTTGGAGCGCTCCCTCGGTATCCTGCTCAAACAGCCCGGCCAGCCGCAGACCCGTGCGTTGATCGAGCGCATCCGCGAACAGGTCAAGGCGGGCCAGCCCTTGTCCAAGGCGCTGGAAGAGGAGGGCAGCCAATTCTCGCCGCTGTACCTGAGCATGGTGCGAGCCGGCGAAGCGGGCGGCGCCCTGGAAAACACCCTGCGCCAGCTCAGCGACTACCTGGAGCGCAGCCAACTACTCAGAGGCGAAGTGATCAATGCGTTGATCTACCCGGCGTTTCTGGTCGTGGGCGTGCTCGGTTCCCTGGCGCTGTTGCTGGCCTACGTGGTGCCGCAGTTCGTGCCGATCTTCAAGGACCTGGGGGTGCCGATCCCGCTGATCACCGAAGTGATCCTGGGACTGGGGCAGTTCCTCGGTGCTTATGGCCTGGCGGTGTTGGCCGGGCTGATCGTGACCGTCTGGACCCTCGCCGCGCGCCTGCGTGATCCCCGGCGGCGTGAACGTTATGACCGACGCGTGCTGGGCATTCGTGTAATCGGCCCGCTGTTGCAACGCGTTGAGGCCGCCCGCCTGGCGCGCACCCTGGGCACCTTGCTCAGCAACGGCGTGGCCCTGCTGCAAGCGCTGGTCATCGCGCGGCAGGTCTGCACCAACCGCGCCCTGCAAGCGCAGGTCGCGCAGGCCGCCGAAGCGGTCAAGGGCGGCGGCACCCTGGCCAGCGCCTTCGGCAGCGAGCCACTGCTGCCGGACCTGGCCCTGCAAATGATTGAAGTCGGCGAACAGGCCGGTGAACTGGACAGCATGCTGCTCAAGGTCGCCGAGGTGTTCGACGTCCAAGCCAAGCGCGGCATCGATCGCCTGCTCGCCGCGCTGGTGCCGTCCCTGACCGTGGTCATGGCGGTGCTGGTGGCGGTGATCATGCTGGCGATCATGCTGCCGCTGATGAGCCTGACCAGCAATATATGAACCCTTGAGGAAGCAAACCGATGCGTCAGACCCGATTCAAGCCCGCCCGCCGCCAGGGCGGTTTTACCCTGCTGGAAATGCTCGCGGTGATCGTCCTGTTGGGCATCGTCGCGACCATCGTTGTGCGCCAGGTCGGCGGCAATGTGGACAAGGGCAAGTACGGCGCAGGCAAGGCGCAACTGGCCAGCCTGAGTATGAAGATCGAAAGCTACGGACTTGATGTCGGCTCGCCGCCCAAAACCCTGCAACAACTGGTCGACAAGCCCGGCAACAGCGCCGGCTGGGCCGGGCCGTACGCCAAGCCATCGGACCTCAAGGACCCGTTCGGTCATGCCTTCGGCTATCGCTTCCCCGGTGAGCACGGCGCGTTCGACCTGATCTTCTACGGCCAGGACGGCCAACCCGGTGGCGAAGGCTACAGCGCCGACCTGGGCAACTGGGAATAAGCCACGACCATGGCTAACGCTCAACGCGGCTTTACCCTGCTGGAAATGCTGGTGGTGATCGTGCTGATCAGTATCGCGGCCGGGTTGGTCGGCTTCGGCCTGCAACAGGGTCTGCGCGCCGCCAAGGAGCGCCAGGCCGTCGGGCAGATCGTCGAGGCGCTGCGCAGCACGCGGGCGCGGGCAATTGTGAGTGGTACCACCGAAAGCACCGTATTCGATTTGCAACAGCTGAGTTTTCAAGCGCCGGGGCGCCCGAAAAAACACTGGCCGGCCGACCTGCAAGTGACCCTGCACACCGCCGAACAAGCCGGTTCGGCGGTGGCGTTCTACCCCGATGGCAGCTCCACCGGCGGCAACCTGTTGTTGGCCAATGGCAGCCGGCGCTGGCGCATCGATATTGGCTGGCTGACCGGCAGCGTGCAGTCCAGGGCCTTGCCATGAAGCACCAGCGCGGGTTCACCCTCCTGGAAATGCTCGCCGCGCTGACGTTGATGGCGATCTGTAGCACGGTGCTGCTGGTCGCGTTCGGCCAGAGCGCGCGCTCGCTGCTGCAGGTGGCCCATAACGATCGCCTCACCCATGCGGCGTTGAGCGTGATGGACCAGGAGGGCGCGGGGCCTTTGGCCAACGGCACGCGCCAGGGCGAACTGGATGGCATCGCCTGGCAATTGCGCATTGCTCAACAGCCCACTCGTGTCGGCCAGGCCCATCTGTTTCGCCTGGACCTGAGCGTCAGTGAAGGCCCGCGCCAGGCGCAGTTCAGTACCTTGAAGTTGCGCGCCGCCGGGGCCGGTTTGTGAGGCGGCGCCAGCAGGGGTTCACCTTGCTCGAGATCATGATCGTGCTCAGCCTGCTCGGGGTGCTGCTGACCTTGGTCGGCGGTGCGTTGCTCGGTGCCAATCGCGCGGTGCTCAAGGCCCAGCGCTACACGGTCAGCCTGGATGAAATGCGCGCCGCGCAGCAGTTTTTACGCACCGCCATCAGTGAGGCGTTGCCGCTGGATGTGACCGAGGACGACAGCCAGGTCGATGGTTTTTTCGCCGGTGGCCCGCAGCGCATGCAGTTCGTTGCAACCTTGCCCGGCGTGCTCGGCGGCGGCATCCAGCGCTTCACCTTGCAGTTGACCGGCACCGAGGCATCGCGCGATTTGCAGGTGGCGTTCGCGCAGTTTGAGTCCAAGGCGCAGGTCAGCGTGCCGGCGTCACGCAGCGAGCCGCAGGTGTTGCTCAGGGGCGTCGAGGACCTGCAATTCAGTTATCGCGGTGTGTCGCCCAAGGGCCAGGCCACCGGCTGGATCAGTGAGTGGCCGTGGGCCAAGCGCTTGCCGTCTGCGGTGCGCATTGACGCACGGGTAAACGGGCCGGTGCCCTGGGTGACCCAGGTGGTTGCCTTGCGCCTGAACCTGTCCGGCGGGGCGCCTGAATGATCAAGCATCAACGCGGTGTCGCGCTGTTATTGGTGCTGTGGGTGCTGGCCTTGCTCAGCCTGTTGCTCGGCGGCCTCGCCGGTTGGGTGCAGCTGGAAACACGCCAGGCGGCGTGGCATCGCCAGCATACCCAGGCGATGTTGGCCGCCGAGGCGGGCGTGGCGTTGGCCCTGCAGGGGCTGCTCGACCCTCAGCAGCGCAAACAGTGGATTGCCGACGGGCGTGAAATCCCGTTGGTGTTTGACGACGCGCAACTGCACGTCAGCCTGCGCAGCGAGCGAGGCGGGTTGTACCTCAACAGCGCCGAAGTGGCTGACTTCGCGCGTCTGGCCCTGGCGTGCGGTGCCACCCAGGTCCAGGCCAGGCAACTGGCCAGGGCGCTGGAGGTGCGGCGCAACCAGGGCCTGGCGCCGTTTCGGGTGGTGGAAGAAGTGCGACAGTTGCCGGGCATGACCCAGGCGCTGTACAGCGCACTGGTGCCGCAAATCAGCCTGTGGAGCGGCCTCGACCGGCCCGATCCGGCCTTCGCCAGCCCATTGATGCGCCACGCACTCAGCCTGCCGCATCAGAGTGCAGTGGGCGTCGACCCCGGCGAGGTGCTGGTGGTCAGCAGCCGCGCACAACGCCCCGGCGGTTATCACGCCCAAGTGCAAGCCACGGTTTTATTGAGCCCCGCGCAAGGTAGCGCACAACCTTATCGAGTATTGCGTTGGCAAGAATGACTGAACACTTAACCGCGCGGCTGGAGGCGTTGGCCGAGCCGATTGCGCGGCGCTGGCACGGCAGCCTGCTGCAACAGGGCTGGCGCCTGTGGCTCAAGGAACTGCGTGGCTGCCTGCCCGGCTGGTTGTCCTTGCACGACATCCCCGAGCACGTTTACCCGTGGCCGATCACTGCGCCCGTGGCAACACCTGCCGGCGAGGCGCGCCAGGTGCTGTTGCTGGCGCCTGACGCTGTGCTGGCGCAAACCCTGCAACTGCCCGCGGCCGCGGCGCGCAACCTGTCGACGGTGGTCGGTTATGAACTGGACCGCTTCACCCCGTTCGAGGCCGCGCAACTGTACTTCGTCGCGCGCCAGGAGCGTCGCACAGCCAGCCATTTGCAGGTGACGCTGGTGGCGATCCTGCGCGAACGCCTGGACCAGGTCCTCAGCGACTGCGCCGCTTTCGGCCTGCAACCGCATGCCGTGGATGTGGCCGACGGCGCCGGCAGGCCGATGGGCATCGACTTGTTACCGGCACCGTTGCGCCCACGCCAGCGCCCGGCCGGCAAAGGCTTGCAACGCAGCCTGCCATGGCTGTGCGCTGCCTTGCTGATTGCCGCTATGGTGCTGTGGCTCGACGACCGCCAGCGCGTGCTCGACGCCATGCAGCGCAGCGTGCGCGAACAGAAAGCGGAGGTCGCCGAAGTCCAGGCGCTGCGCCAGCAACTGCTCAATACCCGAGGCGCCGCGCAGTACCTGATCCGCCGCAAAATGGCCCAACCGCCGTTGGCGGCATTGCTCAATGAACTGACCGCCTGCCTGCCGCCCGACACCTGGATCGACCAGTTGGAAGTCAACGACGGCGCCGAGGTGTCGTTCTCCGGGCAAAGCGCCAAGGCCAGTGCGTTGATCACCCGCATCAAGAGCTGCCACAGCCTGGAAAACGCCCAGTTCGAAGGGGTGATCCAACCCGATGCGCACACCGGCAAGGATCAGTTCTCCTTGCGCGCCCACCTGCACCAGGAGGCCGCCGATGCGCCGACCACTGACACCCCGTGAGCGCCGTGGCGCGGCCTTGATCGGCCTGGCCGTGGTGCTCGGTGCCGCGTACTGGTTGTTGATCGACAGCTGGTTCGCCGGCCCCTTGCGCGCCATGGGCGAGCAGGCCGAACAACTGCGCGAGCAGCAACAACGTTATGCCGGCGTATTGCGCCAGCGTGACGGCCTGCGCGAGCAGCTCGAACAGGCCCGCCAGGACCCGGCCAGCAGCACCAGCCTGTTGCCAGGCGATGACCCCAGCGCGGTCGCGGCCGACCTGATGCAACGCATCGCCGACCTGATCAACAGCCGCGCCGGCCTCGGTGGCGGTTGCAGCCTGACCCAGCGCATGCCGATCACCCCGGAGCAGGACGATGCCGAGCCATATCGACAGGTCAAAGTCAGCCTGACCCTCAACTGCGCCATCGAACCCCTGACCGCGATCCTGCATGAGCTGGAGTACCAGCGCCCGTTTCTGTTCGTCGATGAAATGAGCATCCGCCGCCGCCCGGACGCGCCCGCCACCGGCGGCGCCGGCAAACTGGTGGTGCACCTGCTGGTGCGCGGTTACCTGCAACCGGCCGGTGCGCGGCAGGTGGCCCATGATTAATGCATTGCGTCCGATTGAGTGGGTTTTGCTCGGCGTATCCGCCGCCTTGGGCGTGCTGATGCTGGGCATCTTGAGCAACATCGGCGACGCGCCGCAGTGGCTGCCGGAACCTGAGCCTGCCGCCCATGCCAATGCCGCGGCCAAGGTGCTGACCGCGCCGGACGTCACCCTCGACAGCCTGGCCGGTACCTGGCAGGCGCCGCTGTTCAGCAGCGACCGCAGCCCGGATCGTACGGTGGGGCAGGCGGCGGTCTCCAGCCTGTCGAGCCTGACCCTCACCGGCATCGTGCTGGACGGCGACCTGCGCGTGGCACTGCTCAAGCGCGCCGATGGCCCGCCGTTGAAAGTCCACCAGAACCAGACCCTGCCCAACGGTTGGCGCCTGGAACACCTGACCCCGCGCGACGCGCGCTTTGTGCTCGATGGCCGCAGCCAAACCCTGAGCCTGCGTGCCTTGCGTCTACCGCCGCCGTCGACGACGCCCCCGATTACCCTTCCTCACGAGTCCGCCCCTTGATCGATACCTACCCTGGCGCCTTGCGCACCACCGTGCTTTGCCTGGCAACCGCTGTTTCCCTGGCGGGCTGCGGCACATTCTCCGACCACCTCGACCCGGACGAGGCCCTGTTGCACGAAGCGATGCAGGGCACCGGTTCGCAACGTCCGCCCGTGGAACCGGCCAGTGAACAAGCGCCGGTCAACGGCGGCCAACCCCAGGCCAAGACGCCGCCGCAACGCCAGTTGATTCGCGGCAACCAGCAGTTCGTGCGCCAGCCGGCGGCGTCGGCGGCGAAGGAGGAGGGCGGCGGTGACATCGTATTCAACTTTGCCGACCAGCCGATCGAGGCGGTGATCAACAGCGTGATGGGCGACCTGTTGCACGAGAACTACAGCATCGCCCAGGGCGTGAAGGGCAATGTGAGTTTTTCCACCTCCAAACCGGTGAACAAGCAGCAGGCGCTGTCGATCCTGGAAACCCTGTTGTCCTGGACCGACAACGCCATGATCAAACAGGGCAACCGCTACGTGATCCTGCCGGCCAACCAGGCGGTGGCGGGCAAACTGGTGCCCGAGATGCGCGTGTCGCAGCCTTCCAGCGGCCTGTCGGCGCGACTATTTCCGCTGCGTTATATCTCCGCTACCGAGATGCAGAAACTGCTCAAGCCGTTTGCCCGCGAGAACGCGTTTTTGCTGGTGGACCCGGCGCGCAATGTGCTGAGCCTGGCCGGTACGCCCGAGGAACTGGCCAACTACCAGGACACCATCGACACCTTCGATGTGGACTGGCTCAAGGGCATGTCCGTCGGGGTGTTCGGCCTGCAACGCGCCTCGGTGGCCGAGCTGATGCCCGAGCTGCAAAAGATGTTCGGCCCCGACAGCGGCATGCCCCTGGCGGGCATGGTGCGCTTCCTGCCCATCGAGCGTACCAACTCGGTGGTGGCGATCTCCTCGCAACCGCAATACCTGAGCGAAGTGGGCGACTGGATCCACACCATCGACGAAGGCGGCGGCAACGAACCGCAGATGTACGTCTATGACGTGCGCAATATGAAAGCCAGCGACCTGGCCAAGTACTTGCGGCAGATCTACGGCACGGGCGCGATCAAGGACGATGCCCCGGCCAAGGTTGCTCCCGGTTTGCGCACCGCGACTCTTTCATCGCCCGGCACCAACAGCACGTCCGGCAGCACGCCGGGCGGGCTGAGCAACAACCTCAATGGCAACCAACCCGCCGCGGAAGATGAGGAGCAAGCGCCCGAAGCCGAGCAGGACAACGCCGAGCAGGGCACCCGCGACGACGCCCCGGCCAAAAGCCTCGACGCCGGCACTCGCATCACCGCGCAAAAAAGCAGTAACCAACTGCTGGTGCGCACCCGCCCGGTGCAGTGGAAGGAGATCGAATCGGCGATCAAACGCCTCGATAATCCGCCGCTGCAAGTGCAGATCGAAACTCGCATCCTCGAAGTCAAACTTACCGGCGAACTGGACCTGGGCGTGCAGTGGTACCTGGGCCGCCTGGCGGGCAATTCCACCAGCACCACCGTGGCCAACGCTTCCGGCAGCCAAGGCGCGCTGGGCCGTGGCGGCGCCGGGTTGGGCGCGGCGGATTCGTTGTTCTACTCCTTCGTCAGCTCCAACCTGCAAGTGGCATTGCATGCGCTGGAAACCAACGGCCGCACCCAGGTGCTGTCGGCGCCGTCGCTGGTGGTGATGAACAACCAGCCGGCGCAGATTCAGGTGGGGGACAACATTCCCATCAGCCAGACCACGGTGAACACCGGCACCTCTGACACTACGTTGAGCAGCGTCGAATATGTGCAGACCGGGGTGATCCTGGATGTGGTGCCGCGTATCAACCCGGGCGGGCTGGTGTACATGGATATTCAGCAGCAGGTCAGTGATGCCCAGGACCAGGCGTCCACCAACGGCGACACGCCCGCCAATCCCCGTATTTCCACGCGGTCGGTGTCGACCCAGGTGGCGGTGCAGAGCGGGCAGACGGTATTGCTGGGGGGGTTGATCAAACAGGACAACGCCGACACGGTGAGCGCCGTGCCGTACCTGGGCAAGATTCCGGGGTTGCGGTGGTTGTTTGGGAGCACCAGTAAGTCCAAGGACCGTACCGAATTGATTGTGTTGATTACGCCGAGGGTCATCACCAGCAGCAGTCAGGCAAGGCAGGTGACGGATGATTATCGGCAGCAGATGCAGCTGTTGCGGCCGGAGAAAAACTGAAGGAATGCGGTTGGAAAGGTGGGCGGGGGGCCTGATGCCAGTCAGTTAAGCGATAGAGCGGGGGAACACTGTACCTGTGGCGAGGGAGCTTGCTCCCGTGACGGCCTGACAGCCGACCTGGATGTTGGATCAGATCGAGTACATATCCATTGCTGCGGTAACGGCTACTTAGGGTTACGCCCTTACGGGGCGCCTGATATCAAGATCAAAAGCCAGAGCAACAGCAACAACAACAGCGCGGGAGCAAGAGCAAGCAGATCGCAGCCACCTACGAAACGGACTTCCGCATTTCCGAGTCTCGGATTTTTCCGACAACGCTTTCAGGTTGTCGCTCGGAACTGCGCCGAATAACCTCCTGGCCGTCGCTGCCAATTCAGCGACCGGATTTGACCGTCCGACCTTACCAGTGCGTTACAGCACCCAGACCTATATCAGGCGTTTTTTCTACGCTTGATGTATCGTGTCGCGGCAGCTGTGCGCGGGATACCTTAGGGTATGCCGGGTTCCTGGTACCGGTCGGTCAACCCGCGTACAGCTGCCACCCCACTTCGTTTGACCGCGAGTGATGGCGGCTCCACTATCAGGAGTTACACCATGATCAAAGACAGCCCAAACCCCCCAAGCTCTCCAAACGCTAGCACCCGTGACGGGCTCTTCACCGTACGCGCCGATCTGGACACGGAAACCTTACTGGTCAATGCCTCCCAGGACTTGGCCTCTATCAGCAACATCGCCACCCATCTGGCCTTTGAAATCGACGGTGCCCAACGCAATGTCGCACTGGGCATGTGTCGAATGCTTGAAGGCGTGCAACTGTTGGTGGACAGGGCATTGGATAAGACCCACCCGGCTGTATGAGAGGTGGGAGCGGCTGCTGCTTGGCGTTGATCCTGATGGTTGCCCGGGCGATCCTCAGATGCAGCTGTTACGCCCGGCGAAATACTGAAGGAACGCGGTTAAAAATGTGAGAGGGGGCTTGCTCCCGATGAGGGAGTTGTCAGTGATGCATCTATGACTGACCCACTGCCATTGGGAGCAAGCCCCCTCCCACACGTTGATCTGCACAGATCAGGTAGGCCTCCGTCTAAGCTAAAGGCCAATATCAAAATATATTATTTATATCAATAAAATAATAAAAGTAGAGAATATTAGCTTATACCAAAACAGCATTATATTTTCAAAACCCATTCCGTTATGTTTGATCGCAACAGCCTACCCCTGACCTCGGATGGTACCCAGCGTAATCAAGATTCTGCGCGCCATAACCGGGTGATCATCCCCGCGGCAGAATCGTTGGAAGGGAGCTCAACGTATGTTGCCGATTCAACCCCCACGCCACACCTAGCGCCAAATCGCCGCAACACCCCTGAAAAAAACCGAGCACCGCGCACGCCCGTGTGCCTGCCCGACTTCGCGATTTGCAATGCTGGGAGTAGCTATGAAGCAAGTCTTGCAACCCACCACCGTATTGGCACTGGCGATCCTGGCGAACACCGCGCAGGCCCAGGACGACAGCACGCTGTCCACCGTCGTCGTCACCGGTAACCGAGGCGCCGAACAACGTACCGTCACCAGCAGCCCGGTACCGATCGATGTGGTCAGCGCCCGGCAATTGCAAAGCACCGGCAAGCCCGGTTTGATGGAAGCCTTGAGCGCGGTGATCCCGTCGCTGACCCTGCCGGAAAAGACCGGTTGGGACGCCAGCGGCATTGCCCGGGCGCCCAACCTGCGCGGCTTGAGCGCCGCCGAGGTGCTGGTGCTGGTCAACGGCAAGCGCCGCCACACCGCTGCCACCTTGAACATTAACGGTATCAACACCGGTGCGGCGCCGGCCGACCTGGACCTGATCCCCATCAGCGCCATTGACCATGTGGAAGTGCTACGCGACGGCGCCGCCGCGCAATATGGTTCCGACGCCATCGCCGGTGTGATCAACGTGATCCTCAAGGCCGACACCAGCGGCACTTCGGTGACCAACGCCGGCCTGGGCTATGACGGCAAAAAGCAGACCGTGCAACAAAGCCTCAACAAGGGCTTCGAGATCGGCAACGGCGGCATCGTGCAACTGGCGCTGGATGCGCGCAGCCAGAACGATGACAACAAGGCCAGTGCCAACGGCTACACCTACGCCCAAGCCTATGAACAGGCCGGCCGTGCCACCTATGGCGGCTACGGCACGCCCAAGACCAACCTGCTGACCCTGGGCTACAACGCCGAGCTGCCCATCGACGACAGCTTCAGCCTGTACTCCTTCACCACTTACTCCCGACGCAAGGCCGAGCAGGGCCAGAATTTCCGCCTGCCGACCATCACCAATACCATCACCACCGGTCCCAATGGCTACCCCGGCGGCTATACGCCGACCTGGTACATCGACGAGGACGATTTCCAGGCCGCGTTCGGCGGCAAGGGCACGGTCGGGGAGTGGGACTGGGATTTGTCCACCACCTACGGGCGCAACGAAGCGGAGCAGGGCACCACGCATAACCAGAACCCGTCCTTGGGCGAGGCCACGCCGAACAGCTTTACCTCCGGCACCTGGATCAGCACCGAGCTGACCACCAACCTCGACTTCAAGCGCGGCTTCGATGTGGGCCTGCAAAAGCCGTTGGACCTGAGCTACGGCTTTGAGCATCGGCGTGATACCTATGAGGTGCAGGCCGGTGACTACGCGTCCTATGCCGATGGCGGCTACTGCGTGGCGCCGGGCAATTGCGCGTCGTCCGGGGCCCAGGTCACCAACGGCATTTCGCCGGAAGAAGAGAGCAGCGCCTCGCGCAACAGCCTGGCCAGTTACGTGGATGTGGGCTTCAACCCGCTGCCGGACTGGTACGTGGGCACCGCGTTTCGCTACGAACACTACAACCAGGGCGTCGGCGCCACCCGCAGCGGCAAGCTGACCACCCGCTACGACTTCACCCCGCAATTTGCCGTGCGCGCTACCGTCAGCAATGGCTTCCGTGCGCCGTCCCTGGCCAACAGCCTGTTCAGTGCGCGCTCCACCACCTATGGCGTGGTGAACGGGGTGTATCAGTCGATCAACTACGGGGTGCTGCCGGTGGGTTCGGCGGCCGCCAAAGCGCTGGGCGCCGAGGAACTCAAGCCCGAGCGCTCGACCAACTTCAGCCTGGGTTTGACCCTCACGCCCACCGACCGCCTGAACTTCACCGCCGATGCCTACGTGATCAACCTGCGTGACCGCATCACCCTGACCGGCACCTTGCTCGGCCCCGAAATCACCCAGGTGCTGCAAGGCAACGGCATCACCTCCACCTCCGGCGGCCAGTACTTTATCAACGGCGCCGACACCCGCACCAAAGGTCTCGATGTGGTCGGCAACTACAGCCAGGACCTGGGCCAATACGGCGCGCTGAAGTGGACCGCGGCGTTCAACTGGAACCAGACCAAAATCCTCAACTACAAAGCGTCCACCACGATCCTCGGCACCGCCTACGACCTGATGGACCGCCAGGCGCGCAACCTGATCACCGGCGTGCAACCGAGCACCAAGCTGATCCTCGGCGGTGACTGGCGCATCGACCGCTTCAACCTCAACCTGGCCCTGACCCGCTATGGCTCGTACAAGGAGGTCAACGCCTCTGCCGACCGCAGCCTCGACCGGGTCTACAGCGCCAAGTGGATCACCGACCTCGATCTTGGCTACGACCTCACCAAAGACCTCAATGTGGCCGTCGGCGCCAAGAACCTGTTCGACATCTACCCCAAGAAACAAGGCGTGCCCAGCAGCACCATGCTCAGCAGCTACGGCACCTATTCGCCCTACGGTTTTACCGGCGGGTACTACTACACCCGCCTGACCTATGCCTTCTGAGGCCGAGGAATACAGCATGCCTATCGTCGCCAAATCCTATGACCTGATCGACACGCCCAGCCCGGTCCGCCAGGCGCGTATCTGCACACCGATCAAAGCCCTGCAGGTGGTGCCGGCCCGGCATCCGTGGCGCTGGGCCGGGTCGATCTTCGCCGCGCTGGTGCTGCTGGCCATCGTGCATTCCCTGGCTACCAACCCGCGCTGGGAGTGGGGCGTGTTCGGCCAGTGGTTCTTCTCGCCGTCGGTGCTGCGCGGCCTCGGCCAGACCTTGTTGCTGACCCTGCTGAGCACGCTGTTCAGCGTCATCCTCGGCACTGCGCTGGCCCTGGCGCGGCTGTCGGGCTCGCCGCTGCTGGCGGCCCTGGCCTGGGGGTACATCTGGTTTTTCCGCTCGATGCCGGCGCTGCTGGTGCTGATCATCCTGTACAACTTCGCCTACCTGTATGACCACATCGTGCTCGGCGTGCCGTTTACCGAGGTGGTCTTCGCCGAGTGGTCGACGGTGGATGTGCTCAGCCAGTTCACCACGGCGGTGCTGGGCTTGAGCCTGATGCAGGCGGCGTACGCGGCGGAGATCATTCGCGGCGGTCTGATCGGTGTCGACGCCGGCCAGCATGAAGCGGCAGCGGCCCTGGGGCTGCCGGCCTCGCGACGCATCTTCCGCATCATCCTGCCGCAGGCGTTGCGCTCGATATTGCCCTCGGGTTTCAACGAAATCATCGGCCTGGTCAAGGGCACCTCCATCGTTTACGTGCTGGCCTTGCCGGAGCTGTTCTACACCGTGCAGGTCATCTACAACCGCACCCAGGCGGTGATTCCGCTGCTGATCGTGGCCACCGTGTGGTACCTGATCATCACCACCGTGCTCACCAGCGCGCAGTACTACGTCGAGCGTCATTTCGCGCGGGGCACCGCACGGGTGCTGCCGCCCACGCCGTTGCAGCGCGTGCGCCGCTGGCTCAAGGAGAAACACCATGGGTGAAGCACGCGCCGGGCGCATCCAGATCCAGGGCGTGGGCAAGCGCTTTGGCAACCAGCAAGTGCTCAAGGACATCGACCTGACCATCGACCCCGGCAAGGTCACGGTGATTCTCGGGCCGTCCGGCTCGGGCAAATCCACCTTGCTGCGTACCATCAACCACCTGGAGAAGATCGACAGCGGGCACATCACCATCGACGGTGAATACGTCGGCTATCGACGCAAGGGCGACCTGCTCTTTGAGCTCAAGGAGCGCGAGATTCTCAAGCGGCGCATCGACGTGGGCTTCGTGTTCCAGAACTTCAACCTGTTCCCGCACCTCACGGCCTGGGAAAACGTCGCCGAAGCGCCCCTGGCCCACAAGCGCTGGCGCAAGACCGAGGCGCAGGCCAAGGCCGGCGAGCTGCTGGCCAAGGTCGGCCTGGCGGACAAGATTGATGCCTACCCTCGCCAACTCTCCGGCGGCCAGCAACAACGCGTGGCCATTGCCCGTGCTCTGGCGCTGGACCCGAAAGTGCTGCTGTTCGATGAACCCACCTCAGCCCTCGACCCGGAACTGGTGGGCGAGGTGCTCGACGTAATCAAGGGCCTGACCCAGCTGGGCGTGACCCTGGTGATCGTCACCCACGAGATCGGTTTTGCCCGCGAGGTGGCCGACCACGTGGTGTTTCTCTGCGACGGCCAATTGATCGAAGAGGGCCCGCCCGAACAGATCTTTCGCCAACCCCGACATCCCCGCACCGCCGCCTTTCTCGGCAAGGTGCTTTAGTTAACGGAGTGACTGTCCATGTCTATCAAAACCGCCCGCGTGGCCTTGCTGACGCTGGCCCTGAGTGCCGCGCACAGCGCATTCGCCGCCGTGCAACCGGTGGATCTGAGCCCTGACCGCGCGCGCATCCACGCGCCGCGCAACGAGGCGGCCATCGCGCAGATCCCGCCGGGCTTCAAGTTCGCCCAGCCGGGCAAATTCACCGTGGCGGTGTCCGGCGTGGCCGGGCCGCCCCTGGCACTGCTGGCCAGTGACGACAAAACTACCATCGGCAGCGAAGCCGACACCGCGCAGTTGATCGCTGACAGTCTGGGCTTGCAACTCAACGTCGTGCAAACCAGTTGGGAAGACTGGCCGCTGGGCGTCAGCTCGGGCAAGTACGACGCAGTGATCAGTAACGTCACCGTGACCGAGGCGCGCAAGAAGCGCTTTGACTTCGCCACCTATCGCCAGGATGTGCTCGGCTTCTACGTCAAGAGCACCAGCAAGATCGTCGAGATCAAACAGGCGGCGGACATCGCCGGGCTGAAGATCATCGTCGGCTCCGGCACCAATCAAGAGAAAGTCCTGCTGGCCTGGAACGACGCCAATGAAAAGGCCGGCCTCAAGCCCGCGTTATTGCAGTACTTCGACGACCAGGCCGCCGCGCAACTGGCGGTGCAGTCCGGGCGCAGCGATGCGCTGTTCGGGCCCAACTCGGTGTACGCCTATTCGGCGGCGATCACCGGCGGCATCAAGCGTGTCGGCACGGTCAATGGCGGCTGGCCGTTGCAGGCGGATATCGCGGTGACCACGCGCAAGGACAATGGTCTGGTGCAGCCGATCCACACCGCGTTGCAAGGCACGATTGCCGGCGGCCAATACGACCAGGTGCTGCAACGCTGGGGCCTGGACGTGGAGCGCGTCGACGCGTCGTTGATCAACCCACCCGGCCTGCCGGACTGAGGAGTAACGAACATGGGACTGACACGACGTGAAGCGCTGTCGAGCATCGCTGCGGTCGGCGGTGAACAGGCGGTCAAGGATGCACTGGCGGCGTTGGGCCTGGGGCCGTCATCGCACCGCCGGCCGCAACCGTTGCAACTCAAGGAGGGCCTGGGGCAGGGGACCCGTGTGCTGGTGTTGGGTGCGGGGATTGCCGGGTTGGTCACCGCCCTGGAACTCAGTCGCGCCGGGTTCGACGTGCAGGTGCTGGAGGCGCGCGACCGCGTCGGCGGGCGCACCTGGACCCTGCGCCAGGGTGATCGCGTGGACTACACCAACGGCCGCACACAAACCGTGGCCTTCGATCCGGGCCTGTATTTCAACGCGGGCCCGGCCAGGATTCCCAGCCAGCACCGCACGCTCCTCGACTATTGCAGCGAACTCGGCGTGCCCCTGGAAGTGCTGGTCAACAGCAGTCATGGCGCCCAGGTGCGGCCCGACCTGCAGCAACCGGCGTTCACGGTCGGCCAGGCGATCAACGATGCGCGCGGCCATGTGTCTGGCTTGCTGGCCAAAGCGGTGCAACGCGATGCCCTCGACGATGTACTGAGCGGCGAAGAGCGCACGCGCTTGCTGGGGTTTTTGCAGGTGTACGGCGACTTGTCCCAGGAGCTGGCCTTTGAGGGCACGATTCGCTCGGGGCACCTTGAGTCGCCCGCGCATCCCGGTGCCTTGCCGGCCAGCCGCGCACCGCTGGGGCTGGATCAGTTGCTGCATCCCGAGCTGTGGGGCGCGTTGCTGCACACCGAGTTCCCGGAATTTTCCGCCACCATGTTCCAGCCGGTCGGCGGCATGGACCGCATCACCGACGCCTTCTACCAGCGCGTGCGTGACCACGTGCAGTTAGGGGCCGTGGTTCGCCAGATCCGCCAACTGGACGACGGCGTGGCGGTGACCTACCACGACCGCAGCAGCGGCCGCGAACAGGTGGTACGCGCCGATTACCTGGTCTCGACCCTGCCGTTGCCGCTGCTGGCCAGGCTCGACACCGACTTCAGCGAGCCCATCAAGACCGCGCTGCTCAGCACCCGCAGCGACCAGGCGACCAAAGTGGCCTGGCAGTCGCCGCGCTTCTGGGAAACCGACTACCGCACCTATGGCGGCCTGTCGTGGATCGAACACCCGGCGCGCCTGCTGTGGTACCCCAGCAACGACCTCAACACCCGCGAAGGCGTGCTGGTGGCGGGCTACGTGACCGGCGAAGGCGCCGATGCGTTCGGCGTCAAACCCTTTGCCGAGCAATACGCTAGCTCCAAGGAAGCCGTGGAGCTGCTGCATCCAGGCTATTCAAAACACCTGCGCAACCCGCTGGCCGTGTCCTGGGAACAGATCCCCTACAGCGAAGGCCCCTGGCTGCAACGCGAACACTTCCCGGCCGATGCCAGCACCTTGCTCGAAGCCGGCCACGGCCGCGTGTACTTCGCCGGTGACGGCCTGGTGCAAAGCGGCGTGGGCATCTGGCAGGAGTCGGCGGCCAACTCGGCGCGGCATGTGATCGCGCAATTGGCTGAACGGGTTACCCAACAACGACAGATCGCGGCATTGGCCGCTTCTTAAGGAGATTGATCATGAGCGATAGCATCCAACGTACCAGTGTCGGCACTTTCCCGATCTCGCAGACCGTCACCGTACCGGCATCCGCCAGCCTGATTTTCGTCAGCGGCACCTTGCCGGACCTGGCCGATCCAAACGTGCCAGGGGTGTTCGGCGATACCGAAGTGCAGACGGTGTCGGTGTTCAACAAACTGCGCCAGATCCTGCGGCAACAACACCTCGACCTGGGCGATATCGTGCAGTTACGGGTGTTTCTGGTGGGGGCCGAAGAGACCCAGGGCAAGCTGGATTTTGCCGGGTTGCAGCGTGGCTATACGCAATTTTTCGGCACACCCGAGCAGCCGAACAAACCGGCGCGCACGGCGTTGCAAGTGGTGGCGCTGCCGTTGCCGGGGGCGTTGGTGGAGGTCGAAGCCATCGCCGCCCGGACTGCCTGATTCAGCGAGGGGCGACGCTTGGACTTGCCCGCTATCGCGGCGTGGTCTCTACACATCGTTAGCGAACCCCCTCTAGGCATTATCCTGTTGAAGGTGTTTGGATACCCATTTGGCTCAGTCACCAAACCCCACAATAGCCTTGGTCTCCAGATACTCCTCGAAACCCACCACCCCATACTCCCGACCATTCCCCGAGCGCTTGTAGCCGCCAAACGGCGCCAGCGGGTTCCACGCGGGGTAGTTAAGGTGCACTTGCCCGGCGCGAATCCGCGATGCCACGGCACGTGCCTGCGTCAGGTCGTGCCCCTGGACGTGGGCGCCCAGCCCGTAGACGGTGTCGTTGGCGATGGCGACCGCTTCGTCCAGCGTCTCATAGGCAATGATGCACAGCACCGGGCCGAATATTTCTTCCTGGGCAATGCGCATGGCGTTGTCCACGTTGGAGAAAACAGTCGGTCGGGTATAGAAACCCGTGTCAAACCCCGCCACACGCCCAGGCCCACCGCACACCAGTTTGGCGCCCTCGTCGAGGCCGGCCTGGATCATGGCCTGGACGCGATGGAACTGGGCCTCGTTGGCAATCGGGCCCAACTGGGTGTCCGGCGATTGCGGGTCGCCGACGATGAGTGCATTCGCGGTGGCTGCGGCCAGGGTTTCGACTTCGGCCAGGCGGTTTGCGGGCACGATCATTCGGGTCGGCGCGCTGCACGATTGCCCGACGTTGCGAAACGCCGACATCACGCCCAGCGGCACGGCCTTGGCGAAGTCGGCGTCGGGGAGCAATACATTCGGCGATTTGCCGCCCAGCTCCTGGGTCACGCGCTTCACCGTCGGCGCGGCCGCTTGTGCAACCAGTGCGCCGGCGCGGTTGGAGCCGGTGATCGAAATCATGTCGATATCCGGATGGGCTGCCATCGCCGCGCCCACCTCGGCGCCGCTGCCATTCACCAGGTTGAACACGCCAGGCGGCAGGCCCGCGTCATGCACCAGTTGGGCAAACAGCAGGGCGCTCAGCGGTGACAGCTCGCTGGGTTTCAACACCACGGTACAGCCGGCGGCGATGGCCGGGGCGACCTTCGCGGTGATCTGATACAACGGCCAGTTCCATGGCGTGATAAGGCCGCACACGCCGATAGGCTCGCGCTCGATGGCAGTGCCGCCTTCGACGGTCTGGAAACGATAACTGGACAGCAAGTCGCGGGCGACCCGAACGTGTTCGGCGGCCAGCGGCACCTGCATCGCCCGAGCAAAACCGATGGCGGCGCCCATTTCCAGGCAGAGCGCCTGCGCGAGCTGCTCTTTGCGTTCAAGGATCAACTCATGGATTTTCCCCAGCACCTGCGCTCTTGCGGCGGCGGGGGTGGCCGACCAACCGGCAAACGCTGCGCGTGCGGCTGCCACGGCCCGGTCAACATCCTCGGCAGAACCGCGCGCAACCTGGGCCACCACCTCCTCGGTCGCCGGATTGACCACCGGCAAACTGGCCGCAGTGGCCGGGTACACCCAGCGGCCGTCGATGTAAAACTGCTGCGACGTTGGCGAATCAAGGCTGTCGCTGAGCGATGTGTGAGTGGTCATCCAACTGGCTCCCTGGAGCGGTAATAGGCGCTGCGCGCGGCACGGCCCGGTGTCTGGCTAAGCTAGCAAAAGGTGTCAGGCCAAAGATGCCGTTATTCAACCCTGCAAGGGAGAATCTGCTGAATCCGGCCGGCTGCCATACTTCTTTGTGGCAACCGTGCAGTTGTGGTGAGCGGGGCTTGTCCTGATGCCAGTCAGTTAAGGGCGAACACTGTACCTGTGGCGAGGGAGCTTGCTCCCGTTGGACTGCGCAGCAGTCCCATT
>NZ_JAQQPT010000033.1:0-67538 GCF_036688725.1 Pseudomonas lactucae | reverse complement strand
GCGGTAGTTCAGTCGGTTAGAATACCGGCCTGTCACGCCGGGGGTCGCGGGTTCGAGTCCCGTCCGCTGCGCCATATCTGCCTCAAGGCCCACTGAACGCCTTGAAGCACAAAGCAAGCCACTGGCTACTTTGATCCGATAGCAAAGACCCTGGTCGAAAGACCGGGGTTTTTTGTGTCTGCGATTTGATGTTAAGTCAGGCGCGGTGAATGTGGGCGCTGGCTTGCCTGCGATAGCAGCGCAGGCAAACCTTTCCATATCCTCAGAACCCCAACTTATCCCGCAACCCGTAGTACCAGGCGCCCAGCGCCGCAAACGGCGTGCGCAACAGTTGCCCGCCCGGAAACGGGTAGTGCGGCAGGTCGGCAAACGCATCAAAACGCTCTGCCTGGCCTCGCAGCGCCTCCGCCAGTACCTTGCCAGCCAGGTGCGTGTACGTCACGCCATGCCCGCTGCAGCCCTGTGAATAGTAGATGTTGTCCCCCAGTCGGCCCACCTGTGGCAAGCGCGACAGGGTCAGCAGGAAATTGCCGGTCCAGGCGTAGTCGATCTTCACATCCTTGAGTTGCGGAAAGGCCTTGAGCATTTTCGGCCGGATGATCGCCTCGATATTCGCCGGATCGCGCGCGCCATACACCACGCCGCCGCCGAAAATCAGACGCTTGTCGCTGGTGAGGCGGTAGTAGTCGAGCAGGTAGTTACAGTCCTCGACACAGTAGTCCTGGGGCAGCAATGTCCTGGCCAGTTCATCACCCAGCGGTGCGGTGGTGATCACTTGGGTGCCGCACGGCATCGATTTGGCCGCCAACTCCGGTACCAGGTTGCCCAAGTAGGCATTGCCGGCGACGATGATGAACTTGGCCCTGACCTTGCCTTCGGCGGTATGCACCACCGGGTTGGCGCCGCGCTCAATGCGCACCGCCGCCGATTGTTCGTAGATCGTGCCACCCAGCGATTCCACCGCCGCCGCTTCGCCCAGCGCCAGGTTGAGTGGGTGGATATGCCCGCCACTCATGTCCAGCAGGCCGCCAACATAGTTATCACAGGCCACCACGTCGCGGATGCGGCGTTCGTCCAGCAGTTCCAGTTGGGTGTGGCCGTAGCGCTCCCACAGGCGCTTCTGCGATTCCAGGTGGCCCATGTGCTTGCTGTTGAGCGCGGCGAACACGCCGCCGTCCTTCAGGTCGCACTGGATCTGGTACTTGGCGACGCGCTCACGAATGATCCTGCCGCCTTCGAAGGCCATTTGTCCCAGCAACTGGGCCTGCTGCGGGCCGACGCTGCGCTCGATCACATCGATATCGCGGCTGTAGCTATTGACGATCTGTCCGCCATTGCGCCCCGACGCACCAAAACCCACTTTGGCCGCTTCCAGGACCGTCACGCGAAACCCGTTCTCCAGCAGAAACAGCGCGCTGGACAGCCCGGTATAGCCGGCCCCAATCACGCACACATCGGTTTCAACGTCACCTTGCAGGGCCGGACGAGGCGGAACCGCGTTGGCGGACGCGGCGTAATACGACTGGGGGTAGGGGGTGTTCGCCATCCTGGAACCTCTGTTTTATATTTTTTACGAGTGCGCTGATCCTACCTGAGTTGAAAATTGCCCGCCAGCCACCGAAAAAACGCGAGTGTGCCAGGCGAAAATAAAAAATTCGCATATTCATAGGGTTAGCTGCAAAAAAGAGGTTGACACCCCTGCGCAATTCCGTAGAATGCCGCCTCACAGCAGGCACGTAGCTCAGTTGGTTAGAGCACCACCTTGACATGGTGGGGGTCGTTGGTTCGAGTCCAATCGCGCCTACCAAACAAAATCCGCTCTGCTGGGCGGTCTAGAGGGGTCACCGGAAACGGTGACCCCTTTTTGCATTTTCCCTTTGGGCAAACTTTGGGAATATTTTGGGAAAACGTCCACCGCGCTATACCTTCAGGTCGGCTTTGACCTTCATATAAACCACCGCGTCATCACCGTGCCCTGCCTGGTAGTGCTCGGTCATCTTCACGTCCGCATGACCCATCAATGCTTGAATGTATTCCTGCTCAAAACCCTGTTGCTCGTACAGCCACGCGCCCAGCGCGCGAATCTCGTGAAACGTGGGGCGCTCGCCGGCCGGCACTTCGTCGTAGGCTTGCGAGTCGTCCCTCGCCTGGGCGAATGACTTGGTGAGGTAGTCCGCCGTCACTGCATTCCAGTGCAGCTTGGCATCGAGCTGTGTCCGCTTACGCGCCTTGGGCGAGTAGTGGATCAGGTACGGGCAAACGACCGGTGACTTCATGCAGTCCAGCACCACCTCTCGCAGGGCCTGGCCCATGACAATCTCCAAGTGCACGGGCTTACCGTAATTCTGCGTCTTCCCGGGCGACACCTTGATGGTGTTCTGCTCGAGGTCAACGGCCGACTTTGGCCACATCACGATGTCCTCCCTCCGCTGCAGGCTGAGCAGGCCGAGCCGAATCGCACGCCTCAGCCAGACCGGCGTCCCGACATAGGCCAGGATCTTGTTCAGCCCTTCAACCGTATGGCGCTGCCGCTTCTTCTCTGCCTCCTTCTTCACCAACGTCAGTTCCGCTGAATTGCGCTCGCACAGGCCCTTGGCTACCGCGAAGGCAAACACCTGGACCAGCAGCCCCCGGTGCTTCGTGTATGCGTTGTTTTCGAAACCATCCAGGTACTCAGCCACAGTCAGCACGTCCAGCTGGCCCATCATCAGATCGCCCAGGTCCTCGCGGTACCTGGTCAACTTGAATTTGATCTCCTTCAGGGTACTGGCGGCGTAGGTCTTGGTTGTCAGCCATTCACTTTCGAAGCGCTCCAAGCAGGTCTTGAACTTCGGAGCGACATCGCCGGTAAGCATTTCTAGCAGCGCCCCGTCGTCGGCCAACAGTGGAAGCAACTTGGCGTTCGCCGCATTCGCCAGCTTGATCGCCTCGGCCATTGGCTTGTTGATGCTGGTCTTCTTGCCGGTGACTGGGTTCTTGTACTGCCAGTATTTCCCGTTGGGATACAGGTTCGCCGGCAAGGCCCTGTTCTTCGCCGTCCTGGCGCGCGGGGGAGCCATTAGCCCACCTCCATCATCTTGGCCAGCAGCGGGTCATTCGACCCAATCACCGCGGCCTGCAGGTCCACGAAATACATCCCGCCTTTTACCTCGCCTATCACTTCGCCTTCCTCGATCCATTTCTTCAGTTGTTGCAGGCTGGGCTTTCCGCCAGCGTAGCGCAGCTTCCGGTATTCGCCGGCCTCCATGAGGCGCGGCAGCCTGGCCGTAATTTGGGCAATGACTTTTGCCATGGTGATGCTCCGCGCCGCACTGGGCGGCAGAAGGTGGTTAGGGTTTGGCGATCTTGTTCCAGCCGCCCTGGCGATGGGTTTCGTGGTAGGTATCGATGCCTCGGTGCTTACCGTGGCTGATGCGGCAGAGTTTGCAGATCCGCGAGTCGCCAAAATCGCCGTACTTCACCGCCTCGAACCTGGTCCAGCGATGACCGAATGGCTTGCAGATCAGCGTGCGCGCCGTCATCACGATGGCGTTCCAGAGTTTGGGGTGCTTGGAGTGCAGGTCGATGTGGATGTGGTTGAGCCGCATCCCCATACGCCAGCGCAGTGGACGGCTCTTATCGCCTTTGCGGAGCGGTTCAGTGATGAGTTTTCCGATTTGTTTGAGCACAGGAATACCTCGCCCGCCGCTCACCGGCAGGCATGTAGGGGGATTGGGGTTAGGGGTAGTTCTTGCTGATGCGTTGGGCGATGTCTTCGAGCGTTTCGGCCATGTACCACATGTCGTTATTGTCGCGGCGCGAAACGACCAAGGAGCGCTGAACGTTGCGACCCATGAGGATTGCGATAGCCAGGCGGATTAGGGAAGCCTCGAGCTTTCGCCGAATGAAGCCTTCGCGCAGGATCATTACCGTGGCCCCTTGTAGATGAAGACGTAGGCGAACCAGAGGGTGGCGATCATGGCGTCACCCGCTGGCCGAGCATCACATCGGAGACGATTTCCCAGAGCTGGGTCGGTGACCACTGGTAGCGATCGAAGTCAGTGTCTGGCTGAACGCCGAAAGTACAGGTCGAGTGGGCGCCTGCCGGGTACTCGCCTCGCTTCGCCATGATCGTCGCCACCCGGCCATCACCGCCAGGCTCGGTGCGGTGGTAGTGGTATGCCCGGGTGTTGTAGTCGTTTCCGGCTTCCACGGTAATCGTTCCATCCGGTATTAGGTGGGCGCGGCCGTCTGGCGTCCACGGTCTTCCGCCACCTGGTGTGCGGGCACCCTCGTGCAGATACAACACGAAGCCGCCTTCGTCGCTGCGCTCCAGCTCAAAGCAGTGATTGATCTGTTTGCCGACAATCACCCGGGAGGTGAAGTTGAAGCGGTGGTCGTGGATCGCCGAGTACTTGAAGCATGCGCGGCGCGGCAGTTCTGGGTGCCAGACATGCAGCCTCTGGCCGCCTTCCAGCTGGACCTGCACAAAGCCCAGGCCGTGCAGGGTGATCTTGTCGGTCATTACGTCGTCGATGATGCTCACGGCAACACTCGTCCTTGCCGCTATAGCGGCTGACTTGAAGGGGAGGGGTTTATTTGAAGTCGACCCTGGACGGGGCCGGCGGATGTGCTAGAAATTACATGTCGCGCATGCATCTCAGATATTCGTTGTTGTGGTGTTGCGCGGCAGACGCTCTATTACTCTGTTGGAGCGGGCCCTCCTGCTGTGGGCATTGATCGGCAGGCTGTCGCATTTCGCTACGAGTTAAACAACTCCCTTCCTCTGGGCTACTAACTCAAAGCCTTGGCTTGCCGGTCATCTCTTCCTGCGTTACCAGATCATGGGCATTCACAACCGTCATGCCGAGGCGTTCGGCGATCAGGACTTCCAGGCGGGCGCCTTGAGATTTCTCCCAGTCGGGCAGCAGGGCGATCATTCCGCACAGGCCCAGGCGGGTCAGGTCGTAGGCCATATAGTCGGCCCACTGGGCGCCCTCGACGACGCCGTGGTCTGCTGGGTTCTCGACTTCGTAGCACAAGGCGCGCAGCTGGGCGGCCACGGAGTTGAATGCTGGGTAATTGAAGTCGGCAATACCAGTCATGGGGCCGGCAACGTAAACGCGATTGGAGCGCTTGGCCTGAAGGGTGACCCCAGTCAGCAGGATCGACCTGATGCGGTCGACGGCCCGGTCAACAGGAGCTTGAATGAATGACGGCAGCGGCTCGTTCGCCGGCGGCATGGTTCGAGTCACAGCAGCGATCATGGCGACGAGTGATTCGGTAACGATGCTCCGGATGTCTGGCTTGCTATTTTCTGTAGGCATGTTCAGTCCTGATGTCGGTAAACTAAGGTAAGTATTAAATTCAAACAAAAGAGGTGGAAAGATGCTTATATGTAAGGTGGTAATTCCAGGTGTTTCTATAATTCATGCTGACATTGATTGGGCTAGGAAAACTGAAATTAAGTTGAGCTGCATGAAGGAGATTTTCTGCGAGGCCAACGCTGCCTTTAACTTATTTCAAGATGCTTATAGGATTGAGTGCCAAAGTGAACGAACTATAGAAGCTCAAGTCGGAACACCGAAGCATCTGCGCAGGTGGCACCCATTCATATACGCTCGATCGTTTCTGTTTTCTTTAGATTACTTCCAGTGCTTGCTTGGACAAATTGCCCAAGACGACCGCTCCCCGGCTAGCGTAAAGGCTGTCAGCGAAAAGCTGAATGTTTTGATTCCAGATGTTCGGCATGTTCGTAACTCTGCACACCACATTGAACAACGTATTGAAGGTCTTCACCATAAATCACCAATCCATACCAAGCCTATTGATAATGAGTTTATTTATGCACCTCAGGGCGGGATGATTATAGGTAGTCTTATGATGGATAGGCTCAGTTATACAATGCAAAACGGGGAGGTCGGAGGAGTAAGCGTCAATGAAGAAACTATGCTTTTTTTTGCTGAGATATATCAAGAGCTATTGTATTCGTTTGAATGGTATGGCCCAAAATTATCAATTGACTACTCTTTGATCGAGCCGGCGTGATTTGTTGATGGTGGGTTGGGTTATTTCTTCTGAAAAGTTTTGGTCAGCGCCGCGTTGACGCTATTGCCGCGCCTCATGACCAAGTTGGCCAGGGCGGCGCGGTCCTTTTGGCTGTGACTGGCCTGGCTGAGCAGGCCGAAGTAGCTGTTGGCGGTCTCGCGCAGATCGTCGGGCGCTGCTGCGGCCGTGCGCTTCAGTGCCTGGGCCAGTGATCGCTTGCGGGTGGTTCGCCGCCAAGGCTTGATGACGTGGCCAACGAAGTCGACGCCACGATCCACGGGTTGCAGGATCGTCTTGGTCGGGTTCAGCTTGGCGCCGAGCCTGGGCAGGAACGCTTCGACCTGGGCCAGCCATTGGTTAAGCTGTTGCGGCGACTCATGCAGGAACACGAAGTCATCGACATACCGGATGTAGTGCTTGGCGCGCAGCGTGTGCTTTGCGAACTGGTCCAGGGCGTCGAGGTAGACGTTGGCGAAGAACTGCGATGATAGGTTTCCGATCGGCAGGCCGAGGCGCGCGGGCTGCGCAACCAGGCGCTTGTGCTGCGGCACTCGGTTGAACAGGTGCGCCGGGCTGCGAGTCTCGTAATCTTCACGCGGGTCGTGCATGAGGATCTGCGTGGCCAGGGCCAACCACCAGGGCTCGGTGATCCTGGCCTCCAGCTGCTTGCGCAGCACCGCCTTGTCGATGGCGACGAAGAAGTTGGCCAGGTCGCACTTCAGGTAGAAGACCGGCTTCGACCAGTTCTCGCTGGCGCTCCGTATCTTCGATTCAAGCCGGGTGGCGGCGTACAGCGTGCCGCGCCCTGGAATGCATGCGCAACTGTCCGCTATGAAGCTGGCGTAGAAGCGCGGAGCCACATGGTTGTACATCAGGTGGTGGACGACGCGGTCCCGAAAGGCTGCCGCCCATACCTCGCGGGCTTTCGGTCGGGTGACCACGAAACAAATGGATCGGCCTGGCCGGTAAGTGCCGGCAATCAGGTCGTCGTGGAGCTCCAGCAAGTTGATCTCCATGTCCTTCTCGAACAGCCGGGCACTTGCGGAGTTCCGCTTGTTGCGTCGGCAGTCGTAGTAAGCCTGGACGAGATCCTCGAACTGGAAGGGAGCAACACTTAAATCTGCGGACAGGGCGCGCGAGCCGCTCGTTGTTCTTGTCGTTGTTGTTGAGCCAGCCATCTTCAAAGTCCATGTTGTAGGCGTTGTTGGCGGAGCGCTGCGACCTGTCGAGCTATCTACATCGCCAAACCGAAGGCATTGCCGATCAGCTTGGAAACTGCGCGAGACCTACGCGGACGCTTTAGACCGGCGGTATCTGTTGTGCGCATGGCGGTGACCCAGAGGTCAGCGGCTCGACCAGATTCAATTCGCACAGACCAGAAAGCCGTAACCTTCAGGTAGCGGGCGCGGTTGGGGTGGAGCGTTTCCATGCGTTGGCCTGCTTGCCGACGGAGGCTGTTACCTCTATCGCCTTGGCATGCTGTTCGACACTGATAAATCGGCTGTCCTTGAATAGGCGCATCAGGAACTCGACCACTTGAACCCTCTCGACCAGCAGGGTCAGGTGTGGTCGTTTGTCCTGGGTTGCGTTTGCACGGGCGATCAGCATCACGACCTCAATGCATTCGTCGATCACTCGCTTGCCCAGCGATTGTTTGAGGTCTCGCGGGATGTTGCGAGTCAGGATGGTTGCCATGTGCAGAAGGCCCATGGCCGCCCGGTAGATCGACAGATCGGTGTGCATTCCCATTGCGGTACAGCTCCAAAAAGCAAAAGCAACCGGTCGCAAGCGACCGGATTAAATAAGCGAATTAATCGATAAATTCACTGCGGACGGGGCGGACACGGAGCTCGTAGCCCTTGCCGGTGATGAGCTGATAGCCATCACCGAAGTCCAAGCTGAAGGCGTAGTTGGCTGAGCGCTGCGAACTCGACCAGTACCAGGTGTCACGGAAGGCTTCGGCGCCACCTTCTTGGAAGGCGGCGTGTAGGGTTTGCAGCGGGTCTTCGGCGCTGTACAGCTGGCCCGCCGGTTCGCTGTGCGGGTTGTCACCATTGCGCGAGCTCTCCCAGTTCTCTTCGGTGGTCGGCTTGAAGTGCAGGTATTGCAGTTCCTGCACGTCGCGCGCCGGGATAGCCCAGTCGGCGAAGCCACCAATGTTCAGGGCCAGCACCTTCGCCGCCAGTTCGCTGCCCGCCGCTGCCATGGCTTGGGTGTTGGCCAGGCTGTCGGTGAAGCTGTCGGCGCCTTCGATCTTCACGCCGTACTCGCCCCACTTGCCGACCAGTTCATGCGCCGCGCCGGCGGTGATGTGCAGGGAGCGCTTGCCGGTTACCGGGTCGCGGGTAATGCCGGAGACGAAGCCGCCGCCGTGGGCCTGGCCGATGGCTGGAGTGGTGACTGCTGGTGCTGCTTTCTCAACTACGGACATGGTGATTCCTCTTTTCGAAGGCAACAAAAAAGGCGCTGTGCGCCCTGGTGTGCCGGATCAAGAACGAATGAATGAAGGATTAAATAAAGAATCTGCGGACGGGGCGGACACGGAGCTCGTTGTCCTTGTCGTCGTAGTTCTGAATGCCATCATCGAAGTCCATGCCGAATGCGTTGTTGGCTGAGCGCTGCGAAGATGACCAGTAGTAGCAGTCCTGGGCGAACACCTCGGGGCAGTTCAGCCAGCCCTGGTACAGCTCGGCAGCGGCCGGCAGGTAGAAGTCATGATGACCATCGGCCTGGTACTCAGCGCTCGCGTCAGCGGCAGGATACTTGCGCTCGTCGTCGTTACCGATCAACACCTGGGTGTTGGTGTAGCCGTCGGTCTTGCTGAGCCCCTTTACCTCAATTCCACGACCACCCCATTCAAGGCTGCCCACATCCTTTGCGGCGAAGATCAAGTAGTGCGCCGGTACGTCACCGCGGGCTTGGACGAAGCCGCCATTGATTCCGCCCTGGCCAGGCCATGGTTGGCCAATTTCCGGAGCGGCAGAGGGTGCTACCGGCTGAACGTTCGCTGCGGGCGGCAGCACCTGGGCAAACACGCTTGCCATGGCCAGTTGCGCCAGGGCGGAGGCGGGCATCTTGATAGACGCGTCACCATGCTTCAGTGTGATCATTTCGGGCTTCATGGGTATTCCTCTGGATGGAGCCAAGCCCGGCGCGGGGATCGGCTTTTTGGTTATTCGTCGTGACAGATGCGAAGGGCTTCGCGGTTGTAGGCGAGCTGCAGTTTTGCCGACACGTTTTCGTTGATGGTTATTTTGTGTCGCGGCGGTGCGAGGAACTGCGCTGATCCGGCCGGGCCAAGGCCGTGCAGGTGGTGGATCATCAGCGTCATGGCTTCGCCCTGTTCCTCGATGCCGTGCCAGGCCATCAGGTCAGCCAAGGCTTGGCGGGTTCCGGCCATAGTGTGGAATCGCAACTCTTCCTCGCCGCGAGTCTTTCGCCTCGCCGCAGTCTTTGCCGATCGTTCTTTCTGCGCGGCAGCCATGGCCTACCTCTTCTATTCCGCTGGCCGGCAGTGCGAGCCAGGATTGTCGTTTGCGTTGCTGGGTGCGGGCTATGCGGCGCATGAAGGTCGACCAGGGCTTGCTTTCGGGTATTCGATGCCATGCTCGGTCAGGATGCGCACAAGCGTCTTGTTGGATATGGCAAGCCTCCCGCAGACCTGGCGTCGCGTAAGCCCGAGTTCTTTGTAGGCTGCGATGCGCTCGGCGAATTTCGCGTCTCTTGCTACCAGTTCCTTTCTGGCTTCCGGCCCGTTGTAGCCGCCATGATGCGATCGCTTGAAAGCGAAACCGAATTCCTGAGCAAGTGACTTGAGTGTTTTGCTGGTCATTCGAAGCGCCGAGGAAGCCTCGCTTTGCGTGTGCGTCGGCGCCAAGGCCCTGGCCTGCTCAGCCTGTTTTAGGCGCTTGTCACGCCTTGCATCAAGCGGTGCAAAAGGCAGCGGGGCGACTTCTACCCGACGCCGAACGAATGGCTTCGGCGCCGGCGGCATCTGGTTGCTGTAGGTGATTGGCTTGGGGATGTAGCCGCTGGCTGGGCCTTCTTCGATCTGTCCGCCGGCAGCGATGAACTGCTCAACTGCGGCGGCCAGCTCGTTCGATGCTGGCCGAAGGCGCTCTACTTCGTTCTGTAGGATGCTGATCATGCTGACCTCACTTGATGCTGATCGAGCTTTTGCCGATCTCGGAGTGGGCGCCGGGGACTTCCTGTCCACCCTTCAAAGCCTTGGCGATGGCCGCCTTGTCCGGTGCGCTGATTACTTTGACGTTGACGAAGTCGTCGGGGATGGCCTTTTCATCGTCGATGACCACGATGGGTTTGCCCTTTCCGCAGGTGATGGTGAACAGCGGGTGGGTGATCTTGGTGATGCCCGCCGCGTCCATGTTCGTGCGCAGGTACTCTTTCAGGCCTTCTTTGCGGTTGGTGATGATCCGCTTGCGCTCGGTGAGCCGGTCGATCTGCGACTGGATCGCCTCAAGGTCGCCGTCGATGTTCAACGTGATCATGGCAATGGCCTTGCCCTTTTCCTGAAACTCGCCTTCGATCCCCTCCATGGTGTCGCGCAGGGCGACGGCCAGGTCTTCGTCGGCGGTCTCGGCCAGGGCGGCCAGCTCTTTGAACTGCTCGGCGATGGTGTAAAGAGTGGTCATGCTGCTGACTCCTGATCAAAGCGGGTTTTCTGCTCGTCGTACTCGCGCACGATCCGGGTAACGGCCTTGGTATCGTTGCGCAGCGTGAGGCGGCGAACGGCAACATCATGGAACGCCTTGAGTTCCTTCGGCGTCTTGGCGGTCTTCAGGGACTCGATGACGGAGGCGATGTACTCCAACCGCTCCTGCTTCTGGCGGTCTTCCTCGGCTGCGTGATCCTCGGCCTGCTCAATTGCCTGCTCGTCCGCCAGGGCGTTGACGTAGTCCTTGTCGTCGAACAGCCCCAGGAATACGTCGGCGCTAAACCCGAGCATCGACAGGGACTTCTTGATGGCGTCGGTGAGGGACTTCTTTGGGGCCTCGCCATCGGTCGTGGTGCCGTACTTGCTCTTATAGAGGTACGGTGTGCAGCCATACTGCTCGAACTCGCCGCGTTCGCCGTCCTGCTTGATCCAGAAGCGGATCTTGACGGTATGGTTCAGCTCAAACCCCAGCGTGGCGCGCTTGTCGCCTTCTCCGACGAAGATCTCGGCGCCCTTGTCGAATCGTTCTTCAAGCACCGTCCAGCCAAAACCAATGCCGACCGGCCCGAATATCTCCGTGGCCTTCATGATCATCGCCGTACCGTTGAGGCTGGTGATCTGCTGGCCGCCGACCTTGGCGTCTTTGGTGTATCGGGTATCGGTCTTGTCGACGCGATTCCAGATCTGCATGTTTTTATCGGACATGACTATCTCTCCGCGCCACCGGAGAGGGGCGCTGTGAAGGGGATTATTGGGTGGCTTTGGCGATGGCGGCACGGGCGTGTATGGCGTTTTCTTTGGCAGCCGCCATCGCACGCCAGAAGTTTTCGGGCTTCTTGTCGTAGCAGTACGCCATGGTGTTGATGTCGCACTCCAGGGCGAGCAGCCATTGCAGAAGGTCAGGTGCAGCCGCGACCAAACTGGCGTTTGCCTTCGATTCGTCACCGAAAACCCAGCTTCCGTTGATGTTGTCGGCGTTACAGATTGACGCGACACCCAGGCGAAGGTCATCGGCGGGTGAGATATCACGGGGGTGATCAGGGTCGACCACCCAGGGCCCAGGCGTGTGCTTTTGTTCGGACACAAGAGTTTCCTTGCCGCGACGTGCGCAGCATTGAGGGAGTTAAAGGGGGTTATTGAGTGATCAGGCCGCCTACAGCGGGGCCCAGTAGAACGATGGTGAGGAAGGTCAGGCCAACGATGGCCGACAGAGCGCGGATGGCGCGGCGCCGGTGCCGCTGGTGGGTTGTCATGGCGACCGCTGCGCCTGGGCTCGGCGCGTAGGACCGAAAGCCATGTTCCAGCGAGAAACGCGGCGCTGGTGCTGAGTGGCATCGGCGCCGGGGTACACCTCTTGCCCGCAGCGAGGGCAGTTGGCTTGGTCGTCACAAATCGCCACCTGGCAGCAGCGCGTGAACATCGTGCTGTTGGTGGGGGAGCAGAGGAATACGCTGATCATGCCTTCACCTCATAAGCGACTGTCCACTCACCGCACAAGCAGGCCCGGCCGCTCCACGCGTGAACATTGGGGATGCCTGCGTCATGAGCCAGCGAAAGGGCGCCCAGCCACTTGGTGTGGGTGAAGGCCAGGATCATGCGGTCGGCGGGCAGCTCTTCGATTTGCTCGTCGACCAGCGATTTCACGACTGGAGTGGTCATGCTGCGGCCCTCTTGAGCTCTGCATTGCGCTCGACGAACTTGGCGTCCAGCGCATCGCGGTAACGGTTGGCGGTAGGGGTGTTGATGATCTCGGCGAACTCCGCCATCTCGATCATGCCCATGACGAAGGTGCGGTCCGGAACCGGCGTGCACGACTTCTTCATCTTGGCGATTTCCAGGCCCAGGCGGGCGAGGGCGGTAGGGGTGTTCATAGTTCGTTGTCCTCTGCCTGGGCGATCAGTGCGTCACTGACTAAGGGCTTCAATAGGGCCTCGGCGAGTTCGCCAAGCTTGCCGAAGGTGTGGTCGCTCGGGCCCAGCAGCTCGGCTGCGGCCTCTTTGTCGGCCCGTCCGCAGTTGTTGGCGATCAGCAGCCAACCGAGTGCCGGTGTGCCGATGTCACAGTTCGCCTGTCTGGCGTTCACCAGCTCATCAGCCGCCAGTGCCAGTTGGGCGACCGTTACGGTCTGAGGCCTACGCAGGCGCCGCTGGAACTTCACATCCTGACCGAAGCGCACCAGCTGCTCGGTGGCGTTGTACAGCCACTCTGCCCGCGCAAGCTCCCGAGGGGTTTCACTCACCGGAGGCGGCAGACGGTTATCGAATTCACTTTGTGCGAGCGCTGTTGCGTTCATGGTCGCCTCCAGGGTGGCGTTATTCGGCGGGCGGTGCGGGGAGTGGCTGCCAGTGCGTTACGTTTGCCGGGTAGTCGTCTCCGTACCCACCATCGATGTAATCGCCGTTGTTGTACTCGAGCCAGTTACCGTGAAAGTCGCGGTAACCGATGAATACGTCCCGGCAGCCTTGCCCTATACCTGAGCAAAGAACAAAGGCGTCATCAAGTGGCAATTTATCGCCGCACTTGATCCACTCACTCATGGAATTCTCAATGGATGGCATGGGCGAGAACAGATAATCGCGAGCTTTTGCTATTGCGGATTCGGCTTTGTTTAGCCATGGACGGAAATGACTTTCGATGTAATCCAGATCCACATCCGACAGGATAAGATTGCTCTTCAAGTCCTCGAGCGCCTCAAGCAGATCCGGCGCGGCGGCGATCAGCTTGGCGTTGGCCAAATGCTCATCGCGTCGATAATTCACTTCGGCGACGGTCCAGTAGCTGGTCTCAACCATGGTTTCCGGTTTTTGCTCGATGGTCGCTATTCGTCCACTAGACCATTCGTCACCACCAGGGATGATTATCCACGGCCCAGGCGTGTGCTTATTCATGTCGGTTACCTATTGAGTGATTCGATCAGCGAGGGCGCTGAGCAACATCAGGAAGGTGAAGAAGGCGAGGACCGGGAAAATCTTCAATGCTGCGTTCATGGTCGCCTCCAGGTGGCGGGTTAGTCGTGGTAGCTGATCACGCTGTCTACTGATCGAAGCTCAATGTCGACGCACTCAATCTCGTCGAGCGTTTCGATGAACTCGTCGATGTTGCCGTGACGGTCAAGCGTGACGATTGCCAGCTCGGTTACGGTTCGTGTCACCCGAGCCCTGACGCGGCGTGGTTTGGCGTTATCGCTCATGGCGACCTCCAGTGTTTGGGGTTAGGCGGAATCAGCGGCCGTGATTTGGGTGAAACCCATGGCGAAGCTCTGCCGATTTTCGGGCAGCCACCGCGTCAATCAGGGTTTTGTGATAGCCGAGGTAAATGTGCTTCCTGTCGACGACTATGTGGGCTTGGAATCTTTGGTCGCAGTGGACGAAGAAGACTCCGTGAATCCCGCTGGTGTTGCGGTGCGATAGCCGCATGTTCTTGTTGTTTTCGGCAGCTGTTACGGCGCGCAGGTTGGCGGCACGGTTGTCCCGGCGATCACCATTTATGTGATCTATCTGCATGCCATCCGGGATAGGCCCGTGATGCAACTCCCAAACGAGCCGGTTGGTGCGAAACTGATCTCCGCCCACCCGTATCACTTCGTAGCCGTCTCTGTTCGAGGTGCCCGCTCGCTTTCCAGCGTACTTTCTGTTCCAGAGATCAAGTAGTTCAGGGTGGTTGACTTGATGTGCCTGCCTGGGCTTCCAGTACATAGCGCCGTCGGCAGGATCGTAACGGAGCAAAGAAACAACGTAGGAGCTGCTTGTTTTCATCTACACCTCCGATCTTCTAAAGCGTAATAAAGAAAGCCCGGTTGGACGTCCGGGCTTTCGGATGCAGTAGTTGTCAGGTTTTTGGGCGGGGCCATCAGCGCCAGAACGCCAAGGGCCCCGGTCGAGAACGCCAGCGCTCGCGGTGGAAGCGCAGTGGACCGGTTGGCAGGCCGTCATCAGTTGGCGGTTCTGGCCGCGCATGGCTGAGCGCTGCGCCGATCAGGAACAGTAGGAGCATGGTGATCTCCGGGTAGGTGGGTGCCGGTCTTTCCCGGCTGTCATGGGGCTGGTCGTCAGGCTGCGGCCGGGATCACCACCAATACGGTGTTGACCATCGTTCCGGCTTGCTTGAATGAGGCTTCTGGTAGGGTTTCGATACTGCCCCCGCGCTGCTCTACGATCCCGCGAAAGTCCCGGGTCAGAGCGTCATCGCGGAAGGTCACACCGGAAGGCATGATCGCCACAAGCCGACCACCGGGCTTGAGGAACTTCAGGGCGTGAACTACGTGGTGAATGTCGCTGCGCTTCTTGTCGAATGGCGGATTCATCAGCACCCGGTCATAGATGGGCTTCGGCTCAACCTGTAGAAAGTCGCCAGGTTCAGAAACGCCCGACAGCGGCAGCTTCAGTTCAATGAGCGCTTTATGGTTTTCCGGCAACAGTTCGTGCATGTCGACCATGACGCCTACTGCAGCGGAGTTGGCGGCCACCGCAAGAGCACCGCGCCCTGCGCTCGGCTCCAGCACCATCATTCCGTCACCGATCATGGCGAGATCAGCCGCCTGTTTTGCAACGTGTGGCGGAGTGGGGAAAAAGCCGAAGTCCTGCGGCACGGTAACTTCACCAGTCATCAGGATGTTTTCGATTGCGTCAGCAGCGTCACCGGCGAACAGGTGTGCTTTTGCCTTGGTATTCCACTTGCCCCCGGCGGCCTTCAGCGTCTTGTCGAGGCGCTGGTACAGGCTCTTGTCGAGTTGGCCGCCAGTAATAAACAACTTGTTGTCTTCGGTTCGCGAGGCGCTGAGCAGCGCCATTACTTCGTTATCGACTTTCATGTGTGACTCCCGGTTGTTTTCCCAATGCCCACCGCTCTGGATGGACATCAGTGAAAAGGTCCGTCATTTGTGCGCTTCGGGATCTTTCAGGTGCTTGTCGAACAATTTCTTGTGCCGGCGGGCGAACCGAGCCACAAAAGCGACCGCAACAAGTGTCACGGCTGCCATGACGACCGGGTAAAGCTTGATAGCGAGGAAGACCGCGAGAGGTGAGAAAAAGAACAACCCAAGAAACGGCAGCAGAACCTCCGTTTGCGTTGAGCCCTTTTTGTCTTTCCACCATTGGTAGCCATTGCCCTCCGTTGTATACGGCGCCCATCCACGCAGCCGCGCCATAAACTCCAGAACCGGGTTGCGCCCGGCCTCCGCATCGTCAATCCAGGCCCAGGCCTTTCGCCACACAAGGCCAACTAGGAGGGCACCTATAAGCAAGCCTCCCACTGGAAATCCGAGCATAAAGACAGCCATCAGCTGTTCCGGTAAGTTCTCAAATTTTCCCATCTCATTACCTCCGTTGATTTTCCGGATGACCCTGTCGCCAAGGTCATCGAGGAAATCTGTGGCGCCGTGACCCGCTACTGGCGTCGGTCACCGGCTTGAATCAAATGTCATTCCAGCCGCGGGCCTTTCGGCTTGTTCTCCCGCTGGATAACTGTTCTTGGCGCTTTACGCTGCACGCCCGGGTCAGTTGCCAACCCTCTGAACCGTTTAGGCCGGTTCATCGCTGCCTTTGAATCTGGGCCGGTGGTGATCCGGCAATGGTGAAGCTGTGTGACTAAAGAGCGGTCAGGCCCTGAGGCCCTGGCGAGTCCCTGTTGGGTGACTCGATGGAGCGAACAATACCGCCGGTATTCTGTGAGGTCAATACCGCCGGTCATGTATTTTTCAATAGGCACAAAAAAGCCCGCTCAGTGGCGGGCTCAATGGGTTGCGTTTTCTTTAAAGCTTGCTGGCGCCGCTTGCCGCACCGGAATTTCTCTCCTGCGCTTTGCGTTCGGTGGATGCGTTGCTCTGCAGGGACGCGGAGGTGGTGTTGATATCTCCGTCGTATTTAGTGATTACGATCGTTACGGCCTTTCCCTTCCACAACAGCAATTCATTCTGAAACTCAGCCCCGCCTTTCGTCTTCACTATTTGCGGAATGCGCTGAGACGGCTCGCCGTATTTTTTGATGAATATAGCCACCAAGTCTTCAAATCGGTCAGGATTTGTCGTCAGGTAAAAAGAGTCAACGGCACCGCTCGAGGCCATGATTCCCAGTTGATACCCGACGCCTATTTCCGGTCCATGCTGAATCCGGTAATAGGTCTGATAGGGCGCTTCCCGACACATTGCGCCAGTAGCTGCGTAATTTTTGGGGCAGGCAGGCAGAGAGGATTCGAGATTTTTGTTAAAACTAATGCCCATGAAACTGTCAGGCTCTCGCGTCCATGGGTCGGGCTCTGGAGCTTTCTTGGCCGCTAATGCCGGCGCCGCAAGGCAAGCCGCAAAAAAGAAAATCGCTGTCTTCGTTTTCATTGGATCCGTCCCATAATTGAGTCAGCACTTTACCATTCGTGGCGTACAGCCACCATTAGCAGGCATGGGGTGGCAGAAACAAGAAGCCCGGCGCTGGGCCGGGCTCTGTATCTGTTGATTAACTCTTTGGCCGCTCGCTCGCTGGCTGCGGAGTTACCGCCTTTCCAAGTCTTTCATCGAGCCTGTCAAACTTTCCATCTATCTTGTCCAGCTTCGACTCAATGCGGTCTGAGGCTCGCTGAAGATCCGTCTTTGCCTCTATCCGAATCTCCTTGATGCTTGATTCAAGATTGAAATAGGCAACCGCACCACCCATGATCACCGCAAGCAGCGGGATGGTTACCGTAGCAAATAGCTGCATCGTCGACGCGCCGGTGGATTCCGATGTTTTTGGCTTTGCCATGGTATCGCTGCCTAGATAAATTTGGCGATCTTGAAAGTGGAATGGTGAGTATAGCTCACCAGAGACCGGCATTGCTTGAACCGCGCCGGTTTCCCTGTTTGCTATTACGAATCCAGCCACCATCCAACCCTGAGTCTTCGAGACATTAGCAGAGGATAGGATTGCCGGATTACTTTTCTGCATTCGTTCCGCCCGCCTGCATTATGGCGCCCTCAAGGTTGTCTATCAGGCGCCTAGCAGACTCGATACTCATGGAGATATTGGCAAAAATGTACCTGGTCATTATTACAGCTTCGTCGGATGTTCGAAGGCCAAAGGTCCCATCTGGCTGCGAAACGAATTCTTCCTCCTTGACGCTGATTTCGTCGCGGCCCATCACGACAACGATCTTGCCGTAGTCCTGCGTTTTTATGCCAGCAACGTTGAATTGGTCAACGAACTCACTAATGTAATTTTCAGACCTCACGTGAGGTATTTTCAGGCCATTCTTGATCACTTCAACGCTCCCTATTTTAAAGTCCCAAATCCAGGCAATCCTGGTGAGTTTGTAAAGCAATACCGTTCGCCAAAGCATCCCGCCGCGCAGAGCCATGCGCCTACTCGGGCTTGCTTCGATTTATCTGCCGCGCCTTCACCTCATCCGCATAACCCGCCAGCTTGTCCTCGACAGCCTGATAGCTAGCTGCAATCTTCAGCAACTCCCGGGCCTCATCTTCTTGGCCTGCCTCGGACATCCGCACAGCAGCCTGCATCAGATCCACACCTGACCACTTAAGCAGGGCTGCGGCCTCTTTGAGGTCTCGGCGCAGTTGCTGGTTGGTTTTGGTCAGGGCCATGGCAACCGCCTAAAGCATCCCGCCGCGCCAGACGACGCGCCCGATGATGCGAACCTCGTTTATCTCTCCGTCACGCAGCGTCTCGTCGCCGTAACGCGCTTTGTCCGGGTTATCGCTTCTGATGATCCAACCATCGAAGTCCGACTTCACCAGGCGCTTCACGATCGTGCCTTTCGACTCGCTCTGCATGGCGAATATCTGTCCGTCCTTCGGCTCCACTCTCGACTCATCTACCAGCAGCACGTCGCCGTCATTGATTGTCGGCTCCATGCTGTTGCCGCTGGCATAGATAACGTCCAGGTGTTTTTGGTTGAGGTTGTTGGCTCGCAGCCAGGCCGACTTGAACGCCATCACGCCGCGAATTTCGACGTGCGGATTGTCGTCACCGCCTCCGGTCGAGCCTCGGGCGGTCAACTGCATCACGCCCGTATAGCCAGACTCATCCTTCAGATCGAAGCTGCGCGGGGGAGTGCGACCGTCAATTGGCTGTTGAACGTCTCTTCCAGGTAGTGCCTGAGACATTTTTTCAATCTGTGCCGCGAGAGTGGGGCTTATCTCCGAGACTGGTACGCCCAGGGATCGAGCAAATACGACTGCCGCATTCACGCTCAGCGCGGTGCGGCCGTTCATGAAGTGGCTGACAGCGCCTTGGGTGACGCCATCGCCCAATTCGGCAGCGAGCTTTTCCTGGGTGAGTTTCAGCTCCCCGCGCTTAGCCTGGAATAGGGATTTGAGCCGGGCACTGTCTTGCAGCTGCCATTCGGATAACGGAAGCCGTCGAGAGTCTTTTTTCATTCGCTGATGGTATTACCCACGGTATTTACTTAACCAATATCGCCGGTATTGACTGCGAACAATACCGGCGGTCATACTTGTGGTGAAATCTACGTAGAGGACGCCGCAATGCGCCGAATCACACTCACCGAATTTGCCAAAGAACACGGCCATACGAAGGCCGCCCAGATGCTTGGTTGCACCCAGGGCGCGCTGAGTAAAGCGATCCGTGTAGGCCGCGATGTGTTCGTGACCCTCGAAGAGGACGGCAGCTTGTCGGCCCAAGAGCAGCGTCCGTTCCCGTCCCAAAAATCAGCTGCTTAACCACGTTGCATGCATTCACTAAAGGAGCCTCACCAATGGCATATGACGACACACGACACCTGAAAGACCGGGAGATTAAGTCCCGTTACGACGACGAAACCTACGAAGCGTTAAAGGCCGTGGCTCGCCTGCACAAGCTGCAGCTTGCCGTGTTTGTACGCATGTGCGTCGAGGAGAAGTTGGAAAGCATCGTTGAACCGAATGCTACCGGTAAACACATGCAGGCCTGAAGGCCCTGAAGGAGGCTATGTGCCTGAAACCACGATCAGCCACGGGATCGATGGGCGCCTCTACGAAAAGCTTGAACGGTTGGCAGCAGCTGAAGGCATGACGCCTGACGAGTACGCCGCAAAGCTTGGAGCAGAACGCTTTTTCGAAAAGACCAGGCCACGAGGCGCCGGGAAGATCCGGCATCTACCAACAACAAGGCGAGAACCGCCGAAGCCCGGAATAGGGCCTGAAAAAGGAGGGACTGATGAAGACCTCAACCAATAAACCCGAATCGCAGGCACAAAAAAGCCGGGGGGCAATCCCGGCTTCTTTAACTGCATACAGCAAAATCATCTGTGAGGCCGATTATGCATACCTCTAACACTGATGTACAGGCCCTCAATAATCCCGCGCCACGATTTGCGATATCTGAAAACGTGGCGCGGACAATGTCATCGCGAGAAATCGCTGATTTGGTCGAGGCGCGACACAACGATGTGATTGCCACGATTGAGCGGCTCTTCACCAAAAACCTTTTACGATCAAGTCGTAAAAGCCGACGCGAGTCCACTGGCGGCCGCCCGATTGATGTTTACGACCTCATTGAGCGCGATACGCACTTAGTGGTGGCCGGCTACAGCGACGAGCATCGCGCCAAGGTCATTGACCGCTGGCAAGAGCTCGAATCGAGCGCAGGGCGGGTTATTGCAACCCTGCCCAACTTCGCTGACCCAGTAGCAGCCGCCAGAGCCTGGGCCGACCAGCTTGAGCAGAAAAACCAGTTGTCGATCGAGGTGCAGATCCAGGCCACCAAGATCCATTCCATGGAGAACCTGTTCAAGGAAGGCATGACCCACACGCAATTCTGCAAGGGCCTCAATGGGGTCAACGTCATGCAGGTGGGCAAGTACTTGGAATCGCGCAGCTGGCTCTACAACGAGAGCAAGTCCGGCCTGCGCCATCGTGTGGGCTCATACGCCCGCGACAAGTACATGACCGAACACCAGGTGGAAGTCACCCCGCACGGCAAAGACCCGTTCATCTCCTACACGCCTGTTCTGCTGAAGAAGGGCGCCGCACGCCTGTACGACCTGTACCTGGCCGGAGAACTTCCCATGAAGAAGACCTGGGACGGCCTGTTCACCCACGACAAGGCTATGCGGGGTGCAGCGTGAGTATGGAGTTGATGGTAAAGGCCATGAAGACCAAGGTCGGTAACCCGCTGCGCAAGCTGGTGCTGATCAAGCTGGCCGACAACGCTAACGACCTGGGCGAGTGCTGGCCGTCCTACCAGCACATTGCAGACCAATGCGAGATCGACCGCAGCACTGTTCGCCGCCATATCAAGCACTTGGAAGAGCAGCGCCTGCTGAAAATTGAGAACCGCGATGGGCCGAAAGGCAACTCGTCGAACCTCTATTTGCTGACCCTTGGGGGTGTAGGCACAAAGAGCACCCCTGTAGGCCCAGAAAGCACAGGTGTAGGCACACCGCCTACACCCCCTGTAGGCCCAGAAAGCACCAGAACCAGTCACTCTTTTGAACCAGTCATTGAACCAGTAAAAGAGCCGGTCGCTGACGCTCCCTCTCGCAAAAAAGCGAAGGCTGTGAAGTTCGATCCGCTGACCGCCAAGCCCTGCAACGTGAGCGACTCGGCATGGGCTGACTGGTGCCAGCACCGCAAGGAGATCCGCAAGTCGCTCACCGCCACCACCTGCGCAAAGCAAGCCAAGACCCTGGCAGGCCACCACGACGCTGATGCCGTGATCAACCAGTCCATCAGCAACGGCTGGACCGGCCTGTTCCCGGACAAGGTGGTGCCTGGTGGCAAAACTGTCAGCAACGGCCCGGACTTCTACGATCAGTCGTGGCGCACCGATACGAGTGATGACCTATGAAGAACGTCACTCAAATGATCCCCGGCGCAGCACGTGCCCTGGTCAACGCCACTCCTTATCAGGCCCCGGCGCAGCCAGGAACCCAGCTCGGCGTTGTGGATGACGCCACCGGTGAAGTGGTCGAGCGCCTGTTTCGGCAGTTGCAGGCCATCTTCCCGGCCCACAAGCAGGCATGGCCGGACGACAAGGCCAAGGCCGCCGCGATGCGCAACTGGACAATGGGTTTCATGGCAGCCGGCATCCGCACCCTGGAGCAGATCCGTTATGGAATCGAGCAGTGCCGCAAGAGCGGCTCACCGTTCGCCCCAAGCGTCGGCCAGTTCATAGGCTGGTGCACGCCTGGGCCAGAGGCGTTCGGCTTGCCAGCGAGCGCTGACGCATGGGTGGAGGCATTGATGGGCGTCTACAGCCACGACGGCGTGCGCATCGCAGCCAACGAGACGGGAATCTTTGACCTGCGTTGCGCCAAGCAGGAAGACAAGGGCCTGCGCCAGCGCTTCGACCACAACTACGCGATCGTGATCCGACGCGCCCAGGAAGGCCAGCCGCTGGACGGGAAGATCCTCACCGGTATCGGGCATGACAGCCAGAAGACGGCTTTCGAACTCGCCAACGAACTGGCCGACCAGCAGACCCAGGCGCGAATCCTCCAGCAAGGCATCCCAACTGACGGTAAGTCCGCCCGCGAGCTGCTGATGGCGAAATTCGGCAAGAACAAGAATCAGGAGCAACGGACATGACTGACTACAACGAACTGAAGCGGCTGGCCGAGCATCATCATTCGCTTGGGCATGCCTACACGGTAGCAACTCCATCCGCAGTCCTGGCCCTGATCGACGAGAACGAGCGCATCAAAGCTCGACTTTGCGTGTGTCGCGACTGCGGTGGCCAGGGCGAAGTCTATTCCGGTCACAGCTCCTACCAGGGTCACAACCAGCCGCCAGAACCTGACATGGACGTGTGCGGCACCTGCGGCGGGGATGGCGTTCTTGGTCCGCTGGAAGACTTTGAAGCTCTGGCTGCCGAGCGCGACCAACTCCGCGCCGAACTCGCCGGCCTCAAGACCGGCTACGAAGCCTACGAGCAGGTGAATGCTGAGCTGAAGGCTGAGAACGAGGCGCTGCGTGACGATCTTGAGCAGAGCCAGTACGACGCCAACGCTTGGCGCAATAGCGAAGAGTCGGTCTGGATCGAGGTCTTCAACAGCGAAGGCGACGATCCATTCATCAGCGCTATCAGCGGCCAAATCACCGTCGAGCAGCTGGCCTTGATCCAGGCGGAGATCCTTGAATATCGGGAGGACTATTTCGAGAAGGGATCGGGCCTTTACGTTTTCAGGTGCGCCCACTGCCAGGCGCATTACGACAACGTGGGCATGACGGAGCCGGCTCATTGGGAGACCGACTTCGAGTCGTACAGTCCTTTCCCGTGGGAAGAAGAGGGCGCCGCCTCGGGCCAGGGAGAGCAGTCATGACCACGTTTAAATTCGCTGTTGTCGTGATCGGTGCGTTTCTCATTTGTGGGCCCTGCATCCCTGGGACATGGTTTGGACGCCCAAGTTATTACCGTCCGTCCAGTGCTTTCGCGGGGTGGGGCAAGTGACCAGCCTCCAGATCCGCAACGAATCAGACCGCAACAAGGCCATGGGCTACATCGCCGGCCTGGACCTGGCCAGGCCAAAGAAGCTGGCCATCACCGAAGTGGACCGCAGCGGGGAGCAGAACAAGGCCCTGCACGCGGCGCTGGCAGATATCGCTTCCCAAGTCGAGCATGCCGGGAAGAAGTGGGATGTCCTGATCTGGAAGCGCCTGCTGACGGCCGCCTGGCTGCGCGAGTCTGGCGATCAGCCGCAGATGATACCAGCGGTAGACGGCAACGGCTTCGACGTCATCTACGAGCGCACAAGCAAGCTCACCGTGAAGCAGTGCGGCGAGTTGATCGAGTGGGTTCATTGCTTCGGCGCCGAGCACCAGGTGCGGTGGACGCAGAAAGACAACTGGGGAGGGCGCTACTGATGAGCCATAACTTCAACCCGGGCGACCTGGCGCTGGTGATTTCAGGCGGGTATCTGGGCGAGACCGCAGAACTATTGCGATTTGTAATGCCTGGCGACCTGATCGTATCACCCACCACGGGCAAGGTTTACGAATTCAGGCCTGCGGCCGGAGTAGGCGGATGGCTTTGCAAATTCAGATGCATGCACGCGGTTAAGCACGAAAAGAACCTGATGCCCCTGCGCGGCAACTTCACCCATGAGCAGCAGAAAGCCAAGGAGGTTGTATGACCATCGAACGGAAGCCGGCCAAGCCGAAGAAATGCCGCGTTGCTACTTGCAGGGCCTCATTCGTCCCTTCGCGGATGGGCCAAGCGGTATGCAGCCCGGCGTGCGCAATGATCGATGCTCCACGGCATGAACCCAAGGCGCGCAAGGCTCTGGCACAAATCGAGCGGAAGGACATCAAGGTGCGCAAGGAGAAGCTGAAGAGCAGGGCGGATCACGCCAAAGAGGCCCAGGCAGTAATCAACCGGTATGTCCGCCTACGTGACGCTCATCTGGGCTGCATCAGCTGCGACAAGCCGGCGAGCTGGGGTGGCCAATGGCATTGCTCGCACTTTCGCAGCGTGGGCGCCGCCGCACACCTCAGATTCAACCTATGGAACATGAACAAATCCTGCTCCCAGTGCAATGCCCACCTGAGCGGAAACATCATGGTTTACCGGCCCCGCCTGGTCGAGAAGATCGGCGCGGAAAAGGTTGTGTGGCTGGAGTGCAATCAGGAACTGGTCCGCCATGAAATCCAATACCTAAAGCGCTTGAAGGCGGTTTTCGCCAAGAAGTGCCGTCGCCTGGAGGCCCGAATCCAATGCCATGCCGCGTAGATAATTGTGGTCGTGCCGCCAGGTATCAGGCCGCCCAGCTTTGCCAGATGCATTACTTCCGTGTGATGCGGAACGGGACAACCGACAAGCTTCCTACAAGCCGTCAGCAACGCGTAATCACGCCAAATGGTTACATCCGCGTGTACGAGCCGGGCCATGCGCTCGCAGACAAGGGTGGCTACGTTTTTGAGCATCGACATGTCATGTGGGCCGAAGTTGGGCCTGGGTGCCGAGATTGTGAGCTATGCGGGAAGCATGAGACTTGGCTGACCTGCCACGTCGATCATATTGACGAAAACCGTCAAAACAACGAGCGCAGCAACCTGCGCATCCTTTGTCGGGGCTGCAATACGAGGCGTGGATTCACCCAAGAGAGCTACGCCAGCCTCACTGACATCGGCCTGATTGAGTTCGAGGGTGTGCGAAAGACCGCCACCCAATGGGGCGAAGACCCACGAGTAGCGGTCGCCGGCGCCACTGTTATGCGCCGCAAAAGATCAGGGATGTCTGATTTTGAGGCGCTTTTCGGTCGCAAGATCACCCACAACGGCCGCAAGCCGCTTCCTTCGCCACGTAAGACCAATCACAAGCACGAAAGAAGTAACGCCGTGGCAATAACGATTGAAGGCTACACCCTAACCGCTTCCGAATGGTCTCGGGAGCCGGGCGTTACCGTATCTGTGCGATCAATCGTGAACCGCATAAGGGAGGGGCTTGATCCGATAGATGCAGTGTTCGCCAGGCCAGGCAAGAAGCCAATACCCATCGAGCAACTGAAAGCCATCACCGCCGAATACCGGGCAAAGACCAGAGAACTCAAGAGGGCTGCAGCATGACCTATCGCAACGTTGTTTCAGCAGTAGTTCGAGCCCTCGCGGCCGAGACCATCAGTTCCGCCGGCGGCTGTGACTTCGAGCCCAAGGTGCAGTGTGCCAAGCAAAAGGGGGAGATCGTTGGCAAGGAGGCAGCGTTTCTTCAGGACTGCTGGGTGTTCGGTCGGCTACACAAGGCCTTGTCGGCCGAGCACTGGCGGGCCCTGGTGGCGAAGTTCTCCACGGATACCGAACGCAAGCACGCAGCTATTGCCGAGCTGACCCGGGTGATGCGCTCGCCGGCGCCGGAACGATTCCGGCACTGCGCTGTGGTGACTTGGGCGTTGCCTCGGCTTCCTGGTGTTGACGGCAAGCGCTCCACCAACGTGCTGCCGGCCGGCTGGTACGAGATGGACAACTGGTCGAACGAGCCGCACCCGATCAAGACCCAGGAGCGGTGGAGACGGGATATTCGCAAGGCCCTGGAGAGCAGCGTGGACCGTGCCTTGGTGGAGGCTCAGCACATTCTTGAGCAGGAAGGCCTTGTGATATCAGAAGTCGCTTGACGAAGACTGAGCCAATGAGCCATTATCTCCCCATCCTGTCATTCCTGCGCATGTAGGAGTGGATCAAAAAAGCCCGACCACCGTGTCGGGCTTTTTTGTGGGCGCTACAAATGAATTAACCTGTAGCCAGGACAGCCTTCGGGACCCCTGGACGCGGTATAGCCGGAAGTCACGCGTCACGAAAGAACACCGGCAGCCCGTGCGCTCTGTTCACACCAGACTTCCAGAGTGGCGCGAGACCAGAACGGCGAGATCGATGCATTGGGGCGTCGACGCCGGGATTGTCTTTGGCTGACAGCGGGAAAGACCGCGCACCTATTCAGGGCCTCGGCATTTGCCGGGGCTTTTCTGTCTCTGGAGTACAGCAAATGTCCGGCTCTATCCAATCCAGCAACTACGTGCCGGGCGTTTCCGGCTGGAAGATCGACAGCACCGGTGAGTTCGAGATCAACCCGACGCGCCCTTCCTCAAGCGCCGAGCCGCAGACGATTACTGTGACCGCTGGTGAGTGGTCTGAGTACGATCTGCCAGCCAATGCTATCGAACGCTATGCATTCATCGGCGCCGAGGTGGCTAAGATCCCGGCCGAGTACCGCGACAATGCCCAGTTCGCGACCAAAGATTTTTCGTTCGACTGCGACGGTTCCGACGTCAGAACCACGCTGTCCTACGATCGCCAAGAAACTCATGAAGAGATTGTCGCGCGCCTGGAGAAGGCAAAAATGACCGGCACACGGATCGTGCGTGCAGGCGGATGCACTACGACGATTATCGATGGAGTGGTTCGATGGCGGATCGGTGATCTGACAAAGCCTGCCCAGCTTGAGCCTTTCAAGGTTGTCGATGGCGCAACCTACCTCAATGAAGCATTCGTCAAGGACGGCACTATCGCGTCGCCCTGGCAGGATGATTGGAGCGTGAAGGTGAAACTTAACTCGTTGGGGCAGCCGGTATTTGCAGGCTTCGGGGTAGGCATTAACTCGCAGTTCGTGATCAACGCTGACCGTTTTGCAGTCAACGGTCGCGATGCATCAGAAATACTCCGCGATATCGCTGCCAGCATTGACGAGACCGCTCTCGGGCAGGCGCTGAGAGAGAAGGTGGATCGGATCGACGGTTCCGTTACTGAGAAGGTCAAAGAAGTGATTCGCGCCGAGCTCCAGCCTGGCGGGCTGCTTCATCGTTCACGCTAATTCCTGGCCTGCCACTTAGCAGGCCTTTTCGTTTTCGGCTCCACCACACCCATTGCTCCGAGCTGGGAGTGCTGCTGGAGCCGACTTATTTGTACAGGTCGTACCTCGACCACCTTTCTCTATGGAGTGGCGATGGATCCTAACGACCTTGGCCCTGGCACGTTCGCGTGGCTTGGCGGTACCGGCACTGTTTTGCTCGGTGGTCTTTTGTGGTTGAGGAAGTTCCTGTCCAAGGATGCGACAGACCGGGCCATGGACAGCGCCGACATCGGGACCCTAAAGCGGCTAAACGAACTCCTGAACCAGGAACGAGCCGCCCGCAAAGAAGCCGAGTCCCGCGCTGATCAGTTCGCCAAAGAGCGCAATGACCTCGCCGCCGCAGTGGGCCGCATGGAAGGCAAGATCGAAGCCCTCACCAGTCAGGTGGGCCAGCTCACTGAGCGCGTCACAGAGCAGAGCGAAGAGATACACCGCCTGCGCACCAAGCTTGGAGGTATCGCCTGATGGAGAGATGCGCAATCAACTTCATTGCCCGCCACTGGTGGAGGCGAGCCGAGGTTTGGGTCATCGCGCTGTTGCTGGTTACCGGTGGGTTTGCCTTGGGTTGGCAGGCGGGCGTCTGGTCGGCTACCTCTGAACACACCAAGCAGCTTGCCGAGGTTCGCGCCGCGTATGACGCAGCGCTTGGTAAGCGTGACCTGCGACTGACCAACCTCGCCGAGAAGACCCAGGACGCGGCAGTCAAGGTGCAAGAGGCATCGAACACGGCAGTCCAGGCCGCTGACACCGCGAGCAAGGCGGCCGAGAAGGTCAACGAAGCGGTAGAGCGGCAGGCGCCTTAATCCGCGCCACGTTTTCGAAACCGCCAAATCGTGGCGCGAGGTTCGTAGATGAGCAAAGTAACCCGCCTTCGGCACGTCCTGCCAATGAGCCCGGACATCAACGCTGCGGTAAGCGCTCTCGACAAGGCCATTGCTGATGCCGTGGACGCTGCGAAGCAGGCCGGGCTGCCTCAGGGCCTGATAGTCAGCCTGCTTCACGGCCACGCCCATGCACAGACACACCAAATGGTGATCGAATGACGACCATTGCCTACAAAGACGGCGTGATCGCCTATGACTCCCAGATCACCTGCGGCAGCTCAATCACCTACGACGATTATCAGAAGTGCCATGAAGTGAAGGGCGTCAAGTTCGTGATGTGCGGCAAGACCTGTGACTACACCGCTCTGCAGGATGCCTACTTTGGCGCAACCGTCACCAAGGAGGTGGACGCCTCGGCCATCGTCGCTGATGGCGATTCTCTGTGGTGTGTTGGTGCCAGTGTCCAAGACGGATTCTGGAAGAGCCCGATATTGCTGGACGCAACCTATGCAATCGGGTCGGGAGCAGACCACGCGATCACTGCCATGGATATGGGGGCCACTGCGCACGAGGCGGTTCAGATGGCTGCCAAGCGCGACACTGGAACCGGCGGCACGATCCGCACGGTGATCATCAACGAGGGGATGGCTGATGCAAAGACCAATGCCCCCGGAGCCACTGCTTGAGCTGGCCGACCTATCAGACTTCGGCATCCGCCTGACCCCTGCTCCTGAAGTATGGGAATGGCTCCAATCCGAGATCCTCGCCGACACCGGCAGCATTCATAACGAAGACCATGCCCATCTACTGGATGCAGACATCAGGGTCATGTGGGCTTCTTCGAGCTTCGCCAAGCAGGGTCGTACGGTGCTGGGCCAAGCCGAGCAGGTAGCGTTCCGCGCCGGCGGTTGGCAGAAGGCTCGAATGGAACAACAGATGCGTGATTGGTTCGGCGAGGTACCTGCCTTCATTATCACCTTGGCTGCTGACTACTGCGCCGAGTGCAGCGACCTTGAGTTCTGCGCCTTGATCGAACACGAGCTTTATCACCTGGCTCACGCGACCGATAAGTACGGTCAACCAGCATTCACCCAAGACGGCGCACCGAAGATCAAGCTGCAGGGCCACGACGTAGAAGAGTTCGTTGGTGTGGTCCGCCGCTATGGTGCGAGCCCTGACGTTCAGGTGCTGGTAGATGCTGCAAACAAACCCGCCGAGGTGGGGAAACTGAATATATCGAGGGCTTGCGGAACCTGTCTGCTCAAGCTGGCCTGATTCTTGACAGGCTCTAGACGGATGAGAACCTATGGCGAACCTGAAAAATGAGGTGAAGAGCTTCATCGTTCAGGCGTTGGCGTGCTTTGACACACCGTCCCAAGTGGTGGAGGCCGTCAAGAACGAATACGGGATTGCGGTGAGCCGTCAGCAGGTGGAGACGCACGACCCAACTAAGTCTGCCGGGAAGGGGCTTGCCGTGAAGTGGGTGACCCTGTTCCAGGACACCCGTAAGCGATTCCGTGAAGAGACGGCAGAAATCCCGATCGCCAACCGCGCGTTCCGCCTTCGCGCCATGAATCGGTCTTTCGAGAGAGCTGATAGCTCGAAGAACATCCCCCTCGCCATGCAGATACTTGAGCAGGCTGCAAAGGAAACCGGCGATATGTTCGTCAACCGGTCTAGGAAGGAAGAGGCTGGCGACGAACCGGTGATCCCGACCCGCATTCAGGTCGATGTGGTGGATGCGAGGAAGCCGAATGCCGAGCCTTAACGTTCCGCAGGCTCAGTTCCTCACGCTGCCCCACAAGTTTCGTGCGTTCGTTGCTGGGTTCGGCTCAGGCAAGACCTGGGTGGGATGCTCGGCGCTGAGCAAGCACTTCATGGAGTGGCCTGGCGTCAACGCTGGCTACTTCGCACCGACCTACCCGCAAATCCGGGACATCTTCTATCCGACCATGGATGAGGTGGCTTACGACTGGGGGCTTAAGACCAAGATCAACCAGGCGAACCACGAAGTTCATATCTACAGCGGCCGGCAGTACCGCGGCACTGTGATTTGTCGGTCGATGGAGAAGCCGCAGACGATTGTCGGTTTCAAGATCGGCCATGCCCTGGTGGATGAGCTGGACGTGCTGACCGCAGTCAAGGCGCAGCAGGCCTGGCGCAAGATCATTGCCCGGATGCGCTACAACTTGCCCGGGCTGAAGAACGGGGTGGACGTCACAACGACGCCTGAGGGCTTCAAGTTCGTCTTCCTGCAATTCGTGAAGCAGTTGCGCGACAAGCCTTCGCTCAAAGAGATGTACGGCTTGGTGCAGGCCAGCACGTTCGATAACGAGCTGAACCTGCCGGATGACTACATCGCCTCGCTGATGGAGTCGTATCCGCCACAGTTGATCATGGCATACCTCAAAGGCCAGTTCGTCAACCTGACGTCCGGCACGATCTACACGGCCTACGATCGCAAGCTCAACGGATGCTTCGACACTGTGCAGCCCGGCGAGCCGCTGTTCATTGGGATGGACTTCAACGTCGGCAAGATGGCGGCGATCACCCACGTCAAGCGCGATCAGGGCTTTCCCAGGGCGGTAGATGAACTGATCGATGGCTACGACACGCCCGACATGATCCGCCGCATCAAAGAGCGCTACTGGCAGCACGACGGCAACGACTTCAAGAAGACGTGCGAGATCAGGATATATCCGGATGCCTCGGGCGACTCGCGCAAATCCGTGAACGCCAGCATCACCGATCTGGCCATGCTCAAGCAGGCAGGTTTTGCGGTCATCGCTCCAGCGGCAAATCCGCCGGTGAAGGACCGAATCAACGCAATGAACGCCGTCTTCTGCAATGCGCAGGGCGAGCGCCGCTACCTGGTCAACCCCTTCACCTGCCCAACCTATGCCGATGGCCTGGAGCAGCAGGTGTGGGGCACGAACGGGGAGCCAGACAAAACCGCCGGCATCGATCACGCGAACGACGCAGGCGGCTACTTCATCCACCGCGAGTACCCGATCATCAAACCGGTCACCGCAATGAAAATGGGGGTCGCTCGATGACGGATGTCACTTTCACCCGTCCCGAGTACACGGCGGCGAAATACCGCTGGCGCTTGGTGCGCGACGTCTGCAAGGGCTCGGAAACGGTCAAGGCTGCCGGCGATTATTACTTGCCCCGGCCGAATGCCTCGGACAAGTCCCAGGACAACCGAGACCGGTACGACGCGTACAAGAAGCGCGCTGTGTTCTACAACGCCACTGGGCGGACGAAACACAGCTTGGTGGGAGCGGTGTTCCGCACCTGGCCAACGTTGACAGTTCCCGGTGCGCTCGACTACGTGACAAAGGACATAGACGGGCAGGGCGTCAGCGTTTACCAGCAATCGCAATCGGTTATCGGGCATTTGCTCGAGGTCGGCCGTCACGGGCTGCTGGTGGACTATGCCGCTGTCGAGCCTGGCACTGTGAGCAAAGCAGACGAGCAAGCCGGTCGCGCCCGTGCAAACGTCGCCAGCTACCCGGCTGAGTCGATCATTAACTGGAAGACGCGCCAGGTTGGCGGTCAGCACCTGTTGAGCCTGGTTGTGCTGCGCGAAAAGATCGACGTCGATACTGACGACGGGTTCGGCAGCGAGCAGGTTGTGCAATATCGCGTGCTGCGCCTGGATGTGTCCGGCGTATACACCCAGGAAGTATGGGAGGAGGGCTCCAGCAAGACGGAGATGACCGTCGCGCCATTCGCCCCACTGAATGGCTCGGGTCAGCCATGGCGCATCATCCCGTTCCAGTTCCTGGGCAGCGAGAACAACGACACCAGCATCGACGACTCCCCGCTATACGACATGGCCGAAGTGAATATCGGTCATTACCGCAACAGCGCGGATTATGAAGAGGCAGCGTACTTGGTTGGCCAGCCCCAACCATGGATGTCTGGCCTTGATGAGCAATGGCGCGACCACCTCGAAAAGGCCGGGATATTCCTGGGCTCCAGGGCGCCTTGGCTGCTACCTGTGAATGGCGCATGCGGCGTATGGCAGGCTCAGCCAAACACGGTCGCCAAGGAGGCCATGGACGCCAAGAAACAGGACATGGTTTCGCTTGGTGCCCGGCTGATCGAGCGGGGCAGTGCGGTGAAGACCGCAACCCAGGCCGACAACGACAGCGCCGCCGAGCACAGCGTTCTCTCCCTGGTGGTGAGCAACGTCAGCGAGGCGTACAGCCAGTGCCTTACGTGGATGGCCGAGTTCGTGAATGCCCCCGGCGAAGTGGTCTACAAACTCAACCAAGACTTCAGCCAGATCACTCTGGATGCAACGATCCTTGCGGCGCTGTTCAACGCAGTTCAGGGCGGCAAGCTACCCGAAGGCGACTTCTGGCAGTACCTGCGTGATCGCGGCGTGATCAACCCAGAGAAGACGGACGACGACATCCGGGATGAGCTGGAGGCACAAAGCACCGGGCCAGCCCTGGACGACACCGAGGTAATTCCGAATGGCGGCAAACCAAGCAATCCTTGACGCCACCATTCGGCATGCGGTGTTCCTGGAGCAGCTGAAGTCGGGAGAGGTGAAGAAGTTCGCACCCTTCCTCAAGGAGATCGACCGCTCGATTCGTGAGCGGCTGACGCGCACGGACCTGACGGATTACACCGTCGCTCGCCTGGAGCGGCTGCTGAGCGAGGTTGATAGCCTGCTGTTGGGCATCTTTGACCGGTACAGCGAGAAGCTGAACCTCGATCTGGTGGACATCGCCAACTACGAGGCCGAGTTTGAGGCGACCAGTTTGACTCGGGCGGCGCCGGTGGGCGTCACCTTCGATGCTGCGGTGCCAGGTGCTACTGCCATCAGGGCGGCAATCCTGACCAATCCGCTCAGCGTGCGCGGTGCCGACGGCGGGAAGCTGCTCAAGTTGTTCATTGATGGATTCACCGCCACGGAGCGGCAACGCCTCACAGGTGCGATCAGGCAGGGCTTCTTCGAAGGCCAAACCAACTTCCAGATCATCAAGAACATTCGCGGCACCAAGGCACTCCAGTACAACGACGGCATCCTGGCCACGACCAACCGCAACGCCGGCGCCATCGTGCGGACGGCGGTGCAGCACGTCGCCACCCAGGCGCGCATGGAGACGCTGAAGGAAAACAGCGACGTCGTGCAGTCGGTGGAGTGGGTCAGCACCCTGGATTCGAAGACCACCAGCCAGTGCCGGACGCTGGATAAGCAACGGTTCAAGCTGACTGAGGGGCCGAGGCCGCCGATCCACATCAACTGTCGCTCGACAGTGGTGGCGGTGACTCGCTTTAGCGCCTTGTTCGCCAAGGACGCAACGAGGGCATCCATAGGCGACGGCGGTGCGCAGCAGGTGAGGGCTGACCTCAGCTATTACGACTGGCTCCAGCAGCAGCCAGCGGCGTTTCAGGACAAGGCCATCGGCCCGGTCCGCGCCAAGCTGTTCCGCGAAGGCGGCCTGAGCATCGAACGATTCTCCGAGCTGCAGCTTGATCGCAACTTTTCACCTCTGACCCTTGTGCAGATGAAGGCTCTTGAGCCTCTGGCGTTCGAGCGGGCAGGCATCAAATAGCAGGCAGGGCCTGCACTAACGTCTCTGGGAGACAAGCAAATGGGTTTGAAATATCAGCTGGACACTCTTGACGGTCTCGATGACTCCGTTAAATCGCTCTACACCGAGAAGGAAGGCAAGTTTGTCCTCGGTATTGAAGGCCTGCCGCAGCAAGAAGACGTATCTGGCCTGAAATCCAAGGTCCAAGAGTTGCTGGACGAGAAGAAGACCGCCGACAAGGCGCGTAAGGATGCCGAAGACCAGGCCCGCCTGGAGCGTGAAGAAAACGCTCGCAAATCCGGCAACGTCGAAGAGCTTGAAAAGTCCTGGTCGGAAAAATTCAACCGCCGCGAAGCTGAGCTGAACGGCTTACTGGAACAGGAGCGTGGGACGCTGAGCACACAGATCCGGGATCTGACCGTTGGCCGTACCGCTACTGATATTGCATCTGCACTGGCAATTCCAGGCAGCGCCAAAGCCCTGTTGCCGCACATTGAGCGCCGTCTGAGCGTCGAGCAGCGCGATGGGAAGCCTGTTGTGGTCGTCCTCGACCAGCAGGGCAAGCTCTCCGCCGCAACGCTGGATGAGCTGAAAGCAGAATTCGCAAACGACACGGCCTTCGCGCCGTTGATCGCGGGTAGTAAGGCATCTGGCGGCGGGGCTGCCGGTGCCGGAGGTGGCGGCGGGGCCGCAAAAGGAAAAATCGGCGGCACCAAAGAGGAACGACAGGCCGCGATCGCGAGCCGGTTCCCGGATCTCCCTCTCAAGTAAGGAAATAACCCATGTCTCTGTCTCAAATGCAGGTCTTCAACGACTTCGTCATGCCTGCCACCCTGGAAACGCTCGATCAGATGACCGACGCGTTCAACCAAGCCAGCAATGGCGCTATTGTCCTGTCGCCAAACGGCTTCACCGGCGACTACCTGCAGGAGTCGTTCTTCCAGAATCTGGCTTCCGCCCAGCGCCGTGTTGATCGTTACGCGACCAACTCCGCAGTCAGCGCAACCGACCTGACTGAGCTGAAGAACACCTCGGTGAAGATCGCCGGTGGCTTCGGTCCGGTTCGTTACGAGCCATCGCAGATGACCTGGTTGCAGCGCCCAACCGCGCAAGGCATCGAGGTTGCCAGTCGTGCGTTTGCCGAGATCCTGCTGAAGGACCAGCTGAACACTGCAATCGCGGCCCTGGTGGCTGCGATCACCGCCCAAGCGGCAGCTGTGAACGATGTGTCGGCAACCGCTGGTATCACCCAGGCCGGTCTGAACAACGCACACGCGAAGTTCGGTGACGCAAGCCAGAACTTGGTAGCTCAAGTGATGCGCGGCAGCACCTGGCACAAGCTGATCGGCCAGGCCATCGCCAACTCCACCAACCTGTTCGTCGCGGGCAACGTTCGCGTCGTCGACATCCTGGGCAAAGTGTCCGTGGTAACCGATGCTCCTGCGCTGTTGCAGGCTGGCACCCCGGACAAGGAGATCATCCTCGGCCTGTCCACCGGTTCGGCGCTGGTCCACGACAACCGCGACATCATCTCGAACGTGTCCACCGACAACGGTAAGGCTCGCATCGAGACCACCATTCAGGTCGATTACACCTTCGGCTTGGGCCTGAAGGGTTACACCTGGGATACCGCCACCGGCGGGGCGTCGCCAACCGACGCCGAGCTGGGCACCGGGACCAACTGGGACAAAACCGCCGCCAGCATTAAGCACACCGCCGGTGTGGCTCTGATCGGTGACGCCTCCAAGTAACCCTGACAGCCGAGTCGGGCCCAGTGCCCGGCTTGGCGAGGACACGATCATGAGCAACAAGAACATCTGGTATCTGCCTGGTCCATTCCACCAGTACCAGGAAGATGTGAAGGCACTCGCCAAAGCAAGCGGCCTGCGCATCGTCGACGCAAGCGTTACCGAAAGCCGCGAAGATGCTGCCGACGACGTGCCTGACGTTACGGTCAAGGAAGTACCGAAGGTGCTGCTGATTGATGGTGGCAACTCTAGCGTCAATATCGATGCCTTCCGTGCAGAACTCGAATCTGTCGGTCTGATCGTCGAGTCATTCGCCGGTCAAGAACTGGTGCGCCCGGATGGCGAACTTGGTCCTGTCGCTGATCGCCTGTTTCAGGTGTTCGAAGCGGTAAACGCCGGTGTGGAAAGCCTCATTCGCGAGCGTGACGGTGAAGTCGAGAAGCTGAAAGCTCTTCAGCTGCAGGTGGACGACCTTCTTGAGCAGGCCGACAAAGCCGGTCAGGTGGATACCGAGGCGAAGGAAATCGCCAACCTGAAGGCCAAACTCGACGAAGCGAAGGTGCCATACCGGGCCAACGCCTCGAAAGAATCTTTGGAAAAGCTCGTCGCCGATCTGCCCAAGGCGTGATAATGCTGGCTGCCGGTGACCCGGCGGCCGATCTCAAACCATTCCAGCGAGTTGACGCATGACACTCATCATCGAGGACGGCACCGGCAAGCCTGACGCCGAAAGCTACGCGAGTGCCGAGGACTTGGCCCTGTATGCCGTGAAATTCGGTACGGTCATTCCCGCGGGCGTTCCTGAGCAGGAAGCATTGCTTCGCCGGGCCGCCTTGGTGATGGATGGCATGACCTGGAAAGGCCGCAAGATGAACAGCGAGCAGGCGCTGGCCTGGCCGCGCCGGGGTGTTGAGCTGGACTGCCAGATCAAGCCGGATAACTACCTGCCGGCACGGATCCAGTACGGCCAGATGGCCCTGGCCGCCGAGATTCATCAGGATGACATCGACCCAATCGACAAACGAAAGGGGGCTGTGACTCTGGAGCGCGTCGAGGGCGCGGTAACTCGCGAGTACGCCACGATTTCCAACACCAGCGGTCGGCTGTTGCCGGCGGCGCCGGACCGGCCGAGTGCTACGCAGTTTGCCGACTACCTACAAAAGCGCGGGCTGTTCGCAGTGCGCGCATAGCTGTAATGGAGACCATTATGGCCTTTTACGACGAAATGGCCGTGATGGCTCTGGAGATGATCACAGAGTTCGGCCAGCCCGTGACCATCAGCAAGACGGAGCCCGGCGAGTACGACCCGGAGACGGGCGCGGAAGCGTCGGGCGCGACCGTCGAGCAAATCGCCCAAGGCATCCTGCTCGACTTCACGGGTATCGAATTCCAGAACAACAGCCTTATCAGGCAGGGCGACAAGAAGCTGAAGATTGCCGCTCAGGGTTTGGCATGGGTTCCTGGATTGCTGGACAAGGTGGTCGCCCAAGGCCGCACCTGGTCAATCGTGCCACCGTTGAAAGAGATCAACCCGGCCGGAACACCGATCCTGTATGAGCTGCAGGTGCGGTCTTGAGCCGGGCAGGCGCCGGCCAGTCCGGTAGTTTCGCCCTGAGCCTGGCCGAGTTCGCCGCTCAGGCCAGCGAAGCGATCGACGCCAGTTTGCGAGAGATCATCATCGAGATCGGCAGCAGCCTGATCCGGATGTCTCCCGTGGGTAACCCGGAGATCTGGGCCGCAAACGTCACTTACCGCGAGGCGAACACACGGGCGGCCGACGACTATGACTTCAAGGTCGCGGTCCGCAACACGCTTATCAACCTGAACGAATCGAACTTCACGAAAGCGGGAAACCTCAAGCGTGGAGTGAAATACGCCAAGCCTCTGACGAAGACCGAGCGCGACCAGAACTTCAATGTGAATGGGTTGGTTGCGGGCCAAGACTATGTTGGCGGCCGGTTCCGGGCGAACTGGAACCTCTCCATCGGCTCCGTCGACAACAGCATCCGCATTCACCCGGACCCGACAGGCGCCGCAGCGACCGCAAGGCTTGTGGCTGGCGCTATTGAGTTCAATGCCGGGGAAACCGCTTTCATCGTCAACAACCTGCCGTACGCAATCCCGCTGGAGTTCGGCCATTCCACCCAGGCCCCCGGCGGCATGGTCCGGGTAACCGTGGCTCGCTTTCAGCAGATCGTGTTGGAGGCCATCAGGAACAACCAGGTATGAGTCACGCAATCATCGCCTCGATCTACGAGGCAAAGCTCATCGCCTGGAACGCTGCCAGGTTGGAGAAGCTGAAGATCGTTTTCGAGAACACGGCCTACACGCCGGCAGACGGCGAGACCTACCTACGAGCCTTCACCATTCCCGGCGATACCGCGAGCAACACGCTCGGCGGAGATCACCGGCTGTACACCGGAGTATTTCAGGTCAGCATCATCGCGCCGGCCGGCACCGGGAAGGCCAAGACCAACCCAATAACCACCGAACTGGTTGACCTGTTCCCGCTATACGCCAGGGACACGAAGGGTGCGTTCACCGTGGTGACCATGTCGCCAGTTGACCCAGGCCCTGGCATTACGGGTGATTCAACTTATACCGTTCCAGTCTCGTTCTTGTACCGAGCCGACACCAACTGATCCCGCCCATTGGGCAAACCCAGAGACCCGCCATCGAGCGGGTTTTTTCACATCTGCAAAGAGGAAATACCCCATGGGCTACAAAATCCCGAACGGCGGCACCTTTCAGCACGCCGCCACGTACGCTGCGGCTCTGCCGTTTACTGCGCTCAGCAATGCGAGCGAGGCGATCGCTACCGTTGTTGGCGGCACCATTGCTGCGGGCGATATCGTCCTGCTCAGCTCTGGCTGGAGCAAGCTGGACAGCAAGGTAGTGCGCGTGAAGGCTGCCACGGCAACGGCGATCACCCTGGAGGGCATCGATACCACAGATACGCAGATTTACCCGGCGGCCGGCGGCGTGGGCTCTATGCGCAAGATTTTGACCTGGGTTCAGATCCCACAAATCACCGACGTAGCCTTCTCGGGCGGTGACCAGAACTACCTGGACGTGGTGTTTCTCGAGAACGATCAGGGCAAGCAAATCCCGACCGACAAGGCTGCGGCCAGCATGACGCTGACCATCGCGGATGATCCTGCCCAGGCGTTCAACGGCGTGCTCATGAAGGCTGACGCAGGCAAGCAAATCGAAGCCGCGCGCCTGAATCTCCCTGGCAACGACACGCTGCTGTACGGCACCTACACGTCGTTCTCCAAGCAGCCAGCCGTGTCCCGCAGCAACCTGCTGACCCGAACCGTCAGCCTGGCTCTGCAATCCGAGCCGACCCGCTACCTGACTGCGGTGGTGTAATCCATGGCCAAGATTCGTATCGCGCAGAACGCCACGTTCACTGCGCCCGTGTTGATCCCGATCGTCGGCGGCACGCCCGAAAAGGTGGAGTTCACCTTCAGGTACCGCGATCGCGCCGAGCTTGCCGCTCTTTTCGATGAGTGGAACGAGAAACGGAAGAAGGCACAGGCCGCACTGGGCGATAAGCCGTCTTGGTCGGAAATTGTTGCCGTGGATACCGAGCAGCAAACCCAGCAGATCAAAGACCTGGTGGTCGGCTGGGGTTTCGATGACGAATACAGCGACGACAACATCGTCGCATTCGTGAAGTCCTGTCACGGTGCCGCCGAGGCTGTCGTGAAAGCCCATGAGGGCGCATACAGCCAGGCACGCTTGGGAAACTGACCGACGCCGCCCGCGCGATGTACTCGCCGAGCGTGCCTGATGCGGTTATCGGCATGTTCGGCCTTGCCCCCGGCGATCTGGTTGAAGAAGTGGAGGTTTGGCCCTGCAATTGGGCAGCCTTCCTTCTGTTCAATCGCATGTCCACCCAGTGGCGAGCAGGCGCCGGCGGCGCAATTGGGCTCGATTACAGCAGCATCCGCGACGTGGCCGGGTTCCTCGGCATCAAGAAAAAGAAACTCGCTGAAATCTTCCCTGACCTTCAGGTGCTGGAAGGCGAAGCCCTGCGCGTTATGGCGGAGGAAAGGGAAAACAGCCCGTGACTGCGGGCACTTATTCAAGGTGAGTCGATGAACATTGCAGAACTCGGCGTAAAGATCGACTCGGCCGATGCAATCCAGGCCAAAACGAGCCTGGATGAAATGGCGAAGGCCGGCGGCCGGGCCGAGCAGTCCGCCGTTTCGCTGATGAACGAAATGCAGGCGCTGGAGAAGTCGCTGTCTACCAGCGCCAAAACCACGCAGGACCTGGCGAAACAGCGCGACGCGCTTGCCAAGCTGACCAAGACCGGCGCCTACGGCGAGGCCGAGGCGGCGAAGATCTCGGCTCAGCTCGATAAGCAGCAGGTGGCTTTGGCCAAGTCCGCTATGGACGAGCAGAAGGCGCTGAACAGCCTGCTGGGGGCTATTGACCCTGCCCGTGCCGCGCTGGCTAAGCTGGACACGCAGGTCGAGCAGCTGGGCAAGCATCTCGACGAGGGTCGAATCAGTCAGGACCAGTACAACAGCGCCCTGAGCAAGATCGACAAGGATTACGGAAAGCTCGAAAAGACCGCCACAGGCTTCGACAAGCTGCGCCTCGGCACCCGCCAGGCCCAGGAAAACGTCGTACAGTTGGGTAACGCGCTGTCTTCGGGTGACTGGGGTAGTGGCGTACGTGCCGTGGCCCAGTTGGGCGCCGGCGCGGGTGCAGGTGCTGCCGGACTTCTCGCCATCCTAGCGCCGCTGGCCCTGGCCACCGCGGCCGTGGGTGGACTGGCATACGCCTACCACAAGGGCAGTGAAGAGCAGGACAGCTACAACAAGTCGCTAATCCTCACCGGTAACTACGCCGGTGTGGGTGCTGGTCAGTTGGGCGATATGGCGCGTCAGGTCGGCGCTACCGTCGGGACCACAGGCCAGGCAGCAGCAGCTCTGGCCCAACTGGCAGATAACGGCAAGATCGCCGGAGAGAGTTTCGCCAGCATCACCCAAGCCGCCGTATCGATGCAGGAAGCCACTGGCAAGGCCGTCAGCGAGACGGTATCCGAGTTCGTCAAGTTGGCCGACGAGCCAGTCAAGGCATCGGCAGCGCTGAACGAGCAGTACCACTACCTAACCGCCTCGGTGTTCTCTCAGATCGCCGCCCTGGAAGAGCAGCGCGACCACGCCGGCGCTGTGAAGCTGGCCACCGAGTCCTATGCCGACGCCATCAACGAGCGCACGCCGAAGATCCTGGAGAACCTGAGTTTCTGGGAGAAAGGTTACAACGCAGTCGCACGGGCCGCCGACAGCCTCAAGAACATCGGCCGCCCGGATATCGGCGCCGATATTGAACAGGCTCGCCGGGACCTGTCGAGCGCGCAATCCGGCGACGTTGGCTTGTTCCAAAACAAGCAGGAGATGATTGATCTCTATCAAAACCGACTGAACATGCTCGAGGACCAGAGGGCGGCCCAGGCTGAAATCGCCAAGTTGGAAGGCGATCAGGCGAAGGCTCAGCAGTCTGCAATAACCTCGATGCAGAAGGTTGATGCGCTCACCAAGTCCTCTTGGACAAATGAGCAAAAGCGGGCAGACGCACTCAAGGACTACAAAAAACAACTCGACGATATCCGCAAGGTTGCGCCGAACGACCCTCGCCTGGCCAAGGCAACGGTCGACAAAAACATCGCCAACATCAACGACAAGTTCAAGGATCCGAAAGCCGCTGGCACCCAGGTCGATCTGACCAGCTTCAACAATGCAAAAAACGACCTGGCGGCGATCACTGACACCTACAAAAACTATGAGAAGGAACTGGAAGCGGCTCAAAAAGCCGGCCTGCTGTCGGAGGAAGACTACCTGCTGCGCCGCCAGGCCCTGATCGGCAACGAACTTGACCAGACGACGGCCGCCTACGAGGCAGAGATTGCAGCGCTTGAGGCTGCCAAGGGCAAGAAGTCCACTTCGGCTGCGCAAAGCATCCAGCTGGACCAGAAGATCGCCGACGCGCGCGCAGGAATGGTCAAGGCGCAGAAGGACGCGGACAGCCAGCTTGAAGTGCTCGCTACCAACGAGACCGGGCGCCTGGCAAGGCAGGAGCGGGCGATCAGCACTTACGTGCAGGCGCTGGGGCAGCAACAGAGGGCCTTGGAGCTTGCAGGTCAGCGTGCAGTGCTCGGCGTGGGGCAGGGCGATCGCCAGAACGCACTCAGCGGCGAGCTGAACAGTCAGCAGGACCGGTTTGCGCAGCAGTCGCTGGAGCTTGCAAACCAGAAGTCTGATCCATCGCGCAACATGTCGGAGGAGGAGTTCACTCGTAAATCTCAGGCTCTCGCAGACGCGAACAAGGCCGCGACGGACCAGATCCGGCAGAACTATGCGGATGTGGAGAATGCCCAGGGCGATTGGACGAAAGGCGCAACGGCAGCCTGGGATAACTACCTGGATTCGGCGCGCAACATCGCCGGGCAAACAAAAAGCCTGTTCGGCAACGCCTTCAGTTCCATGGAGGACTCCATCGTCAACTTTGCCATGACGGGCAAAGCTTCGTTCTCCGACTTCGCCAAGTCGATACTGGCTGACATGGCACGCATAGCTACTCGACAGGCCAGTTCGGCACTGCTGGGCAGCCTGGTTGGTGCGGCGGCGAGCTACCTCGGCGGCAGCGCTGCTGGAGGTGGCAACGGAATGGCCGCCGGCTCTGCCGGTGCGACCTCTTCGAACTTGGGCGCTTCCTCAGCCGGCTACTCCAGCACCTACTTCCCACAAGCCAATGGCGGAGCCTGGTCTGGCGGCGTTCAGATGTTCGCCGATGGCGGCGCATTCACGAACTCCATCGTCAGCAAGCCCACCGCGTTCGGTATGGCAAACGGCAAGACCGGAGTCATGGGTGAGGCTGGAGAAGAGGCGATTATGCCTCTGACCAGGACGTCGAGCGGCAAGCTTGGGGTCATAGCGATGGGCGGTGGCGGAACTGGTGGCACACAGATCAACGTCGAGGTGCATATCAATGGTGACGGTAACGCGACGTCTACCGCTGACGAGCCAGGCTATGACCTGTTCGGCAAGGAGCTGGCGACCTTTGTAGAGCAGAAGTACCAAGAGCTGCGCTCGAAGGATATGCGCCAGGGCGGCGTCATCAACAAAGCAATCAAGGGGCGCTGATGGCTATCGAACGATTCACCTGGGCGACGGAGAAGGGCGCGGAGGGCGATATAGCCCAGCGCGTCCGCTCCAAGAAGTTCGGCGACGGGTACGAGCAGTCGGTCGAGGATGGCCTCAACAACCGGTCGCAATCCTGGCCGGTGACCTTCACTGGCTTGAAGCCTCGCATCAAAGACATCATGGCGTTCCTCGATCGACACAAAGGGGCGAAAGGCTTCCTCTGGGAGCCGCCCCTGGGTGAGCTTGGCCTTTACAAGTGCAACGGCTACAAACCGGTTCACCGTGGCGGCCAGGTCTACGCAATCACCGCCACCTTCGAACAAACCTTTCACCCCTGAGGCCTGCCCATGGCACTGATCACGGACATCCAGAAACTGGAGCCCGGCGGCGAGATTCGCCTGTTCGAAATTGACGGTACCGAATACGGCGCGGACTACCTGCGCTTCCACGGTCACGCGATACCGCACACGCCAGAGGAATTGCTGGCCTATGAGGGATCGGAAGAGAATCTGCCCGCCAAGTCGATTATCTGGCAGGGCCAGGAATACGCGGCGTGGCCGGTGCAGATTGAGGGTATTTCCTCGAGCAGTGACGGCACCGCCTCTCGGCCAACCTTTGCCGCAGGCAACGTCAACGGTCGCGTCACAGCGTTGTGCTTGGCCTTCGAGGACATGCTCAAGTTCAAGCTGACTGTGCGTGAGACGCTGGCGCAGTACCTCGACGCCGCTAATTTTCCCGAGGGCAACCCAACCGCTGACCCCACTCAGGAGGCGCTAGAGATCTGGTACATCGACCAGAAAACGAGCGAGGACGGCGAGGCGGTAGTTTGGGAGCTGTCATCCCCTGGAGAGATCGATAACCACGGTTTGCCAGGCCGGCAGATGACCACGTTCTGCCACTGGGCCATGACCAATGGTTACCGCGGGCCAGATTGCGGCTACACCGGCGCCGCCATGTTCGACGACGAGGACGACCCCACTGATGACCCTGCCAAGGATCAGTGCAAGGGCTGTCTGTCGTCCTGCAAGCTGCGCTTCGGCGAGAACAACGAACTGTCCTTCGGTGGATTCCCCGCCGTTTCCCTGATTGCCCGGAGCTGACCATGCGCAAGCACATTATTACGGCTATCCAGGCGCACGCGGCGGCCGAGTATCCGCGCGAATGCTGCGGCCTACTGCTGGCCGTCGGCCGGGCGCAGAAGTATTTCCCCTGCCGGAACATCGCCACGGAGCCGAACGAAGAGTTCCGGCTCGATCCCGAGGACTACGCTGCGGCGGAAGACTTGGGCGAAGTGATCGGCATTGTCCACTCGCACCCAGACGCCACCAGCAGGCCGTCACCGCATGACTTGGCCATGTGCGAGGCTAGCGCCTTGCCCTGGCACATTTTGTCCTGGCCCGAGGGCGACATGCGCACGATCACGCCGACGGGCAGCACGCCGCTGCTCAAGCGCCCGTTTGTGCACGGCGCCTGGGACTGTTGGCAGGTCTGCGCTGACTGGTATGCGCGCGAATGGGGTTTGGAGTTCGAAGCTTTCCAGCGCACCGATGGCTGGTGGGAAAGTGCGGAGAACGCGAGCTTGTACGAGTCGAACTACGAGGCCGCCGGCTTCGTGCGTGTCGATCGGCCGCAGCGCGGCGACATGATCGTCATGCATGTGGGCCGTACCGTTCACCCGAACCACGCCGGGATTTACCTGGGCACTGATCCGGCGTTACCTGGCGAAGAGTCGGGCACGTTCGGCCCTGGCCCATTCCTGCTGCACCACCTATACGGCAGACCGTCGGAAATTATCGTCTACGGCGGCCCATGGCATGACCGGACACGCCTGATCCTCAGGCACAGAGACGCAAAATAACCAACATGACGCGGCATCGCCGCAGGAGAGATTGCATGAAAGATCGAATTGATCCGTCCACGATGAGCGCAGACAGCATCTTGCGAGCTGTCTGCGATTCCATTAGCGAAGACCGCTTAAGAACCAGCGAAGCGGTAGCGTGTGATCATCCTGCTCATTCAGTGGTTTGTCTCCGGTCGGAAGCTTCGCAATCAGTTTCTCAGCTTCCGAAATGAGCGCTTCTGTATTGATGGCCTGGTCGGACTTTAGAGCTTTTCCTATCAGAACAAGTGTGGTGAGGACGCCCAGCTTGAAAGGATCTTGCATTGCTTGGTTATCTGACTCTGACACATTGACCTCCAGGTCATAAACACGCCGATATTGGCGCTATCCCAGTCCTTGGGCCTGCAGGCGAAGGACTGGGGAATCCTTGCGTGTGGCAGGAGGCTACTACTGAGCGCCGCCCGGTCGCCACTGGAGTTCCATCCACGCTGGATGCACGGCCAGGTCCGGGGTACAGTCGCTACTTTCAGGACGAGGATCGATCATGCGGATTTTGATAGCGGCGATAGCGGTGGCGATGCTGGCGGGGTGTGCCTCGTCGGCGATCTCAGTGCGGGATGCGAAGCCGGTTCCGGCTGATGAGCTTTACGCCTTCCAGTCGAAACCTAAAGGCGAAAGCGGAAAAATTACCGTGGTCAGGGATTCGGGCGCAGTTGGGTCAGGCTGCGATATCGTCGTTTACTTCGATGGCCGAAAAGCAGCAAAGATTGGCACCAGCCAGCGCGCCACATTCTACCTTCCTCCAGGCTCGCCGAATCTCGGCGCCGGTCTTGCCGGATCAGGACTGTGTGCAGGAGCTGCAATACGAACTATCGCGGCGACAGTTCAATCCGGAAAGGAAAGTCTGTACCGCATCAGTGGCGATATGTCCGGCTTCTACATTGGCCCATACGTCGACTACAACTGAAAAACGAAAATCATGAAGCCGCCTCAGGGCGGTTTTTTAACGCCCGGAGAAATTGATGCAGACCTCAGCTATCAACTACCAACCGATGACGATCATTCGCCTGCACGGGCAGCTCCGTCAGTTCGGGAAGTCGTTTAGGCTTTCTGTGAAGTCGCCGGCCGAAGCGATTAAAGCCCTTTGCGTCCAGATTCCGGGCTTTGAGCGGTTCCTGTCGAATGCAAAATCACGCGGGCTTGAGTTTGCAGTGTTCCGTGATAAACGAAACATCGGCGAGAAGGAGCTGGCCTACAGCGGAGCCGGGGATATTCGCATTGCTCCAGTGATAGTGGGAAGTAAACGTGGCGGCATTCTTCAAACGATTGTCGGCGCGATCCTGATTGTGGTCGGGGTGATTTTCTCGGCAACGCCCTTCGGCACCCCGCTTATTGGCGCAGGTATCGGCCTGGTCGCCGGAGGTGTAATCCAGATGCTCAGCCCCCAGGCTGGCGGCCTCAAGACCAGCGCGGCGCCCGAGAACACCCCCGGCTACGCCTTCGGTAGCGCCAAGAACACCACGGCATCGGGCAACCCGGTACCACTCTGCTACGGCAAGCGTCGAGTTGGCGGGGCGATTATCAGCGCCGCCATCTACGCCGAAGACCAGATGTAAACCAAATTGCAGTACAGCAGCCGGCCATGAGCCGGTTTTTTATTGCCTGGAGAAAAGCATGGGCGCAGCACAGAAGCTGGACATTTACGGCGCCAAGGGCGGCTCCGACAAGCCGAAAACGCCAACCGAAGTGCCGGATAGCCTGCGCTCTGTCGCGATCGCCAAGATGCTGATCGCTGTAGGGGAGGGCGAGTTTGAAGGCACGCCCACCGCCAAAGACATCTACCTCGACAACACGCCGCTTCAAGACCCCCAGGGCAATATGAATTTCCCGAACGTGAAGTGGGAATGGCGCACCGGGGCCGTGGATCAGAGCTATATCCAGGGCATCCCTTCGGTCGAGAACGAGACCACCATCAGCACCGAACTGCGCAGTGGCACGCCGTGGGTGCGGGCCATCAGCAATACCCAGCTTTCCGCTGTGCGCGTTCGTTTTGCGTGGCCGGCGCTCCAGTCGGTGGACTCTGGCGGCAACATTAACGGCTACCGGATCGAGTACAAGGTCGAGCTTGCGACCGATGGTGGCGCCTATCAGCAGGTGCTGAGCGAGGCTGTAGACGGCAAGACCACAAGCCTGTACGAGCGCACACGCCGTATCGATCTGCCAAAGGCGACCACTGGCTGGTTGATGAAAATCACGCGCCTGACCATTAACCAAAACAACAACAAAATCTCCGACACGATGCAGATCGCCGGTTTTACTGAGGTGATTGACGCCAAGATTCGCTACGCAAATACCGCGCTGCTCTACATCGAGTTTTCAGCCGAGCAGTTCCGCAGCATCCCGGCGGTGACCGTCGAGACCAAGCTGAAGAAGATGCAGGTGCCGAGCAATTACGATCCTGTGTCTCGCACCTACTCTGGCGTTTGGGACGGCACGTTTAAGCAGGCCTGGACCGATAACCCGGTTTGGATGACCTACGACATCACGACTGCCGACCGTTTCGGCCTTGGCCGTCGCATCAAGCCGTGGATGGTAGATAAGTGGGAGTTGTACAGGATTTCGCAGTATTGCGACCAGTTGGTGACGGACGGGAAGGGCGGGCAGGAGCCGCGCTTCATCTGCAACCTGAACCTTCAGAGCAAGGCTGACGCCTGGTCGCTGCTACAGGATATTTCGACCATTTATCGTGGCATGACCTACTGGGCCCAGGGCCAGGTGTTCACGCTGGCAGATATGCCGCGCGCTACCGACTTCGACTTCGCCTACACCCGTGCGAACGTCATCGACGGCAAGTTCACCTATTCGAGCGCATCGGAGCGAACCCGTTACACGCGGGCTCTGATCAGCTACGACAACCCACTGAACAACTTCGACACCGACGTCACCGCAGTGACCGACGCCAAGCTTCAGCGGCGCTATGGTGATAATCCACTGGAGATCAGCGCTATTGGCTGCACCCGCGAATCCGAGGCCCAGCGCCGAGGCAAGTGGGCGCTGCTCACGAACTCCAAGGATCGGGCGGTTACCTTCAAGGTCGGCCTCGACGGGCGCATCCCGCTGCCTGGCTACGTGATCCCCATCGCGGACGAACTCCTGGCCGGTCGGCCGGTGGGCGGGCGTATCTCGGCGGTGAGCGGCAAAGTCATCACCTTGGATCGTGATACCCAGGCCAAACCCGGTGACCGGCTGATTCTCAACCTGCCAGACGGCAAGTGCGAGGGGCGCACCGTGCAGTTGGTCAGCGGCCGGCAAGTCACCGTTACTGTGGCTTATTCCGTTGCGCCTGAGCCCGAACTGGTGTGGGCGCTGGATGCTGACGACCTGGCCATTCCGCTTTATCGCGTGGTCAGCGTGGCCCGGCCAGAGGCTGGCGTGTTCGAAATCTCGGCTGTCCAGTACGACCCGAGCAAGTTCGCGCACATCGACACCGGCGCGCGCCTGGAAGAACGCCCGATAAGTGTCATCCCGATTACCGTGGTTCCGGCGCCGGCCAGCGTGACGCTGACCTCGAGCTTCGCGGTAAACCAGGGAATCGCCATCAGCACCATGAACATATCGTGGCCTGCTGTCACCGGCGCTGTTGCTTACGACGTGGAGTGGCGCAAGGACAGCGGCAACTGGATCAAGGTGCAGCGTACGGGATCTACGAGCGTCGACGTCACTGGGATCTACTCGGGTGCCTACCTGGCCCGCGTGCGTGCGGTGAGTGCGTTCGACATCTCGTCGGTGTGGAAAAACTCCGTCCTGACCAATCTGCAAGGGAAAACCGGCCTGCCGCCGGCGGTGTCGTTCCTGACCACCACCAGCGAGCTGTTCGGGATCAGCATCAAGTGGGGTTTCCCTGCTGGCGCGGAAGACACCCAGCGCACCGAGCTGTGGTATGGCCAGGCGAACGACCTGGCGGCGGCGACCAAGCTCGCCGATCTGGCGTATCCGCAGCACGATTACCGCATGCAGTCTCTGCTGGCGGGCGCAACCCTGTTCTTCTGGGCGCGCCTGGTGGACCGTACCGGCAACATCGGGCCGTTCTACCCGGTAGTGAATGGCGTGATGGGCCAGTCCAGCTCGGACGCCGGGCCTATCCTTGAGCAGATCAAGGGCCAGATCGACGAGACAGCTCTGGGCCAGCTACTGAAGGATCGCATCGACCTGATCGATGGTGATGGGCCGAACTCGGTAAACGGGCGCATTGAAGCGGCCAAGGACGAACTGGAGCAACTGATCGATCAGGTAGTGGATGCGCTGGAGTACGTGCCGACCAAGGCATATGTGCTGAACGACATTGTGCGCGTGGGGCAGCACCTGTATCAGGCCAAGAGCTCGGTACCGGCAAACAACCCACCTCCGAACGCAACCTACTGGACCGATATCGGCACAGTGGTGCAGACGGTCAATGCGCTGGTGACCCAGGTTCAGCAGAACTCGGCCACCATCAACCAGCACGGCCAGGACATCACCGCACAGGCCACGCAGCTGAACGCGGTCAAGGCCACGGTCAACGACCCGGTAACCGGTGTGACGGCCACAGCGAGCGGCCTCAGCACGCTCAAGGCTTCGGTTACTACGCTCGACGGCAAGGTCACCACCACGGCGCAGCGGGTTGACGGCATTTACCTGCAGGTCAACCCGCCGCTACAGGGCGATGACAGCGCGCTGATGGGATCGGAGGCGAGCTACGTGGGCGTCTGGTCCACTCAGTCCGCGCTGATCGAGGGCGATCTGGTGCAGGGCCAGCGGACCGACGTGGTCGAGGCAAGCTTGGCGACCACCTCAGCGGCAGTCGTAAGCGAGCAAACCGCGCGGATTAATGCGGACAGCGCACTTTCGTCCAGCATCGAAACGGTGAAAACCTCGCTCAACGGCAATACCCTGGCTATCCAGACCAACGCCACAGCCATTCAAACGGTAAGCGGCAAGGTGACGGCGAACTGGTCGGTGCGCATGCAGTACGAAACCGCCACCGGTCTCTACAAGTACGCCGGGATTGGTCTCGGCCTGGAGAACGGTCCGGGCGGGCTGCAAACGCAGTTCATCATCGATGCCGACAGGTTCGCTATTGGGCAGGCCGGCATTGTGCCCTTTGCGGTCACCGGCGGGCAGACGTTCATCAAGTCGGCATTCATTCAGGACGCCAGCATTACGAACGCCAAGATCGGCAGCTTTATCCAGTCCAACAACTACGACCCAGGCCTTATTGGTTGGCGTTTGAACTTCGACGGCACTTTCGAAATTAACGGTATCGTCGCCGGTCAGGGGCGTTCCGTTATGACAAACCGCTCTCTTCGATTCTGGGATGTGAACGGAGTTAAGCGGGTTCAGATCGGAGATTTAACCGAATGAGTGAAGGCATGCGGATATGGGGGCCTACAGGCTCCCTTGAGCTTGATGAAAACTCATTTACGGTCGGGGTTACCTATTCGGTACTGGTGCCAAAGTCCGCCGGCAGGTCAGTTGACATTGCTGTCGCTGGGGTTTCACCGTCAACGCACAATGCAATTTGTTTGGCGGTGGGACCTTATGACACCACGGCGCAATTCAACAGTGCTATTGGGTTTATACCCGAGGTGCTCAATGGAGTTGTCCGGGTTTGGTTTGGCAACAGGCAAAGCAGTAGCGGCCCACTTGGAACCACAACTCAAAGGCTACTTGTAATGAGGTATAGATAAATGACCTATGGTTTAACCTATACCAATAATAACAATGTCACCACGCTAGACTCTGAGTTTTCCAGGCTGGTGGTTTTAGGGAAGGGCACATGGAATGGTGCTGGCTCAGGAGTAAGCGTTACATTCCCTAGCACTATTACCTCGGATGAGCCTCCGCTTGTTTTCATCCGGCCAGACCAATCAAACCTGTTCTCATTCTGTAAAGTTCTCGGAACAACAGGGGCTTGGACGGGATTTTCATTCATCGGGATAACCGGTACGGCAACGTCTGGCAAGTGGTTCGCTGCGGCATTTAAGTCCGCGCCTACGGCCACTTATGGGATGCGGTTGTGGGACGGTGCAGCAAAACTACTTTTCGACAACGGCACGCCGTGCGCTCAGTTCACCAGGTCAATCGTTAGCTGGACGTATCTTGGATCCGAGCAAACAGGGCAAGGACAAACGAGACTTAGCTGGACAGCACCATCAAGCCTGTCGAGCGGAGACTACATGCTGCTTAATAACGTAGCTATGGATGTTGCTGGCTTGACGTCCAGACAGGGGAATATGTATGCGCTCTGGCAATATGAAAATGACAGGCTCGTAATTCAGGTTGTTGGCGTTGATATATCAACAACGCTGTATAACCCCGTTGTTTTTGCAAAGCAGATCGCATAGATGCTTATGCACAAATCGGAGTTTACTTAGATGGCAAGACAAGATATCAATCTCGGCACCGCGCCTACGGGGGCTGGTGGAGATACAACGCGCAGTACCGGCGTGAAGATCAACGCGATGACGACAGAACTCTATGCTGCGCTTGGCGCTCCTTCCGGAGCTATAACTCCAGCAGGAGTGCGTGCAGCTATCGGACTTACTCTTACCACCAGTGCAGAAGATCAAACCGCTGGGCGCGTATTGAAAGTTGGCGATGCTGGAATCAACGCACCTCTTAAAGGGCGGGTTTCAACCAACCCAACCGACATTCTGTTGACTGGCAGGGGCTGGGACTTCTCGACGCTGGCGTCAAACACTCCGCCAGGCTCGCAAGATGGTGCGTTGCTGTCCATGAACTATGGACTGCCTGATATTTACGCGGTGCAGCTATTTGGTGACTGGCGACAGAACGCCCTTAAAATTCGGAGCGTCGTAAATAGCGGAACCCCGACGGCTTGGGCGACGATTTACACCACTCAAAACACTACCCGTGCTTCCGACGGCACACTCAAGGCGATCTGACCATGGCAAGAGCAGCGATTAATGTGTTGGGCGCCACAGGCGTGACTTACGACTTCGTTACGCAAGGTGATACTGCTGTCACCTCAGCGCGCCTATCGAAGGGGGTCTATCAAATTACCGGATGCCTGGGGATGGTGCCATTTCCACCGGTTGATAGTGGCTGGGGCTACACCGTGAACCAGATCGACTCCCGTGCGGACGTCGAGATAGATTTTGCTGATGGCTTATTGACCGTTACCGTCACCAAGGACGGCCAACCGTATGACCTTAAGCACATGATCACACTGCACATCTTGGTGCCGGATGCGGTTGTGATTGACACGCCAGCGATGGTGGCAACCGAAGAAGTTGCAGAGCGGCAGGAAGAGATCCCAGCAGCTGAAGCCTGATCGTCACTGGAACACCGCAGCCGCCTTGAGCGGTTTTTTTTCGCCTGGAGAAAGGTATGCCCATCACTGAGCAACAACTGCTGGAGATCCTCCCGAACGCCGGCCGCAATGCCGGCGTTTTTGTTTCCGCGCTGAACACCGCCATGGGCCGGTACGGCATTGTTGGCACGCTCAGGGTTGCCGCCTTCATCGCCCAGGTCGGGCATGAGTCTGGCCAGCTGCGGTATGTGCGCGAGATCTGGGGCCCAACCGCGCAGCAGGCCGGTTACGAGGGCCGTGCCGACTTGGGCAATACCGTGAAGGGGGACGGCTTCAAGTACCGTGGCCGGGGCCTGATCCAGATCACCGGCCGGGCCAACTATGCCGCTTGCGGCGAGGCCCTTGGACTGGACCCGATCAACAATCCTGAGCTGCTGGAGCAGCCACAGCACGCCGCAATGTCGGCGGCCTGGTTCTGGTCGGTAAAGGGCCTGAACACGCTGGCTGATCAGGGTGAGTTCGTGAAGATCACGCGCAGGATCAACGGCGGCACCAATGGTCTTGCAGGCCGCCAGGCGCTGTACGACAAGGCGCTGAAGGTGCTGGCATGAGCGAAATAAAAACGATCTCCCGCGTCCTGGGACAGGCGGCCGACGGTTCGCTGTGGTTCTTCTGCAATGGCTGCGATCTTCCGCATAGCTTGAATGTTGGAGCTGGCCCTGGACCACGCTGGGGCTACAACGGCAATGCCGAGGCGCCAACGTTCACGCCTTCTGTGCTATCGCGCTATGGGATGCATGGAAAGGATGTGGTCTGCCACTCCTTCGTAACCGATGGTCGAATCCAGTACCTGAGTGACTGCACGCATGCTCTGGCTGGTCAAACTGTCGATCTGCCAAATTGGGAGGAGTCATGGGCGAATTGGTAACACAGTACAAGGTCGCGCTGATCCTCTTTTCTTGCCTGCTGCTGATCGGCATTGGTGCTGGAGGCGCCTGGCAGGTGCAGGACTGGCGGATGGGCAAGAAACTCGCCGAGCAGTCCGGCCTGCACAAGGACGACCTGGCCGCGATAAGCAACGCCGCCGCCGCCCAGGTCCGCGTCGAGCAGGACAAGCGCCTGGCCACCGAGAACCAACTCGCCACCCAAGACCAACAACACACCAAGGAATTATCCGATGCCCAGCGCAAACAGGCTCGCCTGCGCGATCGCCTTGCCACTTCTGATCTGCGGCTGTCAGTCCTCATCGAGGATCCAGCCAGTGGCTGCAATGTGCCTGCCGCCCCCGGCGCCGTCGGCGTGGTTCATGCAACCCGTCGAGCCCAACTTGACGCAGCGCATGCTCAACGAATTATCGCCATCACTGATGCCGGCGACCAAGGACTGATCGCGTTGCGGGCGTGCCAGGCGTACGTCAGGACTGTGGCTCCTTAAGTGCCTTCAGCTCCATCAGCAGCCGCTGATTTTCCCTGAACAAGTGGTCTCTCTGCTCGGCCACGACCATAAGGCTATTAAGGCGGCGGTCCAATTGTGAGTTGTCCAGGTTCAGCCGGCTGATTTCTGACGCTGCCTTTTTGAGTGCGCTCTCAGCGTCTGCCTTAACGGTGATCAGTGCGTCATTCATTTGCACCAGGCCGGCGACATTCGCCCGAGCCTTGCTCAGCATCGCGCGGGTCTGTGTGAGTTCGTCCTCAAGCAGGGCGCACTGGTGTCGGTACATTTCCAGGGGCGTAGGGCAGCCAAGCCACGCCGAGGTGTCTTCGTCGATGTTCATGATGGGTCAGCTCAAATACTGTATGCGTGTACAGTAATCGAGGCGTATGTGATTTGGGAGTGGTGTTCGTCGGCAGGACGCCGGGGAGGGGAGTACTGTAGGAATATCCAACGCTAAGTTATTGATTCTTATAGGGCGTATTGCTGTTTTTGGGAGCAGCTAAAATCAGCATGTTTTCCTTTATTATCAATGGGATGCATCTGTTCCGTTGTCACCTTGACATGGTGGGGGTCGTTGGTTCGAGTCCAATCGCGCCTACCAAACAAAATCCGCTCTGCTGGGCGGTCTAGAAGGGCTCACCGAAAGGTGGGCCCTTTTTTGTTGTCTTGGATTTAATGCAGAACGTTCACAAAATATCGGGTTCGTTCACACTGGGCAATGTGAACGCCGATATCAGCTCATTCTCGGATGGGATTCTGCTCTGGATCAGTGGGGATTTGGTCGGGTGTTGAAGGTTGGATCAACCTTGCGACTGCTTGATGGCAATGTTCCGTATGGTCTGAATATTTTGGTGGATTGCTGAGAGTACAAGCCACACTCCAGAGGCTAGGCAGCCAACAGCGAAGCTGATCAGGGCACCGATATACTCATAAGTGCCTTTCATTGCGAAATATCCCTCAACCGTTGCCACGATGATTCCTACCCAAGCGAAGAAATTCACAAACGGTGATCACGATATCTTTCATTGCCTTTGCTTCCTGCATGGTTTGAATCGAGGTCGCTCAATCGTGAGCAGCGTCGAATCAATCTCAAGCATTGGTCGCTCTGTTCCCGAGTGCAGGGACTGAGTTCGCGCAGTGCGAATGTCGCGCCACGATGGTAGGAGTCTAGGGGGGGCTATCACCGAACAAACCCACTATATATTTTGGCTGTAGTAGACTTCAGTCCTTTGATTCTGAATTACGATTGGGGATGGACGTGGTTAGTGGGGATGTAGAAAAGCGACTATGGGCAGTGGCCGACCAGCTATGGGCAAACACCGGATTGAGGCCAGCGGAGTTCTCAGCTCCTGTACTTGGGCTGATTTTCTTACGGTACGCCGATAAAATTTATGCTGCGGCTGAGACGAAGCTAGGTCCGGTAGGTTCCGGTGGTCGACGGAAGGTGAAGAAGGAAGATTACCTAGCGGAAGGTGTCATTTTTCTACCGGAAATTGCTCGCTTTTCATACTTGCAGACCCTGACCGAGGGCGATGTCATTGGTTTAGCGATCAATGATGCAATGAAGGCCATCGAAGCCGAGAACACCGACCTTAAAGGTGCTTTGCCACACAATTACATCCCGTTGGGCAACAACGTGCTGTTGGAACTGATCAAGCTATTAGGTCCAGTAGATTTGTCCGGTGATGCTTTTGGCAAGGTGTATGAGTATTTTCTCGCCAACTTCGCTATGAAAGAGGGGCAGAAAGGAGGTGTTTTCTACACTCCTGAGTCAATCGTAAAACTGATCGTTGAAGTCCTAGAGCCTTATCACGGGAGAATTTTCGACCCTGCCTGTGGCTCAGGTGGCATGTTTGCTCATTCGGCGGACTTCGTGAGGCGCCACCATAAGACTGCGATGGATGAAATTTCCATCTTCGGTACCGAGAAAGAACAAGTCACTGTCAACCTTAACAAGATGAATTTGGCAGTGCATGGCCTTTCTGGTGATGTACGGGTTGCCAACACCTACTACGAAGATCCCCATGAGTCCGTGACAGAGAAAGGCGGTCGCTTCGACTATGTGATGGCTAATCCGCCGTTCAATGTCTCCGGTGTGGACAAAGAGCGTCTGGAAGGCGACCTTCGATTCCCATTTGGACCACCCAAGACGGACAACGCCAACTACCTATGGATTCAGCTGTTTTACTCATCCCTTCAAAAAAACGGGCGGGCTGGCTTCGTCATGGCCAACTCGGCGGGTGACGCTCGGGGTAGTGAGCAGGTAATTCGTCAGAAGCTTATCGAGACCGGCGCGGTAGATGTAATCGTCTCTGTGGGGTCCAACTTTTTCTATACCGTGACACTGCCCTGTACCCTTTGGTTCTTTGATCGAGCCAAGGAGCGGGATGTTGATAGAGCGGCGAAGGTGCTATTTATTGATGCCCGCCATACCTATCGGCAGATCGACCGTGCTCATCGAGACTTCAAGCCAGAGCAGATAGAGTTTCTCGCCAATATCGTTCGGCTCTATCGTGGGGAAGCTCCTGAGTTGGAACAGGGCGGTGGCGAACTACTTGCAGAGCAGGGGCTGAGTAATGGCTACGTGGACGTACCTGGCCTTTGCAAGATAGCTTCTCGTGAGGAAATTGAGGCACAAGGCTGGTCGCTGAATCCTGGGCGATATGTGGGAGCGGCGGCGAGGAAGGTCGAGGACGTGGACTTCACAGAGCGTCTTGAGGAGCTCGCAGAGGAGCTTGAAGTTCTGAATGCTGAGGCGCAAGAGCTGGAGGAGCTGGTTGGTCAGAATGTTTTGCAGGTATTGGAGGCTGCTCTGTGAACTGGACTTCATGCTCAGTTGGAGACTTAGTTGAGTCTGGCGAGGCTGAAGTTAAGACGGGTCCGTTCGGGACGCAGCTTCGAGCTAGTGACTATGTTAAAAGCGGAACGCCTGTAATAAATGTTAGAAACATAGGGTTTGGGAGTATCCGAAAACAAAAGTTAGAGTTTATTGCTGAAGATACAGTCAAAAGACTTTCGTCCCATCTTCTTAGGCCGCGTGATATTGTTTTCGGCAGAAAAGGTGCTGTAGAGCGTCACGTGTTCATACAGGAAGAGCAAAATAATTGGTTTCAGGGCTCCGATTGTCTTCGACTTAGGTTTCTAAATGAGCGGCGTGCCTTAGCAAAGTATCTTTCCTATAGCTTTTTAACACATGAGCATCAGGCATGGATGATGCAGCAATGCTCGCATGGCGCCACTATGGCGTCTTTGAATCAAGATATAATCAAGCGAATTTCGTTGTCACTGCCTCCCTTAAGCGTGCAGTACCGAATAACTTCAGTTCTTTCTGCGTACGATAATCTGATTGAGAATAACAAGCGCCGCATTGAAATCCTAGAGGAAATGGCTCGGCGCGTGTATGAAGAGTGGTTCGTCCACTTTCGCCTGCCTGAGCATGAGGAGTCGGGATTTGATCTGACGCCTATTGGAGATATTGCGGAAATCATCAGAGGTAGATCATATAGAAGTTCTGAGCTTGCCGAAGAAGGCGGTCGACCGTTTGTCAATCTCAAGTGCGTAAATCGAGATGGTGGGTTTAGGCGAGATGGGCTTAAGGGATACGAAGGGAAATACAAAGAAGAACAGTTGGTTCGTCGTGGTGATATTGTAATGGCTGTGACCGATATGACCCAAGATCGGCGAATAGTTGCCCGTGCGGCTCTAGTTCCTGAGCTTGGCGAATTGAAAGGAATCATCTCAATGGATTTGGTGAAGATTGAACCTAAGGGTGAAATTCCATCAAGTTATCTCTATGCTGCGTTGCGGTGGTCGGACTTTTCTGAGAACGTCAAGAACCATGCGACCGGGGCCAATGTGCTACATCTTCATCCGGACTTGATCAAAGCTTACCAGCTACGCTTACCTCATCTCGACCTATGCAAGCGATTTGCTAAACTGGTTAAGCCAATGTTCGATCTTTGCGAAACACTTGAGAAAAAGAGCAATAATTTACGCATTCAGCGCGATCTTCTGCTCCCTAAGTTAATATCAGGTGAAATTGACGTTTCCAATATTTCCATGCCCGACGAGAAGGAGTTTTAGGTCGCATGAGTCTGACACTGCCCCACTCACATGACTACTCAGAGGATGCTCTTATCGAGCAGCCTGCCATTGCCTTATTTGATTCTCTCGGTTGGGGCACAGGTAATCTCTATAGTGAGTGGACAGGAAGCACTTCAAAGGAAGGGCGACAGACCCAGCAAGATGTAGTACTGGTGCATCGTCTGAGAGCAGCCATTGAAAGCCTAAATACCTATCTACCAGCATTTGCCATAGAACAGGTTATCGAAGAGCTGACCCGTGATCGCTCCAAAATGCTACCGGTAAACGCAAACCTGGATGTTTATCGCCTGTTGAAGGATGGAATTCAGGTTCAGGTGACTGATGAGCACGGTGGGAGCAGGCTTGAGACCGTTAAGCTGATCGATTGGAGGAATCCTGAAGCCAATGATTTCTTCCTCGCATCACAATTTTGGGTAAGGGGTGATTACCATACCCGCCGAACGGATCTCGTGGGCTTCATCAATGGGATTCCTCTTCTTTTTGTTGAATTGAAGGCTAGCCATAAGACACTGAAAGCGGCCTTCGATGACAATCTCACGGACTATCGTACCGTTATTCCGCAGTTATTCACCTATAACGGACTCCTGATGCTTTCCAATGGATCAGAGACCGTAGTGGGTAGCACCTACTCCGCTTGGGAACATCTGTTCGAGTGGAAGCGAATCAACGATGAAGGGGAGGTCGGAGTGGTCTCATTGGAGACTGCTATTCGTGGGGTCGCAGAGCCTGAACGACTATTAGATATCCTTGAGAACTTCACGGTATTCGAGGCGGTTGCTGGCGGGATCGTCAAAAAAATAGCCAAGAACCACCAATACCTAGGAGTTAACAAAGCCATTGGCGAAGTAAGGCGGGTCAAGGATCGTCCCAAAAATGAAGCTGGCCGACTAGGTGTTTTTTGGCACACTCAAGGTTCAGGAAAGTCTTTATCAATGGTTTTCTTTGCCCAGAAAATCCTGCGGAAAATTCCTGGTAACTGGACGTTTTTGATCGTCACTGACCGTAGCGAACTTGATGATCAGATCTATAAGACTTTTGCAGCCACCGGAGCTGTAGGCGAAGTCGAAGCCCACGCCAGCAGCGGTGCTCACCTGAAGCAACTGCTGATTGAGGATCATCGTTACGTCTTTACCTTGATTCAGAAGTTCGGCACCAAGAAGGGAGATATATATCCGGAGCTTTCTAAGCGGCCGGACATTATTGTCATTACCGACGAGGCTCACCGTTCCCAATACGACACACTGGCCATGAACATGCGGACGGCTCTGCCCAACGCTGCCTTCTTGGGGTTCACAGGGACACCTTTGATGGCCGGTGAGGAAAAAACAAAGGAGGTGTTCGGAGATTACATCTCGGTGTATGACTTCGGGCAGTCCATAGCTGATGGCGCAACGGTTCCTCTGTATTACGAGAATCGAATCCCTGAGATGCAGCTCATCAATGAGGATCTCAATGAGGATCTTGCTCAGTTGCTAGAAGATGCCGATCTGGATGAGGAGCAGGAACGGAAGGTAGAGCAAGTATTCGCCCGTGAATACCATCTGATCACTCGCGAGGATCGTTTGGAAGCTATCGCAAAGGACTTGGTGCACCATTTTGTAGGTCGTGGACACCAGGGAAAAGCGATGATGGTCTGCATCGACAAGGCAACTGCCGTGAAGATGTACTACAAGGTCCAGGACCACTGGAAAACATACCTGGCTCAACTCAAGGTGGAGTTGGTAAAAACGCCTGTAGAGCTTCAGGAAGCGATTCGCTACAAGATAAAGGTGATGTCCTCTATCGATATGGCTGTGGTTGTCTCGCAAGGTCAGAATGAGGTCAAAGAGCTAAAGGACAAGGGGTTGGATATCTTACCTCACCGCAAGCGCATGGTTGAGGAGAATCTGGGAGAGAAGTTCAAGGATCCTAAGGATCCTCTTCGTTTGGTCTTTGTCTGCGCCATGTGGATCACCGGGTTCGACGTGCCGTCCTGTTCAACTATATACCTCGATAAGCCGATGAAAAATCACACTCTGATGCAGACCATTGCGCGTGCAAATCGGAAGTGTCTGGGCAAAGAGGCTGGGTTGATCGTAGATTACGTCGGGGTGTTCCGTAAGCTGCAAGAAGCATTGGCTATCTATGGCGGCGCGTCATCTGGTAGCGGTGAAGGCGATGGCAGTCCAATCAAGAGCAAGGCAGAACTGGTTGAGTACCTTAAGCATTTGATCGCGAAAGGTCTTTCCTTTCTGTCTGATCATGGCATCAATGCCCAAACCATCAAGGATGCATCAGGTTTCGGGAAGGTGGCCAAGCTAGACGATGCGCGTGAGCGTCTCATCGAAACAGAGGAAATTAAAAATAGTTTCATGAGCTTGGCTCGGATGATCTCTCGGGTATACCGAGCTATCCTACCTGATCCATCAGCAAATGAATTGGCAGCGGATGCAGTGCTGATCTCGGTCTTGGCCCAGAAGATCAAAGCACTGGAGCCGCCGGTAGATATTTCCGAAGTGATGCAGCAGGTCGAAGATTTGCTGGATAATTCCGTTGCCCCTGTGCCTTATCTCATAAAAGACATCGATGATGAGCCATTGCAAAACCTAAGCGAAATTGACTTCGAAAAGCTCAAAGAGAAATTCAACAAAGGGCGCAAAAGAACAGAGGCGGAAAAGCTCCGAGCTCTCTTGAGTACAAAGCTTGAATCCATGATGACAGAAAATCCTATCAGGAAGACTTTCATGGAGAAATTTCAAAAGCTGATCGATGCGTACAATTCCGGAAGTCTTAACATAGACGCACTCTTCAAAGAGCTGATTGAGTTCAGTGTGGATCTTCAAGAGGAAGATCAGCGTGCCATCCGCGAGAGACTCTCGGAAGAGGAGTTGGCACTGTTTGACATACTGACTCAGCCGGAACCTGCCTTGACGGAAAAGGAAAAGGAGGAGGTGAAAAAAGTTTGTCGGAAACTGCTGGAAGCCTTGAAGGCTGAGAAGTTAGTTTTGGACTGGCGGAAAAAGGATAGAGCACGAGGTGACGTTCGTCGTACTCTTGAAATCGTCTTTGATCATGGACTTCCAGACAGCTACAGTGAGGAAATCTATAATGAGAAGTGCGAGTTGGCTTTTGTCCATATCTTCAGTAGCTATTTTGGGGGTGGTGAGAGCGTCTACTCGGCTGCACGTTGAAGTATTTGGTCGAAGTATTTTGTCGGTGTTTTAATGCTTCTCCTACAGCCGGGGGAGAAACAGAGTTAGTTGAGCGTCAGTAGAAATCCCCGGCGGGATGGCGGCAATGTTTAACCCTTTAGGCTAAGTGAGAGATTGGGGGGTGTCACATAATATTAAAATCCAGCATAGGGCCATGTGGAGTTATGCAAGGCTCTGTAGTAGCTTAAGCAGAACACTCATGTGATTTGTTATGCACCCCATCCCTTGTGTCTAAGTGACCCCTTAGAGCTTTACAGGCGGGCTCAGTTTTTCGTCACACGTTGAACAGTGCTCAGTGCGCAACCAACCGTGGTTGCTGTAGTGCGGAGACTCATCCCAGAAGCCAGGCATGCCTTGATGCGGGCGTGTAGTACCTGGTCAACCTGCCTACCTTTGTATACGGCGTTTGCTTTCGCTTTCTCAATACCCTGCGCCTGACGGCGACGCCGATCTTCATAGTCCTTACGTGCAACCACTGCCAGCATGTCGAGCAACATGCCATTCACAGCAGCAATCATTCCCTTGGTGAAATCATCCATGTCCTTCTGAGGTTTCAGCACCGCGTGACTGGTGGAAAGGTCGAGGGATACGACTGTCACCTTTTTGGCCGCGATCTTGACCTTCAGCATGTCCCAATCTGGGGCAGTAAGCCGGGACAGACGATCAACACCTTCAATCAGCAGCACATCACCTTCATGGCTGTCCTCTAGCAATCGGAACAGTTCAGGTCGATCCAGTTTGCTACCAGATTCATTTTCAATGTAGAAGGCAGCGATCCTATGACGGTGTTCACTAGCGAATTCGATCAGCGATTGTTTTGCGCGACTGGCGTCCTGCGAATCTGTCGAAGCACGAAGATATGCGCGGATGAACATGATGATTTTTCCATGTATCTGTTTGGGTATACTCATTGTATGCGTGCTCGTTAGGGTGGTCAATTGATTTATAAAGGTACAAAAAAACCACCCGAAGGTCGTTAGCATGCGTGCTCGTTGATCTATACCCTTATCAGTACGAGCGATCATTGCCTCAGTTTGAGAATGCCAGTGGTGATAGCTGACGCGTTCGCATCTAGAGTTTCCAGTGCGGTCACGGCGTTCTCATGCACTTCGGGTGAACCTGTTGACCTTGCCCACACGGCGACTTCTTCAATTGCTGCGGCAAGCGCGTGCTGGTTGTGTAATAGAAGGGTTAACACATCAGCGGTGGCTATGTGAGCATCTGTGTTGTTTCGCATGCCTGTCGTCCTTGAAGATGGTGTAAAGACCGTAGTTCAGCACATGGACGACTGAAACGGGCGGCTTTCTTCCTGAGTGTGTTCGGATTGTTTCGCTACGTTTGATTTTCGATGAAGAAAGTGAAGCGTGCTTAACCCAGAATGGTTGAAACCCAGGTTTAATCGGGTGCTCAGCAGCATTGACCCACTAATGCAGGTGTGTGGGTGACTGTTGTCACTCCTGATTGATCACCTGAAAGTAATCCTGTTTTAAACGGTGGTGATCGTTGGCGATAACATTGCACTGATGAGCAGGGTGAAACCATCACTGGTCACTCAGTGTTGATTGAAACTGTGTGACTGCATTGTTTGCACTGTGGGAATAGCGGCCACAAAAAACCCACCAACCACCATATGCAGTCAGCGGGCTTGCTTGTTCGTGATGCCTGTTATTCTGGAATTTCAAGTGGCTTGTAGCAGCTTTGAACTTGTTTCTCAATAGCGTCCAACTGCTTGAGTCTAGCAAGTTCAATTGCCTTTTGCTCCTTTTCTTCAGCAGATTGAATGAGTTGTTGACGCAGCAAGTCTTGATATCGGGCGTGTTCAACTTGCAGGAATTCAACATACTCAGCTTTCACTCGCACTCGAATGTCATCAATGTCTTTCTGCTGGCTAGCCTCTGGTTTTATCATCCAGCATGAGTGATTAAGCGACTCACTGGTTACGCCGTGATTGCGAGCCACCGTGTAACCCTCTGATACTTTTCCAGCTACCAACTCAAGAAAATCATGTGGGAGAGGTGAACACACATGCTCCATACATTGGGTCGTGCCTCGGTAAACTTTGACCCATCCGTCAACACGGGCTTCGAATTCAACATCGTTCCACTTAGGGGGAGCGCCATTGATAACGATCTTTTCAGTCTTGGTGGTTTTCTCAGTCATTTATAATTCACCTCTTTTAGTTTGGTAATGTGAGCAAGCATCTTGCTCAGTCTTGTTGTGCGGTACTGCTCGTCGGCAGTTATTGCAGCACGTTCATTTGATGCAGTGCTGTGCTTGTAGGCTGTAGATTGTTGTTTTGATTGTCGATCTTTGGCTTTTATAATTGCCCGATTGAATGCTTCTAGATTAAACATGGTATTCACTCTCGGCTTGGCGTCGAGCCTCGATACCGTACTCAGTGGTAAATCTGTCGATGTAGTCGATAGTACGGCGGTATCCGGTTTTATCACCTATTCCAGCTGCTGCTACTTTTATGTAAATGTAGTGCTTGATTTGCTGAAACGCCAAGATACGTTCAAGGTCGTACGTAGTGAGTAAGTTCACTATATTCATTGTGGATTTTCCTTTTGAATAGTTAATTGTAGAAATAGGCTGACATGTGTTTGATTTAGTACTTTACATGCCCGGTTTATGTGGCTTGTAGACGAGGTAAAACAGGTACTCTGTACCTAGCTAGGGGGTCGCCATTTTTATCCGGTTTCGACCAGCGAACTCAGGAACGACGGACTAACGGCTGCGAGCTCACCCGCAGACACCAGAGTCCCATTGCGGTTGGCTTTTGACTTTAACTTGTAGTAACGATCAAGCACCCTCATCGATGCATTATGAAAGGTGTGCTCATTATCTGGTGTCGGAGTTTTTGAACTGGTGATCACGGTTTTAATCAATTGTGATGGTGTATGTAGTACGAGGAAATTGCTCAATTTTGTATTTCCTTATTTTCGTTAATAAATTTCCTATGTTTTACAATGGAAGTTGGTGAGGTTGTAAATGCCATCAGCAACTGGATGGTGGAGCTCCAAGTGCACGGCTCATCACAAGCGAATCAACAGTCAGTCCAAGGTTGTTCGCTGCAAGCCGCAAGCTTTCAAAGTGCTGAACTGTGAAAAGCAACTTCAATGGAATGTGTTGTTTTTGTTTGGATCGCCAAATACGAACTCTGCAAGTTGAACTGCATGTTTTGATATGAGCCCGTTTGTTAATCATTTCTTTGTTACAGCTTAAGCAATGTTTTACACGCACAGATGTACCTCCTAGAGGTTGTTAAGGTGATTGGTTGAATGGTTACATATGTTGCCGAGTAGCCAATAAAAAAGGCCATCCTGTTGAGGGTGACCTTTTGAATTTAGTGGAGGAGAGTTGCCAGCACGCTGTCGAGAAATGGCTAAATAACCTAACAGGAGCACCACGAGGGGATGATGGTAAGGATGTTGTTTTGCTCTTCTCCTAATATGGTTATTATATCAAAGTTTAGCTAATTTGTCTATACTGATTCAACTAAATGCAATCTTTATTTTGATTACTTTTCAAGTTGAAGTGTAATCTAGATTTATTCAAGAAGCATGCAATGTTGACACTTTAGGGAGGTATGTGGATGTTTGTGATATGTTTTCTTTTGGTCGTAGACGACCGAGACTGATTGTTTAAAACGTATGTGTTTGTGATCGGGCACGTTTGTCTGTCTACAGACAATTCACTCTCTATAGCATTCAACGTCAACGTCAACGTCAACGTCAACGTCAACGTTGGAGTGGAATGTGTAGAGGTTTGTTCGCTTTCGCTCTCTTTTTATTGAATGTTTGCTGAGGATGTTTCTGTGGTAAAAAACACAGAACGAAGTCAAAAGCTGCGCACATGGTGATAACCATGACTACTAATTTGGATACGATTTTCATTTCTCATACAAACCAATGTTCGCTGACGCGAGAAGTGTCACTGCCTATCTAATTGATGTACACCGTACCGGTGAGAAACCAACACAAAACAAAGATGTTGACTTTATGTTGTTTCAGGGTGCGGCTCTGAATATATACTCTCTGTTGTATACAACAGAATATAATTTCTTTATTTGATAGGGTCTATCCCCATCCTATTCTCTACCTATCTCTAATACCTCACTGGGCTAGCTAGCCCAGAAATATTCAATGCTCAAAGATTAAGCTTTGGGAGGAGAGGTTATGAAACTGCACACCTTTCCTAATAAGCTTCTTAGGATCAATGTGCAGGATTGTCAGCGTACGGTGGTGAATCTACAGGGTTGCTATGAGTCAAGCAGCCTGAGCTAAACGCCATTCTTTTCTCCAATTCGAAACGGTGTTTCGATGAGCGTATGTGATGCTTACAATTTCAGCATTCTTCTTGCCTTGTGCAAATAGCTCGAATACTTGCGGTTTCCTTGGGTCTTCAGTCGTTCTGCGATCTTTAAGGACAGGGATGGTTTCAGACAAGCTCCAGTCAATCCTGGCGTTCGGCATGTGCGTAGAGACAATGTAATCAGCCACTCGCTCATCCGGTACGAATAGTTGAATTTCCTTGGTATTGCTTCTGTCTCGTACTGCTGTCCGAGTTGCTGCCTGTAAGCTAGGTTCCAAAAATCTAGTGACGATGAATCCTTGGCGAAATACACGACCATACTTTGCAGCTAGGTACTCCAGTGCGAGCTGATCGGATGGCGATGGGTTTCCACCAAACAAGAGGATGGCGTCAGTTTCGGCTTGATAATCATTCAAGCCTCGACTGTCGATCGAGCAGCGATGCACAGCTCCCCTTGGCAACCATCTGAAGCTTGCCCATTTGTTACTGAACAGCAGTGGAGTTCCAACAGTTCTCTGGAGAGCGGCCTTTAGAATTTCATCAATTACCATAGGCTTTCCCGTTATCTGCTGATTCGTGGGGCTTTCACCATGAGCAGTCATAGTCACTGCGGATTTGCTGAAATCGCGCCCCTTAGGCATGACAGGGTAGATCGTGACAGCTGAGGTGTAGCCGTCAAACGCTGGCGTGAAATCCGACCCTGCGTATGTGACGCCATGCACCTGAGCAAAATCATCGAACTGACTGCCAGTTACACTGGCCGCAAGAACGTGTACCTCTTCCGCCGCAGCGAAGGTGTCCCAGCAGTTGGACTCGACTACTGATCGAACATACCTGTTCCCATTAGGTATCTCTGAATCAATAAAAACTGGATGCCCATCCTTCAGGCATTCGTAGATACGAGCGCCTTCTTTGCTCAGCATCGACGTGCGTTCAGCTCCTGCTGATACAGCCTTGAAGGTCGCCAATGAAGTTTCTATCGCACCTGCACAACCCTCCCGGATATGTAGACGTCCATCCCGCTCCACTGCGTTCACAAACAGTTGAGCAAGCTCCGATGGCTCGAATGGGTACGCTGGAAAATCAACTACAGGCGGAAGTTCGTCGATGACTAGTATCCAGTCTTGGAGCAAATTTGGTCGTACCGCGAAGATGCTCAGATGTGTCGTGATAATCAGATGGTTTGCCTTCGTCTTCAAAGCAGTCGTCAGCTCCGTGCCAACATGATCACAGGTGGTGGAGTTGATGACGCAGTAATTTACGTCAGTCGGCAAACGGCTGACGAAGCTATCGGTGAGGTCGAGGGTGGGGAGTGCTAGAGCAATAGAGCGTCCCGCAGAAAGCAGAGACGGAATTTGGCTAATGAGTGCCTGAGTCTTGCCTGCTCCCGGAGCGGATACAGCGGTGTGGATCACTTTATTGGGGGCGATACTGGTCATCTTAATTTCTCCTTCTTTAAGTTCAATTCATAGGCAATTCCTCTCGGGTTGCTGCCAATTGGTTTTGGTAAATCGCAGACGCAAAAAAACCTCCTTGCAAGGCACCAATTTGGCTCGGTGGTCGCGTGGAGGTTTTCATATTGTCTGTTTGCTCGCTTTAGCAAGGGGCATAATTATACAGCATCTGAGAATATTGTCAATCGTTGTGTTTCTATTGGTGGTCGTTTTGTGGTTGGTAGGAAAGATGACCAACGATACGCTTGATCAGCGAGTCTTCTACTCCTGCATCCCTCAAGTCATTAATGAACGTATGGCGGAAGCTGTGGAAGGTCTTACGAGGATCGTTAACTCCACATTTCGTCTTTGACTTGCCGAATCACTTTGGATGGGCGAGGCAGCCAACTCCTAATTCATCATGGCTGCCTATCCGGTTTGTTCAGTCGATCAGGTGTAATACGTCCCTGACATTCAGGTGAGAGTATCGCGCTACGGATCGTGTATCCCTGTGTCCTGAGACAATCATTATCTGAGCATTGTTAAACCCTTTCTTCGCCACGTTAGTGATTCTGGTATGCCTGAGTTGGTGAAGTCGGACGCTACTGTCTAAGCCTGCCTTCACGCGTGCCAAGCGCACAGCCTGAGTTACGGCGTGCGGTGTAACCATGAACACTTGGCCGTTTGGGTGGCGTGCCACAGTGGCCCACAGTTGGGCAAGTTGGAGTATTTCAACAGCACGGTGGGTGAGGGGGACTGACCGTGTGCCGTTCTTCCCGTCGATCACATCGGCAATGCGGTCACTGAGGTGCAGGCAGTCTTTCGTCAGCTTCAGGATTTCAGAGCGTCGCATCGCAGTTTCGTATGCCAGTTCAACAATGAGCTTCATTGTTGGAGATAATTTTGCCAGCAGCCGCTCAAGCTCACTTGCACGGATTACCTTGTCTGATGACCGGTCAGGTTTGGGCAGTGCAATGTCACTAACGGGATTGTGAATGTCGATCAGCAAGCCGCGCTTGGCGAACCTAAAGAAGCGGGACATAAATGCGAGCTGCGTTCTGCACGTGGACGGCTTCACTCTCTTCAATCGCATGATCTTGAAGTCGTTGATCATCTGCGGGGTGATTTCGTGAATGGGCTGGGTGAAGTGTCTGCCCAGATGCTCCACGATTTTCCGTGCGTGGTCGTAGCTGCCTTTGCCCTTGAGCATGGTTTCGCAGTACGTCATACCTAACGTATAGATAGTGTGATGCTTGCGATCCATCGTCACGGCTTCGATCTGGTTCGCCCATGACTCTGCTTCAGCTTTGGTGTTGAAGGTTTTTGACTGGGGAGATTTACCCTTTATCCGTACCTGAGCGTTCCAGTTGCCGGACGGAAGTAAGCGAATATTGGCCATTTTTGACGCCTCATGATGTGAATGGGCGTTCTGTGAAATCCAAGAGCAGCAAGGCTTGCAGCTTGCGCAAGCAGACATTGACATGGTGGGGGTCGTTGGTTCGAGTCCAATCGCGCCTACCAAACAAAATCCGCTCTGCTGGGCGGTCTAGAAGGGCTCACCGAAAGGTGGGCCCTTTTTTGTGTGCGCCAGGCATGGCGCGTTGCGCGTAAGCGCAACCAGCTTGGCTGTGGTGGCCACGCTGGTGACTTGGAGGTGAA
>NZ_JAQQPT010000032.1:0-70925 GCF_036688725.1 Pseudomonas lactucae | reverse complement strand
AAAAATGCTCCGTATCTTTCGATACGGAGCATTTTCTTCGAGCGCTGCGCAGATTGCTAGGTTTTCACACAGCCTGGAGAGGCGGGTTTCTTATCAGTAGAATGTCATTAACAGGTGGATTCAGATTTAAGTCTGGCATCGATTCCTTTTAACGTTTACTGTGTTTTCCGCGCCCGCATTTTCCGCTATTTTCATGCTCCACAAATAGATACTCAGCGTTCATCTGGACTACTCACCCAAGGCACATTCCACGTTATATCTTCAAAGCTAAAATAGGCGGCCTTGCCTTGAGTGCAAAGATATGCGTACTTGTGAGTATAATCAACTTCTTTAAGTGTATCCTGCCGCAGCAACGAGTGCCACGAGGAACCACCAGGTACTAGAATACCAATAGAGCCGGTTGCGTCGCGATGTTGGTGAAGATATATTGGACAGTCCTCAGCATCTTTTTTAACTAGGCGAAAACCTGTCGGCGCATCCGACGCAATCACCCAACCTCCTGATAACTGAAGACATTTTCCATACTTTGGGCAGTCGTCCTGTCGAACATACACATTATAGGAATCAGACACATATCGAAAATAGAGCAAGACCGGGTAAGCCTTACTATTCAAGCACAAATAATCACTCGGGACCAGCGATGCGTGCGCAGTAAGAGCGTTAGCAGTAGCTGTTCCATGGTGCCCAAAGGGGGCCTCAATAACTTCTCCTACCAACTTCAATGTATTAAAACTAATAGGATAACCATCGCACTTCAATCGCGCGGTAAACGACCTTTGACGATCAGTTAACATAATATAATTCCTCGAAAGTATTAGATGCGACGATGCCACACCTTCAACCTACTAGATAAAATGGAAGAACCCACCTGTTAAAACTAACAGTTTTTTATATTTATTTAGAATAACAGCTCCATTTTATCTTTATATGTTTTAAGTGCCATTCGCACCTACCCTCTTGGAGCAAACGCTTGTTCCAACCCACCTCCACGGGTTGCCCGTTTAATGCTTACGCTACACAAACCACCGGCGCCGTCGACCGGCCATCGCGTCGCGCAGTTGCGTAACCGTGACGCTTCGGTGCGCGGGGTCCATCGCCAATGCCGAGTGCAATGCCGGCCAACAATGCCTGGGTAACTGGCGAGGTTTGGGCAAGGGTTCATTGGGCTGGCGTTCGCCCGAGCGCTGCCCGTGGGCGAGCTCATAGAGCACACAGGCAGCGCCATACAGGTCGGCGGTGGCGGACAGGCCCCCACCGGCCAGCAGTTCCGGTGCAGCGTACGCCGGGGTCCAGGCGTTCAAGCGACTACGACTCAAACCTGGCAACCCGGCCGCCTGCCGCGCCTGGGCGTGGCCCAGGCCAAAATCGAACAAACGCACGCCCTGCTCGCCCACCATGATATTCGAAGGTTTCACATCGCCATGCAGCACGCCTTGCCTGTGGACATAGGCAAGCGCATCCAGCAGTTGCACAGCCACCGGCTGCAATTCCTGCCAGGGCAAGCCGTCGGGACACTCCAGCAGCAACCGGTCCAGGCTCATGCCGTGCAGTAACTCCATGGTAAAAAACGCAACTTGGCGGGTGGTGTCGACCTCGAAGGCGAATACCCGTACCACATGGTCATGCCGCAAGCCCCGCGCCAGGGAGAATTCGCTGTAAAGCAATACATGGCCGTCGGCGGACTCGCAGAGCGTGTCGCCCAACAGCTTGACCGCGACCCACGCGTTGGGTTCACCGAAAGCCTCGTGCAGCAGGTCACGGGCGCGATAGACCACGCCCATGCCACCGGTCCCCAAAACGCGTTCCAACTGGTACCGGCCGGCGAGCAGGTTCGATGCCGCAGTGATCCCACTCATGGTTGCACCACCACCGCCGTCAGGTCATCCCGCGCCGCTCCTCGCAACACCTGGGTGAACAACCGATCCACCACCTGCCGTGGCGAACCTGCATTCAAGGCGTTCCCCAACTCATCATGGCTGAGCCCCTGATACACGCCATCACTGCACAACAGAAATACGTCACCTGGCCGGGTAGTCAGTTCGAGTGCCTCCAGGCTGACGGGCTGCCGGCCGCCAATGGCGCGCGTCAACGCCCTGGCTTTCGGATGGGCGCAGGCCTGCTGCTGGCTCAATCGCTGCTTGTCCATCAATTGCTGCTGCAGGGAATGATCCCTCGAAAGCTGATACAGGCGCTGCCCACGCCACAGATAGCAACGGCTGTCCCCTACCCAGATGCAGGCGGCACGTTGACCTTCCAGCAACAGCACGACCACGGTGCTGCCCATGATGCCGGCGCCGTCAGTGGCGTGCATCGCCGCCTGCCCTAAACGACTGTCGAGCCCTCGCAGACACTGCCGCACCGCTTGCATACGGCGGTCTAAACCGTCCTGGTCGGGTAACGCGGCGAGGCCGCTGACCACCCACTGGCTGGCCAAATCTCCAGCCCGGTGGCCACCCATGCCGTCGGCGACCACCCAACAACCGCGTTGGGGGCAGTCAAGATACGCGTCCTCGTTGCGCTCGCGCCCCTTGCCCTGCAACGTACGCCCGGCGCTGCGCCAGCGGTCTTGCGCCGGGTTCACAGCTGCTCCGGCAGGCGGAACGTACGCCAGGCCGACATCTGGAAAGGGTTCGCATTGCGTTGGCTGACCAACATGAAGTTGGCGCGCAGACCGCCGAGATCGGCCTTGAGCAGCTGTGCGTCGCGACCATTGGCGGGCTCACTTTGCAGCAAGTCCAGGAACCGGAACAACGACCAGGGCCCGTTGCTCTTTTCGATCCCCAACGGCCGCTGCGCACCGCGCTCCAATACCAGGCTACTGCGGCCATTGTGCGTATCGCCCGGCCACTGGAATGCTGTCGACACGATCGGGCCATGGCGGTACTCAAGCTGTTGATCGCCGATGCTCAGCAGCGCCCGACTGACTGCCTGGTCCAGGCTGTAGGGCGCCAGCGTAAAGCGCACCGCCCAGTCGCCTTGGTCTTCTGTAAAAAAACCTTGCCGAATCAGTTGGGCTTTCGCCAGTTGGTCCAGCAGCGAGCGCGACAACGGCAGGCTGCGACCGTCCATTGCGCGTAACCGATAACGGTTGCCTTCGGCACTGACGAAGGGACGCAGGTAACTATCATAGAATCGCGCCATGCCGCCTCTGGGTTTGAAGAACTCCTGGAAATCAACAAGGGCGACGTCACTGCCGGCATGGGCGTTGAACGGATATCGACGCGCAATAGCCTTGGCGTAGAAGCCATACACCTCACTTTGGTAACGCTGGTTCACATGGACATAGGCCTCGTCGAGCAACAGCCGCCAGCTGTCGTCGGCAATGCCGTCGAACCAGTCCTTGAGGGGTAGTGGCAAGCGTGCGGCGGCATCGCGCAAATCACCCAACAGTGGCAGTTGCCCTTCCATGCGTTGCTTGGCCATCTTGAAGCCCGCCTGCTCCGGCGCGCCCTCGCGGTTGAGCGCCGCGAGTTGCAGATGCCATTCATCGAGTAGCCGCAGAGCCTGCATCAGGTCCGCGCCGGGGTTCTGTTCAGCGTCGAGTAATAGGTGCAAGGGCTCGAAGCGCCGCTGCAGCGCTCGTCGAGCGGAGTCTGGCGTCGCCGGGTTCGCCGACGGGTTGAACAACACAGCGGAGCCGACCTCCTGGGCCGCCACGCCCAGCGCACCCGCCTGCCGGGTCACCGCATCAAAACGATCGCTTGTCGTGGGCAGACGGGTGTTTTCGCGCACCTGTTGCAGTAACTCCACCAGCGGTGACTGCGCTGACGTGAGGCTCGCAATTCCTTCGGCATGCTGGCGCAGGCTCTCACTGTGTTGCAGGCGGATGCGGCCAATGGCTTCGCTCCAGGCATGTGCGTAGTCGGTGAAATAGCGCTGCTCCAGCGCTTGCATCAATTGGCGCAGCCCCAGCGCGCTGAGGTCGGCGGCCTCGCCCAGCACCCAATTATCCTGGGCGATGGCATTGACCAGGCGCGGCCCCTGTTTTTCAAAATACTGCACGTACCTTTTGGTGTAGAAACCGGGTATGGGCTGATCGACAGCGGCGAATCCTCGCGCCTGCGCCAGGCGATAGGGTTCCAGACTGCGCGATTGCTCACGCAACACCCGGTAGACCACGTCCGCCAGCGACTCGCCGCGCAATTGCTGACGAGCCTGCGCCACTCGTTGCGCATTCAAGGGCGCCACAAAGGGTTGCGCCAGCAGCCGCGAAACATGTTCGTTCAAGCGTTTCTGCGCCGACGCATCCCCGGTATAACGCACAGACAGGTAAGCGGCCAAGTGCTGCGCCAGCCACGCGCTATCACGGCGCTCGGGTAGGTTGAGCATCAGGTAGGCCCGCAGAGCTTCCAGCAACTGCTCGCGCTCATCCAGACGAGTGCGCACCTGTTCCTCCAGCAGCGCGGTCACCCAGGGCAATAATCGCTGGCGTAACGCGTCTTCATAGGCACTGGTCAACCGTGAACGGCTCGCCTCGCCTTGATACAATCCGCCCCGCTCGAACAGACTGGCATCCGCCAACGCTGGAAACACCTGTGTCGCCGCCAGCCGACTGTCCAGCAACGGCAGCAGCGCCAGGCCATCATCCGTATCCGCTTGACCGAGCGCGGAGGCGAAGCTCAGGTCCGCCAGTTGGCCCAGGCGCTGGTGGTTGACCCTGTAGCTGTGCGTCCATATCACCCCCGCGCCGGCCAGCACCAGCGATGCGGCCAGCGCCAGCAAGCGCTGGCGGCGACGAATACGCTGCCGTTCCGGCCTGTGTAACCCGGCAAGTTCGGCTTCGGCAAAAATCACTTGGTCGAACAGCGCCTGGACGAAATGCGCACGCCTGCCACCGCCTCCCGCGCACGTCAGGTAAAACCCGCGCAAGCCGTTAATGCGCTCAAAGCGGTGGGCACAGAATGCAGACTCCACAAACAGGCACAAACGTTCACCGATGCTCGCCACCTGCCGAGGCAAATCCAGCATCCGGCCGCGACATTCCAGACTTCGCTCCTGGTGCATACGCGGGATCAGCTCTGCTCCCAGGCGTTGCAGCAGCGTCTCGAACGCTTCTCGCACCCGGACAATGTCGATGCCGGCATTGCCTGGCGCGATACATTCACCCAATACACCTTCGCCGACATCTGCGTGGGGCGTATCAAAGAATTCGATGAACCCCGGCAACCGGTCGGCCTGGGTCAGCACCAGATAAACCGGCACGTCCACATGCAGCGCCTGCTGGATATCCTGCAAGCGGGTACGCACATGGCGCGCATGCAGGTCCAGGTCATGCTCGTTGCTGCCGAGCAGGGTCTCCACCGCCAGCGTCACCACGACGCCGTTGAGCGGGCGCGTTCTCTTGCGCGCCTTGAGCAGGTCCAGCAACGCCGACCATCCCGCCCCATCCACCGAGGGATCCGGTTGGGTCAGGTAGCGCCCGGCACTTTCGAGCAGTATCGCCTGGTCGGCCATATGCCAGTCAAAACAGGCAGTGGCGCCCTCGCCCCGCTCCAGCGTCCGTTGCAGTCCGCAGGCCGCCAGCAGGCAGGTCTTGCCGCTGCCCGGCGCACCGATCAACAGGTACCAGGGCAAATCGTTGCGCCAACGTTCGCTGCGGTCGCCATAGCGTCGAGTGGTTTTAAGGGCGTGTTGCAGCGCCTTGAAGCGTCCCCGCACTTGCCTGCGCTCGTCAGCGATCAGGCTCTGGTGCTGATGGCGCTGCAGGTGCTCAGGCGGGTCGAGCCTTGCCGAGCGAGAAGCGCCCACCACGACCATCGCCAGCCCCCAAAGCAGGCACAACCCGCAGATGGTCAGCAGGCGAGCCGTCGAACCTTGCCAGAAACGATGGTCATCCACCGCCAGCAACGGTCCGACAAACCACACCAGCAGCGCGCCGGCCAACAGCAGCAACAGGCTCCAGACCCAGACCTTGCGCAGCACCGTGCCCGCGCCCTTGAAGAATGCGTTCATTCATAGCTCCCAGCGTTACAAGGGCGACCGCGTCTGATCCGGCGCCACCGGTTGAAAAAGTTGGAGTACGGTGTTTCGCTCATTGAGCAGCACCCAGGCAAACCCCGAATACATCGCCAGCAACGCGCTGAACGCGACGACCGCGATCCAAGTGGCGGATATCACGCGCAACCGCGCGCCCACCGGATGAGCGGCCACCGCTGGCCGCTGCACCAGCGGACGATCCCCCCGAACGTGCCTGATCTGTCGATACAAGCCATCGCGCACCGCCTCCAACTGCTCCGCGCCCCTCTCCATGACGCGGTATTTACCTTCGAAGCCCATCGACAGGCACAGGAACATCAGCTCCAGTATCGCCAGGTGCTTGACGGGGTCGCGAGATAAACGCTCCAACAGTTGGAAGCACTTTTCGCCGCCGAAGGTTTCGTTGTGGAAGCGGCTCAACAGGCTCGTCTTCGACCAGTCGCTGCGCCCCCCCCATGCGGTGGTGACCACCGCTTCGTCAATGACGCTGCACAGCACATAACGCGCCGACATGACCTGACTCTGGTCCGCTCCCTGGTGCAAGGCTCGCGTCTCGAAGGCCGTGATGCCCAATGACAGCCGATCGTTGAGGGTCTGCAGGTTTTCTCGGCTGCTGGCCCTGAGTTGGGCAACCTGTGACAGCAGGTCCCAGGCGGCGTCGACCAGGCTGTTCGGTCCTATATTGAAGTGCTGCCCGGCCGGCAACCCGGCGGTATAGATCATCCGGTCTTCCAGGTGTTCGAAGCGCGGCGGTGACGCAAAGTCCGTCACCGCTCCCTGCGCCGGCCCCTGCCCTTCGCGGTCCAGCAGCACGGTTTTCTCGTCCAGTGGGTATTCGCTGTCCATGGTCATGGCGTTCAGTTCCTGATGGCCCAGAAATTGAGTTCGAGCTCGACAAACTCGCCACTGGCGTGGAAGGCAAACCCTCCCGATTGCTCCAATTGCGTGATGTCACGGGCGCTGAGCTCAAGCATGAAATACGTCTTGCCGGCATGAAACGGGATCTGTCGCGGCGCCACCGGCAGTGGCCGGACCTTGATGCCGGCAAGGTGCAGGTTGACCAGTTCGCGGATACGCTCCACAGGACCGATCTTCAGGTGCGCCGGCAGCCGCTGACGCAGCGCCTCCGAATCACACTGGGCGCTTGCTGCGAGAATGAAGGTGGCTGCGCCCAGCAACTTGAGGTCACTCACCGGGCAGACCAGGACCCCGTACTGACGCGGTTGCAAGCTCAGTTCGAGCGCGTGCTGCTCCAGTACAGACGACAGTACGGTGCGAAGGCGCTCCATCAACCCGCGAAAACTCATGCCCTGATCGCCATGCCGGTAGCGCACGTCCACCTGCGCCCGCTTGTTCTCAATGGCAAAGGTGGACAGCTCGCCCAGTATCGACAGCAACGCCCGATACAGCACCTCCGGCCGCACCTGGCCCTGGTCCAGGTAGTGACGCAATACCAACTCGCTACGGTTGATCATTTGCAACATGAGAAATTCGCCGACCTGCGCCCCCGCCGCACCGCCACCGCCCTCGATACGCGCAACAATCGCATCCCCCCGGCTGGCCAGCAGGCTGATCACTTCCTTGACGCACGATGACAGATACCCCGAACGTTGCAGGTAGATGAACGTCGGTACAAAATCCGCGTCAAGCTTCACGCCCCCCTCACGGGTCGAATTCAGGACCTGTGCGACCTGCAGCGTCACATGCAGCGCATCGCCGGGCTGCTCGCCCAACAACAGACGCAGATCCGGGCGCGCGCAGTTGATCCGGCAGCTGGCGTCGACGCCGGCATTGGAGTCAATGACCTGCGACTCACAGCTGACGTACCGCGACAGGACATCGTTTTGCGCCGGCGTTCGCACCTCGACCTGACTGCCGATGGCCAACGGCAATGCCAGGTACACGGCTTGTCCGTCAACGTCGGCCGGCACCTGCAACACCAGCGGCGGCATCGTGCTGTCGAGCTCGAACAGGCTTCCGTCGGGAAACACCCCACTGGCCTGGTTGACCACCACTTTGCCCATATTGAGGTATTGCACGTCGACGTCCAGGCCCAGGAACCCCCAACCATCACTACCCAGCAAGCGTGTGCGGTTGAGCTGCTGGTGGTAATAACGATCGTTATGCTGCAGGTGCTGGGGTCGCAGCAACATGCCTTCTTGCCAGACGACTTTATGAACCGGCATCTCGATCCTCCCGGTTGCGGGTTTGACGGTCGGTGGCGCGGATACCCGACTCATCGAATAGCAGGTCGGCACGCGTCAGTTGCTGCCGGGTCACTGGCAGCACCAGCCGCCACTGCACATGGGGCAAGTCCCGATAGGCTGCCAGCACGCCGATATAGCGGCTGTGCGGTTCAACGCTGAGCTTGAGCGCCAGTTGTTCACCAGGGCGCAGTTCCAGTTCTTCGCTGCCGACCCAATCCTTGGGCAGTACCTGTTCGGCCCGACCATAGAGGCTGAAGAAATCGGCGTTCTCGAATGCAACCGGGTGGCGCAACTCGATCAGGTGCACAACCACGGGAGAGGGACGCCCGTGCAGGTCGGGGTTGACGGTTTCGCTGGCGGTCAATGTCAGGTCCAGTTTGGTCAAGGTTGAAAACGGTGACAGGCTGCTGCAACCGGCCAACAGGCCCAGCGCGACCAGCAGTGATACAGCGGTGACTCGATACATGGCTGTCATCCCGGATAGGCCGAATGCAAGGTGGAGACCAGGCGTACCTGCTCTGCGTAGGCCTTGGAAAAATCGTTGCGCAACAGGTGATCGTCCAGGCCAGGCCCGTCGACCATCCGCCGGTAATGGCGTTGGTAAGCCCGCCAATAGGCACCGTCCGTGGAAAATCTCGGCGGGCTGTCCTCGCGTTCGAAACACAGCAACAGATGGCCCGGTGCGAACGCTGCCACTGCCGCGCGCAAACTGGCGCGACAAGCCACGACCAACGCCAGTTGATGGACCTGAATCTCCCGGTTGGCCTGGCTGATCGCCAACTCGGCCGGCAGTTGATCGGGCTCCGCGGTGCCCAGCAACACCGTCAGGGCGGCCTGAGTGTCAGCGCACTCTCTCAAGGGGTTACGGCGGCTGAGCGTGGGGGTGGCACCGCTCAGGTTCAATTCCATGTTCAGCTCATCGCGCGTTCGCAGGCTCTGCCGCACGCCGTCGATTGTTTGCTTGAACAGGCCCGCCACCTTGAGCGCCAGGGCCTCGCGCCCAGGGGTATCGAGCGCATCCACACGCACGCCCAGGGCGTCGCCGAATTGCGACCAGAAGGCTTGCGGGATCGGCACTGTGGGCGGTTGAGGGGGCGCGTCAGTGCCCTCTGGCTCGGCCCATCTCGGCACGATCAGGTGATCCCGCTCTACAGCCCCCTGCGCGAGTTCGCAGATCGGCATTTGCGCCAGGGTTTGCAACGCATCGAGGTCCTCGGACGAATCGGCGTACGGCCGTTCATGGTCGAGCGCATGCACGGGATCCAAACCCAGGAAAGCATCATCAGGAATCGTATCGGCCCGCGCCAGCGTTGGCCGATCAGGCGCAGCCCCACGCGCCACCAGCCGTGCGCGAATATCCACCGGCCCCAGTTGATAGATTTCACCTTCAGCGATCAAGCGTGCCCGGCCCTTGAGCAAACGCTCCGTACCGCCCGAAACGCCAATACCGTTGCTGCTGATGTCTGTGAGGTAATACTGACCCTCCCGGTAGCTGACCAAGCCATGATGGCTGGAGAGCGAACGGCTGGCATCCAGCAGTGTCCAGTCACAGCCCGCTCCGCGGCCAATCACGCCGCCAACCCCATCAAATACCTTGCTGGCCGGCGGCTCGCCGCTCGCGGTATCGCAGACCTCGAATACTAATTGCATGACAGAGTCCCCTTGTTCATTGGCCGCGACGGGACGCCTGGGGATCACCCAGCGGACGGTAGTCGGCGTCATCAAAAACGTAATTGGCGTTACAACCGCCCAACAAACACAACACAAGCGCAACGGCTTGCCATGGACGCAGAGGCATCAGGTATCTCCCAGGAAAGTCAGGTCGGCGAAGCGGCATCGAATCCACCGGTGCGTCATTCAGCATTCCCCTCGGACGTCGCCACAGGGGATGTTCAAACGTGCAAGGCGGTACAACAGCGTGCGCCGCGCAACGCCCAGCTCACGGGCGGTGCGGGTGCGGTTGCCACGGTTCTTGTGCAGGCAATCGATCAGGAAAACCCGCTCCACCCGCTCCAGGCGCTGGCGCAACGTGGCGTCGGCGGGCGCCCCGGTCGGTACTAACGACAGGGACAAGTGCGCCGGCAGGATCACCGCGTCGTCACAGAGCAGTACCGCGCGTTCCACCAGGCATTTGAGTTCACGGACATTGCCGGGAAACGCATGGTTCGACAGCTGGTCCAGGGCCGAACTCGACCACTCCACCGGCGTGCGGCCCAGCGCTGCACAGGCCTTGTGCGCAAAGTCCCGGGCCAGCAGCAATACGTCGCCGTCCCGTTCACGCAAGGCCGGTAGCTCGATGGGAAACTGTGCCAGGCGGTAGTAAAGGTCCTCGCGAAAACTGCCGTCGGCCACCATCGCGGCGAGGTCGCGGTGGGTCGCCGCGACAATGCGCACATCGACCTTGTGCGCCGTGCTGGCGCCCAATGGACGAATTTCGCCCTCCTGCAAAACCCGCAGCAGCTTGGCCTGCAGTGACAGCGGCATATCGCCGATTTCATCCAGCAACAGCGTGCCGCCGTCAGCGGCGTCAAACAGCCCCGTGTGGTGACGCTCCGCACCGGTGAAGGCACCTTTGCGATAGCCGAACAATTCACTTTCCAGCAAACCTTCGGGGAAGGCGGCACAGTTCTGCACCACAAACGCCTTGCCACTGCGTGGCCCTGCGCTGTGAATAGCCCGCGCCACCACCTCTTTACCGGTTCCGGTCTCCCCGCGCAGCAACACGGTGTAGGCGGTATTCAGAACCTTGCCGATCAACCGGCAGGTTTCATCCATGCGTGGGCTGTTACCGATCAGCCCATGGGCGGCACAGGCTATCGACGCAGAGGTCTTGGCCGCAGCATCGTTGCAGACAGGACGCACACGCCGCAGTCGTTCCAGTTGACTCAGGGTGAAGCTGCCCAGTTGGCTCAAGGACGGCGAATAGTCCTGCAACGCCGCCGTGCGCTGGCTGGCGCACAGCAGCACACCCGCAACGGTTTTGCGCCGATCGAACAGGGGCATGCACGATATTGAACGCCAGGGCGTTGCCGTTGCCGGCAGGAACCCGCACTGGAACAGGCTGTTGGCCGGATCGTTGAGCGCCAGGGAGCAACGCTGATCCACGACATACTGCAGCACCTGTTCATGTTGAAAGTCAGGGCCACGCGCCACCTCGCCCAGTGGCAATGCGCCGGGCCAATGCTGGGCAATCAAGTCGAGCCGACCTGTTGCTCCGTCGCGCCAATACAGCTGGCTGAGTTCGCACTGGCTCAGTTGTGCGACCGCCGCCACACACAGGTCGGGCAAGCTCGTCTCGTCGCCATCGATGCCCAGGCGAGCGAACCATCCCAGCAGCGCTTCGGCGTAAGCCAGGGAATGAGGCAAGAGTGTCAACGGGCTCTGCGTCATTGGCTGATCTCGCAAGCCGGTTGCCCATTGCCATCGAGGCCAGCATATGCACGTGACAGGCTTTCACCGACGGCCATGGCGCCCAGCAGTCGATCGACGATCTGCGGCAACAGACAGGCTTCGATCCAGTGGTCGATATAGCGCGCCCCGCTGTCGCTGTGGGTACAGCGCTCGGCCATGTGCGTGACCAGTTCGGCGCTATAACTGAAGGCCAGGTTGCGTGACTGCAGCCGCTGCCCCAGACGGTCCAGCTTGAGCCTCGTCAGGTCGTGCAAGACTTCGCCCACCACCGGGTAATAGGGCACCACACACATACGCGCCAGCAACGCAGGCTTGAAATAATCGCGCAGCAGCGGACGAATCGCTTCCTGCACTGCCTGTGCATCCGGGTGCGAACCACCGGCGCATACCTCGACGATGCGATCGCTGCCCAAGTTGGAGGTCATCAAAATCAGCGTGTTGCGAAAGTCGATTTCCCGCCCTTCACCGTCATTGGCCCGCCCCTTGTCGAAGATCTGATAGAACAGGTTGAGTACCTCGGGGTCGGCTTTTTCGACTTCGTCGAGCAGCACCACCGAATAGGGACGCTGGCGCACGGCCTCGGTCAGCACACCGCCTTCGCCATACCCGACATAACCCGGCGGGGCACCGATCAATCGCGACAGGGAGTGCTTTTCCTGAAACTCAGACATATTGAGCGTGGTAACGAAGCGCTCGCCGCCGTACATCAGGTCACCCAGTGCCATGGCTGTCTCGGTCTTGCCCACCCCACTGGGCCCCACCAGCAGGAATACGCCGAGGGGGGCATCGGCCTTGTGAACCCCGGCAGCCACGGCGCGCAGACTGCGATCAAGCGCCCGCACGGCTTGCTCCTGGCCGAGAACGCGCGCGCGCAACGCGTCGGCAAACCCCAGTACCCTTTCATTGTGTTCAAGGGACAGCTGCTCAACGGGGATACCGGTCCAGGCGCTGATGACCTGGGCCACCCCGCGCGGACACACCTCAAGATTGATCACCGGTTGCGCGCCGTGCAGCGTGATCAGCCGTTGGCGTTCACACTCGACAGCCTCCAGACGCAGATTCAACGCGTGCAGAGCTTGCTCATCCACCGCAAACCCGGCATCGCGATCACGGGCCAGTGCCTGGGAGCGCCGAACGCCCTCGGTCTGCTCAACGTCCAGGCGCTGCAAGGCTTCGGGCAACGCTTCGCGACGGATACGCACGCGAGCGCAGGCGGTATCCAGAACGTCCACTGCCTTGTCGGGCAACTGGCGCCCGGCCAGGTAACGGGCGCTCATATGCGCGGCTGCAACGACGGCATCGTCGCGCACGTACACGCCATGGCTGGATTCGTACACCGAGACCAGCCCGCGCAGAATCGAAACCGCCTGTTCAACGCTGGGTTCGTCCACCCGCACAGGCTGGAAACGCCGAGCCAATGCCGGGTCTTTTTCAAAGTACTTTTTGTACTCCGACCAGGTTGTGGCGGCGATGGTCCGTAGCTCGCCGCGGGCCAGGGCCGGCTTGAGCAGGTTGGCGGCATCGGAGCCACCCGCCTGGCCCCCCGCCCCCACCAGGGTGTGGGCTTCGTCGATAAACAGGATGACACGCTGGGGCGAGGCATTGACCTCATCGATAACACCCTTTAGGCGCCGTTCGAATTCACCCTTGATACTGGCGCCGGCTTGCAGTAATCCCATATCGAGGGTGAGTATTCGCACATTTCTAAGAGGCTCCGGCACCTGCGACCGGGTAATGCGCAGGACCAGGCCCTCGACCACGGCGGTTTTGCCCACTCCGGCTTCGCCAACAAGGATCGGGTTGTTTTTGCGTCGGCGAACCAGAATGTCGATCAACTGGTCAATCTCGCTATCGCGACATAACACGGGATCGATACGCCCCTCTTGCGCCTGATGTGTGAGGTCGTGGGTAAACCGCGCCAACAATGATTCACTGCTCGCTGCCGAGACGGTTTGCGCCGCCTGGCTCAGCACAAAACCGAGCACGCGCTGTGCATCGAGGCGACTTAACCACTGTTGATAGCCACTGCCTGCATGCTGCTGCGGGTGACGCAGCAACGCCAGTAACAGCGCACCGTGATCAACATCGGTTTGGCGCAACTCCAGGTGGGCAACCATCAATGCCTGTTGCAGCCATTGCACGAGGGGCTGGGCGAACACCGGATTGCGCGAAGCACTCGCCTCGCCCTTGGGTTGCAGTATCGCTTCCAGCTCGCCGACCTCAAGCCCGGCGTCAGCCAGCGCCCGCGCTAACAGGCCATCACGATGCTCCAGCAGGATCAGTAGAAGGTCTTCAACCAGAACTTCCCTGCCACCGCGTGTCACGCAACGTTCAGCCGAGCGTTCAAGGTCTCGACGTGCCTGGGGAGTCAACGTTTGTATCAGTTGTTGCAGGTCTACATTCATCATGATCAATGGTTCCTAATGCGCATTGCCGGCCACGATGACCACGCCGTCGGCGCATTCGTGTGCCAGCCAACTGGTCCAGCCCAGTCGGCAGATGTTGTGTTCACCCAGGTGCAGCGGCCGCATGTGCTCTTTGGCCAAGACCAGCCGCAGGTCATATTCCAGCGGGTCCCGCGCCGTCAGTCGCACCAACGAACACAGCAGTGGGTAGTCGGGGCCGGTGGGCAAGAAACCATGAAAGCGCTGCCAGTCCAGGCCCTCCAGGTGCACCCTGAATTTGCCACCGCAGTCGGCAACCCGGCTTCCCAGCACCTGGTCCTGGCCCAGCACGCTATTGGCCTTCCCCAACCGGTTTCGCTGTGAGCAGGCGATGACCACCGAACGCTCGACCCATTGCTCGATAAACAAGCGGTTGTGTTTGAAGTAGTACCGCAGCACGGTCTCGATCAAGGCTGCCGAATGCGCCCGCAGGCCAAGCAATCCCAAATAGGGCAACAGCCGTCTGCAGTCCAATTGCGCAGCACCACGGATCTGCCTCCCGCGCAAACCAATCAGTGCAAACATCTGCTCGGAAAACGCGTCCCGCGCCCCGGCCTGAAAACATGCCCGGTAGCGGTATTTGCGCCAGATTGGCAACATCAATCGCTGCAGACGATGGTGAAACAGGTCCAGGAAATCCCGGGTCGCGTTCCCCTGGGCACCATCGGCAAACGCCTGCTCGCCGTAAAAGGCCGGCAATGGCGAGGCCGCACCGCACAGGCCCAGTACGTTCAGGCGAAGGCGAGCACGCAATTGGCCGTGCTCGACAAAAAACTCCAGCCGATCAATGTCGTGGCCGGGAAACCCAAGCCCCGGATTGGCTTGAAACTCCAACCGGTCATACAGCGCATTGTCATCCAGCAACGGATGGGCATCGCGCAGGCGTTCGATCACCTGCAAAATCGCCTGGAACAGCGAGTACTCGCGGATGATGCGCGACAGTTCGGTCAAAGCAGGGGTTGCAGGCCCATCCGAGGTGGCCATAGGTACACGTCTCCTTGTGTGCTGATGACTTGCAGTTCGTGGTAGGCATTCAGGCTGGCGTACAGCGCAAAGAACTCGTTGAGTACCGACGCGAACACAAACACTTCACCCTGGCCCAGGAAGCCCTGGGCGTCGATGGCCAGGTCGATCCGCACGCCTCGAAAGGGCATGCCACGGTGCAGGCGGTCGACGGCGGTATGACTGATCGATTGCAGTGCACCGAGCTTTCTTTGGCTGACCTTCTGCGCTTGCCGGTCGTGATAACGCGGCAGGTCGTAGGTTTCGAGAATCAGCTTCAGCGCATTGATATCGCTCAGCGACAGGTAGTTGAGCGACATGTTACTGATGAGCCGCCAGAGAAAATCCTGATCCAGGGGTGGCGCAAAACTGGCGGTCGGTGCGCAGATATTGCGAAACGACAAGCCCTGGGGCGTGTGTTCGCACGCCTGGTTGATATCGCCCGCCTGGAGTTGCCGAGGCAGGTTGTGGTTCGTGCACGTCAGCTCGATCGACAGTGTTTCCTGGCCATGGCCCTGACCACCACCAAAGGCCAGCCAGGTGTCGAGGCCTTCGTGATGGGCCGAGGTGCGCTGGCGAATGCTATAGCTGGGGGAGCCTGCCGATGCACCGTCACCACGGTCATGCTCAAAGGATTCAAACGGCACGTATATCTGGTGCCCCAGGCCGCCAGGACGCCACCCTGTAACCTCGTCGACGGAAAATACACAAGCGTTTCCCCGTGAGTACTCATCCGGAATCAGCAGGTACTCATCCTGCTTGCCATCCAGGCGAATCGGCACCGCATCGTGTTTGAACAGGTTGACGATGGGCGTGCAGTGCAACTTCACGTTATCCAAGGTCGGGCGCTGGGCGTCCTGGCACGGGGTGCGCAGCTCGAAGCACAAGGTCATGCCGCAGACCTGCCTGAGCACCTCATGAGGCAGCCGCTGCAGAACGTCCAGGCCCAGCACATCGACAAACAGGTACTTGTCCGCAAAGGCGAAGTATTCTTGCAGATGGCGATAACCACCAAAGGTATTGCGCGGATAGGGAATCAGTGCCTGATCCTCGGCAAACCCCACTGGCTGCACCTGGTCGGCACCAAGCCGCAACACCAGAGCCTGGCCGTGTGCATCATTGACCGCACGACCCTCGCGGTCGAACGGCAGCAGCACGATGCCTTCCAGTTGGCGCAACAGGCTCAGGTACAAACCCTGGCTGATATAGCGATCGCCCGTAAGGTGCAGGCGCAATTGATCGAACGCGCACTCACTGAAATTGCCCTCGGCACTCAGTTCCAGCCGCAGACTCAACAGCGCGCGTTCGCCCTGGACGGCGTATTCCAATGCGCTCAGTTGCAGCGGCAAGACCTGTGTGGCGTAACAGGTTCGAAAGCGGCAGCGCTCGCCATTGACCGCCGCGCTTTCGACGGGTGTGTCCCGTGCGACCATCACGCCGGGGCCTGCATGCTTCAACGAATCAAACTGCAGGATGCTGAACGCCGGCATCGGCCGCATATAGTTGGGCCACAGCAAATGCATCAAGGCGTGAGTCAGTTCGGGCAACTCATCGTCCAGCTTCTGGCGCAGGCGACCGGTGAGAAACGCAAAGCCTTCGAGCAAGCGCTCCACATCCGGATCCTGGCCGGCTTGCGCAAGAAACGGCGCGAGCGCTGGATTACGCTCGGAAAAGCGTCGTCCGAGCTGTCGCAACGCGCTGAGCTCGCGTTGGTAGTAAGGGCTAAGAGACATCCGGCAAGACCTCGACCTGCCCCGCGTCACGCAGGCGCGCAGTGAACAGCACAGGCTGCGTGACACCGTCGAGGCACAAGGTGGCTTCGATGGCAAACGCGAGGGCCAGTGCATCGTGGTCACGGGGCAATGCCCTCACCCGAACGTGCTTCAAGCGCGGCTCGTACGCGCGGATAAAGCGCTCGATCAGCAGCCGCGACTGGCTCAATGATTCGTGCAGGCTGCGGTTCATGTCATTGAAATCGGGCAAGCCGTAGTCGTGCAGCGTCTGCACGCTGCCTGCACGGATACTGAGCATTTTCCCCAGATGAGCCGCAACGGACGTCGCGCCACATGCCGAGGTTTTTGCCGGGCCTTCGAGTCGCTCGAACAGGCTTTGGTAACGGGTCATCCGCGGGGCCCCGTTCATTCTTTATCGAGCTTGCCGACCAGGGACAGGGTGAAATCCGCCCCCATGTACTTGAAGTGCGGCCGCACACTCAGATTGACGCGATACCAGCCAGGCTCGCCCTCAACTTCGCTGACGAGGATGCGCGCCGCGCGCAACGGCCGCCGACCGCGCACTTCGGCACTGGGGTTTTCCTGGTCTGCGACGTACTGACGGATCCACTTGTTGAGTTCCAGCTCCAGGTCGGTACGTTCCTTCCAAGAACCCAGTTGTTCGCGTTGCAGCACCTTGAGGTAATGTGCGAGGCGGTTGACCACCATCATGTAGGGCAACTGGGTGCCAAGGCGATAATTGAGCTCCGCCTCCCTGCCCTCGGCACTGATACCGAAATGCTTGGGTTTCTGCACGGAGCTGGCGGAGAAAAACGCGGCATTGTCACTGCCCTTGCGCATGGTCAAGGCAATGAAGCCTTCTTGCGCGAGCTCGTATTCACGCCGGTCGGAAACCAGAACCTCGGTGGGAATCTTGGTTTCGATTTCGCCCATGCTGTGGAAGTGATGCAGAGGCAAGTCTTCCACGGCACCGCCGCTTTGGGGGCCAATGATATTCGGGCACCAGCGAAACCGCGCGAAGCTGTCGGTCAAGCGCGTGGCAAAGGCGTAGGCGGTATTACCCCACAGATAATGCTCGTGGCTGTTGACCACGTTTTCCCGGTAGGCAAAGGTCTTGACCGGACATTCAAGGGGATCATAGGGCGTGCGCAGCAAAAAGCGCGGTACGGTCAGCCCGATGTAGCGCGCGTCTTCGCTCTGGCGAAAGCTCTGCCATTTGGCAAACTGCGGCCCCTCGAAATGATCTCGCAGATCCTTGAGGTCAGGCAGCCCGGTGAAGCTTTCCAATCCAAAGAACGCCGGCCCGGCTGCGGCGATAAACGGTGCGTGAGCCATGCAGGCCACGCTGGAAGCGTATTGCATCAGCTTCACATCCGGAGCACTGGGGGAAAGGAAATAGTTGGCGATGATCGCGCCCACCGGCTGGCCACCGAACTGGCCGTACTCGGCACTGTAGACATGCTTGTAGAGCCCGGACTGAGTCACCTCGGGCGAATCTTCGAAGTCATCGAGCAAGTCTTGCCGAGAGACGTTGAGCAGTTCGATCTTGATGTTTTCCCGAAAGTTGGTGCGGTCGATCAACAACTGCAACCCCTTCCAGGCGGACTCAAGGGCCTGGAAGTCCGGGTGATGCAAAATCTCGTCGATTTGCCGGCTGAGCTTTTCGTCAATCTCGGCAATCATTCGGTCAACCAGGCGTTTCTTGACCGGTTCCCCACTGTTATGCGGCTTGATCAGTTCTTCGATAAATGCCGAGACGCCGCGCTTGGCAATTCCATAAGCCTCGTCGTCCGCACTCAGTAACGTCTGGGCGATGATGTTGTCGAGGATGCTGTACTCGTCTGCGGCCTGGGCAGGTATCGGAGTATGTTGCAGAGTCATGGGTCAGTGTCCTTTTACTGAAAATGTCAGGCGGTTTGGCTGCTCAGCCCGAGCTCGGCCAATACCCGGGCGCGGGATTCGTCGTCGGCCAGGGCCTGTTCGATGGCCTTGCGAAAGCTCGGTGTATTGCCCAGGGGCCCCTTGAGCGCCATCAGCGCCTCACGCAAAGCCATCAGTTTTTGCAGCTCGGGAATCTGCTCGACCAGCTGTGCCGGGTTGAAATCCTTCATCGAATTGATGTGAACCTGAATGCCCAGCTCCTCGACGTCGGGGCATTCCTGCAGACGATTGGGCACATTCAGAGTGAGGCTCAACGCCTGCTTGGCCAGCACTTCATCGAGGGTGTTCTTATCGATGCCAATGGGCTTACGGTCTTCAAGCTTGCGTGGGTCCTCGCGCTGGATAAAATCCCCCAGCACCAGCAGCTTCAACGGCAGTTCAACGTCTTCCTGGGCATCGCCGATAGCGGGTTTGAATGTGAGGTTGATGCGTTCCTTGGGTGCTACCGAACCTTCTTTGGCCATGGTATTTCTCCTTGTTCGAGTGGCTCGAAAGCCTATTCAAGTACCGCTTCAAGATCGAAGAGGCACAGCCTGCGGTGGGTGTCTTCCTTGCGCTCGCGCACGGCGTGATCCTGGGGTAACAGGTCGCAGCAGCGGTGCAGGAGCCGCGTTACTTGAAGCGCCAGCTCGGGCTCCCAGCGTTCCAGGCCCGTGCGCTGCAACTCATGGTCCAGATGTTCGAGCTGGATTTTTGCCAGCTCGTGCTTGCCGGCCTGGACACACACACGAGCCTGGGCCAGCCGCCAATGGAAGCGGGCGCGGTCGCTGCGGGCCGCATGCAGGCCTTGGTTGAGTTCATGGATGGCGACCTTGAGTCCGTCTTTGCGCAACCTGGGCATCAGGTCCTGCAAGGCGAGTTCCCAGGGTTCGGTAGAGGTCGCCACGCCGGGTATCTCGGTTTTCCGCAGATGATGGGAAACGTGCTGTGCGATCCAGTCGCGCGTCGTGGCGTCGGCAAACGGCGCACCGTCGTGAAAGCGAAACTCAGGTAGATTCGGCAGACGCTGCAACAGCAGGGCGAAGCTCACTTCCAACTCCGTCATGGCCGGGTGAGCCTGCAACGCCTCCAGGCATTGCCAGACCATACGAACGCCGTCCAGCCAGAACATCGCCGTTGAGACACTGGCCTCGATCTCCAGCATCAAGTCGGCAAAATAACCCTGGGCAAAACGCTCTTCATAACGCTTGAGCTTGTCGGGTGCGGGGCCGCGCAATGCGGTGACCCGCTCACTGTCGGCATCCGGATAATTGACCAGAACCAGCCATGCCAGTGTCCGGTTCAAGCGCAAGGCCCGCAGGTCGGTGGCATTCTGGCGCAACCACCAGGTGCACAAGGGACGTGCTTGTTCCTGCAGGGTACGCAGTAATCGGTGGGCCTCTTTTTCGGTATCGATCGCCGGTCCGGGTTTGTGCAACTGCGTCGCAGCCTGTTTGACCTGGGCGATGACACCCGTCACCCCCGTGGCTGCGGCGTTCGCCAAGTCGATACGCTCGGATCGCTGGTCCAATTGCCGGCGAATCGGCAGCAACCGCGGCGCGCCGTCCCCCAGATACTCGGTCCAAAGCTCATCAAGCCGCGCCAGATGCTCACGCAGGGCTCGTAACAGAGGCCGCTGGTCCGGAGTCGACAGGCTTTGTTCCGGCAACGCTTCCAGGCGCAAGACCAACCAGCCAAATGCTGCGCCACGCGTACGCAACTTTTGCGGGTGAACCGCCGACCAGTGATGCTCGCACAGGTGGCACAGTACGCCGAGGCCCGCCAGCAAACCGGGGAAGGATTCGCGCTGATGCAGCGCCCAGGTCAGCCAGACGGCCACGCGCACATCCTTGGAATGCTCACGCAGCACAGATTCGCTGACCTCCAGAATCTTCTGCCAATCCGGCTGGCCGCCATGAATGGATTGCATCTTGCCCATTTCGGACTCCAGCGCTTCGTACTCACTCGAAAAACGCATATCACTGCCCGCAAAACAGTTTTGCAAACACGGCTGCCTTGCAAGTTCAAGGTAATAAGCGCTGAGTTTTTCCGAATAATCCATTTGGCAACACACGCAACTAATCAAGGCATGAGCGACACCTTCATTGCACATTAAACCGCGCAACATGGCGTCATATAAACTTCAGTAAGTGCATCACGAAGTTCGCAAACCTTAGCCACCCCCACACCATTCGGCAAGCAACACAGCAACACTTAAGAACTTTCCTACACTCCAGAAAATACGCTGCCTGCGCAGCATTTTGCACAGTAAAAATCCTACACCAAGCCAGAACACCGGGCGGGAACCATCGATTTAACGGGCAATAACCGTGAGCAACCAAATGCACACTTATGCGCAAATACAACCCGGCAATCCCGCTAAAAAAACATCCAAACTTATCAAACTAACAGCGCACTCCAACGCCACCCACCGTATTCATTGGCGCTCGAACTTTCCGGCATGCTTTTTGTTATAGGCATTCAGACCAGCCGGCACAGTGGTCGGTTGGTACTACCTCTTCAATCAGGCAAGGAAACCCGTCATGCCAACACCCGCATATCTCTCCATCACCGGTGTCAAACAAGGTTTGATTACGGCAGGCACGTTTACCCAGGACTCGGTAGGCAACATTTATCAGGAAGGCCACGAGGACCAGATTCTGGTCCAGGCTTTTTCCCATCAGGTCATCATTCCCCGTGACCCGCAGTCGGGCCAGCCAACGGGCCAGAGGGTTCACAAGCCGTTGATGATCAGCAAGGTCTTCGATAAATCCTCACCGTTGCTGTTCAGCGCATTGACCAGCGGCGAAGAGGTCAAGTGCAGGTTGGAATGGTTCCGTACCTCTTCGGCCGGCACCCAGGAGCACTACTTCACTATTGAGCTGGAGGGCGCGACCCTGGTGGATATCCAGTCACGCATGCCCAACTGCCAGGACCCGGACAACGCCCACTTCACCCACCTGGAGGATGTGTACTTCACCTACCGCAAGATTGTGTGGACCCATGAAGTGTCCGGCACCTCCGGCTCGGATGACTGGCGCAGCCCCATAGCCGGTTAAGCCGCGCGCACCCACGAACGGCTGCCAGGGATGGCAGCCGTTTGTATCGAACCGCTACACCATTGCCAGGGGATGCTTGCGTTGGGGCGCGCCGAACACCCGGTCGATGGCGTCCAGGTCGTGTTCGTCGAGTTTCAGGTTGGCGGCGGCGGCGTTAAGACGCACGTGCGCAGGCGTTACGGCCTTGGGAATGGCGATCACACCGTCCTGGCGCAGCACCCAGGCCAGGGAAACCTGGGCAGGTGTAACCCCGTGGCGCTGGGCAATCTGCTTGAGCGTCGGGCTGGACAGCAGTTGACCACCCTGGGCGATCGGACAGTACGCCATCAACGGCAAATGGTGCTGTTGCCACCAGGGCAACAGGTCGAATTCGATGCCACGCTCCTCGATGTTGTAGAGCACCTGGTTAGTGGCGCAGGCCGGGGATGCGAGTTCCTGCAGGTCGGCCACGTCAAAATTGGAGACGCCCCAACGGCCGATCTTGCCGGCCTCGCGCAGGCGTTCGAAGGCTTCGACGGTTTCTTCAAGGGGGTATTGGCCCCGCCAATGCAGCAGGTACAAATCGATATGGTCGGTACCCAGGCGCCGCAAGCTGGCGTCGCAGGCACGCGGAACGCCCTTGTGGCCGGCATTGTGCGGATACACCTTGCTCACCAGGAACACCTGGTCACGCTTGCCACGAATGGCTTCACCGACGACCTCTTCAGCGCCACCCTCGCCGTACATTTCGGCGGTATCGATCAGGGTCATGCCTTCGTCGATTCCCAGTTGCAACGCAGTGACTTCCTCCCGGCGCCGGCCCGGGTCTTCGCCCATGCGCCAGGTGCCCTGGCCGATGACAGGGACGGGAACGCCCGCCAGATCGATGGTACGCATGACAACCTCCTGATGAGTTCACGGATTAAACAGTGTGGCATTGACCGGACAAAAGGGTTCAACCGAAGTATGGTTGGCGTCCGCGAAGTCGCCAGGAAGGACCTGCAATGCTGTTTGTCGTGATGCTTGGGGGCAAGCACCCAAGGGCCAGGATCGAAGTCCATGATGTGGTGTTCACCGCCGCGGACACGCTGGAAGCCACCTATGCGCAACTGCGCGATGCGTGGTTCGGCAGCCCCAAGGGCGTGCACATCGATTCGTGGATGGCGGTCGACGGCGTGGATGGCTGGAGAGTCGAACTCAGCCACCTGGCGCCAGAGGCGGATGCGCATCACCTATACTTCATCAACCTTGGCGGTTATGAAGCCAACAGTTTTGGCGAAGCGCACCGCTATTCACTGGTGGTCGCCCGCAACAAACAGGAAGCCAGAAGCAAGGGCAAGCAACAGATGCTGCGGCATTGGTCCCAGGCGCATACGGACGCGGTGATGGACATCGACGACTGCCTGCCCATCGACCTGGTAGACGGTCGTTACCTGCACCTGGTGCCAGGCCCGCACCGCCCGATCCTGCAGCGCAACGACTATATCGTCCTGGGTTGAGTCGCGAGGTGCGCCACTCAGGCAATCCGTGGGAACTTTGCCAGGAAATAACCGCCTGAATCCGGTACGCTCACCCTTTTCATTCAAGGAGTTACTCATCATGGCCAAAGCCACCGCCCGTCACATCCTCGTTTCCACTGAAGACAAGTGCAACGAACTGAAGGCCCAAATCGAAGGCGGCGCTGATTTCGCAGAAGTTGCCAAAGCCAATTCCAGCTGCCCATCGAGCCGTCAGGGCGGCGACCTGGGTTCGTTCGGTCCAGGCCAGATGGTCAAGGAGTTCGACACCGTCGTATTCAGCGCCCCGGTCAATACCGTGCAAGGTCCGGTCAAGACTCAGTTCGGCTACCACCTGTTGGAAGTCACCAGCCGTCAGGACTGATCCCGACGTGCACTGATGCGAGAAACAACGGCCCGCCTTTTGGTGGGCCGTTGTGCATGTGATGACTGGCGACGCTGCGGCCGTTAGCGTACAAATCCCTATCCTTCTTCACCCGGCATTCAAGGCTGACAATGCGATTGGCTTTTTTCACACCACTGCTCAGTTCTGCATTGGCCATTCTATTGGCCAGCACCGCTGTGATCGCAGCCCCGCAACCCTACCTGACGGTCTACGGCGAACCCGCCAAGTACCCCGCCGGCTTCAGCCATTTCGACTACGCCAACCCCAACGCCCCCAAGGGCGGCAGCCTGAAGCGTTCGGCGATCGAGATCGGCCGCTTCGACCATGTATTGCCCTATATCGACAAAGGCATCGGCGTGACCCAGGTCGACGGCTGGCTGTATGCGCCCCTGGCCCAGCGCTCGCTGGATGAGCCCTATACGGTCTATGGCCTGGTCGCCGAGAAGATGGAACGCGCCGATGACGGCCTGTCGCTGCGTTTCTACCTGAACCCCAAGGCACGTTTCGCCGATGGCAAGCCGATTACCGCCGAAGACGTACGCTACAGTTTCGATTTGTTGATGACTCAAGGCAGCCTGCGCTTTCGCACATTGTTTGTCGACGTAAAACACGTCGAGGTGGAAGGCGAGCGCCAGGTGCGCTTCGATTTCTCCAGCAACGAAAACCGCACCCTGCCCCTGGATATCGCCACGCTGCCGGTGTTCCCCGAGCACTGGTGGAAAACCCGCGACTTCGCCAACGGCGGCGGCTACGAGGCGCCGCTGGGCAGCGGCCCGTACAAGATCAGCAAGATTGACTCCGGCAGCACCATCACCTTTACCCGCGACCCGGACTGGTGGGGCAAGGACCTGCCGGTGAGCCGTGGCCTGTACAACTTCGATCACCTGAGCCTGGAGTATTTCGGCGACACCGAAGTGGCGCGCCAGGTACTGCGTGGTGGCGCCTACGATTTCAACCGTGAATTTTCCGCCACCGGCTACTCCATCGGCTACAACGGACCGGCCCTCGACGACGGCCGCCTGCAACGTGCGCACTTGGCCAAGCAAATGCCACAACCGGCCCAGGGCTATGTGTTCAACGTGCAGAAGCCGATGTTCAAGGACCGCCGCGTACGCCAGGCTCTGGCAATGTTGTGGGACTTCGAATGGGCCAACCGGCAGATGATGCGCAATATGTACATCCGCCAGCAGAGCTTCTTCTCCAACAGCCCGTTGGCGGCCAGCCAACTGCCAACGAAGGAGGAACTGGCGATTCTCGAACCGCTGCGCGGGCAAGTGCCCGAGGAAGTCTTCACCCAGGTGTTCAAGGCGCCGGTCACCGATGGCAGCGGCATGATCCGCGACAAACAATTGCAAGCCCTGGCGCTGCTGGAAGACGCCGGCTGGGAACCGGACGGTGACAAGTTGGTCAATGCCGAGGGCGAACCACTGGAGTTCACTTTTCTCAACGCCCAGGCCGGCCTTGAGCGACTGTTGCTGCCATACAAGCGCAACCTGGCGCAGATCGGCATCACCCTGAACATCCGCCGTATCGATTCTTCCCAGTACGTCAACCGTTTGATGACGCGGGACTACGACATGATCGTCACCGGTTTTCCGGTCACCACCTCGCCAGGTATGGAGCTGTACAACTATTTCGGTTCAAGCGCAGCCTTCGATCCGGGCGCCAACAACTACATGGTGCTCAAGGACCCGGCCGTCGACAGCTTGATCAAAGGCCTGGTCAAAGCCGACACCCAGGCGCAGATGCTCACCTACGCCCATGCCCTGGACCGCGTGCTGCAATGGAATTACCTGTGGATCCCCAATTACTACCCGCCCGGCACCTCCGCCGCGTGGTGGAACCGTTTCGGTCGCCCGGCCATCGAGGCCAAAAACGATGAAGCCCTGGAAACCTGGTGGGAAATCAGCCCCACGCCGCTGACCAATGAGCAGATGAACGCCGAACTGAAAAAACGCGGAGGGGCCCGCTGATGTTTGCCTATATCGTGCGGCGCTTGCTGCTGATCATCCCGACCCTGGTGATCATCCTGCTGGTGAACTTCGTGATCGTGCAGGCCGCTCCCGGCGGCCCGGTGGAGCAGGCCATCGCCCATCTGCAAGGGATTGGCGGCGGTGGCGTCGGCGGCTCCTCCGGCGAAGGCATCGGCAGCGGTTCTCGCGCCAGCCGTGGCCTGGACCCGAAGCTGATCAAGGACATCGAAAAACAATACGGTTTCGACAAACCCGCGCCGGAACGCCTGTGGCTGATGCTCAAGAGCTACGCCCAACTGGACTTCGGCAACAGTTTTTTTCGTGGCAAGACCGTGATCGACCTGATCCTGGAAAAGATGCCCGTCACTATTTCCCTGGGCCTGTGGGCCACTCTGATCACCTATTTGGTGTCGATTCCCCTGGGCATTCGCAAGGCAGTGCGCCACGGCAGCAGCTTTGATGTGTGGAGCAGCACCGCCATCGTGGTCGGCTATGCAATGCCCGCCTTCCTGTTTGCGATGTTCCTGATCGTGGTGTTCGCCGGCGGCACTTCGCTGAACTGGTTCCCGGTGCGCGGCCTGGTCTCGGAAAATTTCGAGGAACTGAGTACCCTGGGCAAGATTGCCGACTACTTCTGGCACCTGGTGCTGCCGGTGACCTCATTGGTGATCGGCGGCTTTGCCACTTTGACCATCCTCACCAAAAACTCTTTCCTCAATGAAATCACGCGCCAGTACGTGGTCACCGCGCGCGCCAAAGGCTTGAGCGAGCGGCGGGTGCTGTACGGACATGTATTGCGCAACGCCATGTTGCTGGTGATCTCCGGGATTCCACAGGCGTTTATCAGCGTGTTCTTTGCCGGCTCCTTGCTCATTGAAGTGATCTTCTCCCTCGACGGCCTGGGCCGCATGAGCTACGAAGCCGCCGTGTCCCGGGACTACCCGGTGGTGTTTGGTTCGCTGTTTATCTTCACCCTGTTCGGCCTCTTGATAAAACTGATCGGTGACCTCTGCTACACCCTGGTGGACCCGCGTATCGACTTCGCCGCGAGGAACGCCTGATGCTCAACCTGTCTCCCTTGGCCCGTCGGCGTTTCGAGCGGTTCAAGAAAAACCGCCGGGGCTGGTGGTCGCTGTGGCTGTTTATCGGCCTGTTTATCCTGACCCTCGGCGGCGAGTTGATCGCCAACGACAAACCGTTGGTGCTCAGCTACAAAAACGAGCTGTATTTCCCGGTGTTCAAGCGCTACACCGAGCAGCAGTTTGGCGGGCAATTGCCATTCCAGGCGGACTACCGCAGCGACTACGTGCAAAAGCTGATCAAGCAGGACGGCGGCTGGATGCTGTTCCCACCGATCCCGTTCAGTGACGACACGCCCAACTACGAACTGACCCGCCCTGCCCCCAGCCCACCCTCGGCGGTGAACTGGCTGGGCACCGATGACCAGTCGCGCGATGTGCTGGCGCGGGTGATCTTCGGCGCGCGGGTGTCGATCCTGTTTGCCCTGGCGCTCACTGCGATCAGCGCCGCCATCGGCATTGCCGCCGGCGCCTTGCAGGGTTACTACGGCGGCTGGGTCGACTTGATCGGCCAGCGTGTCCTGGAGGTGTGGTCCGGCCTGCCGGTGCTGTACCTGCTGATCATCCTCTCAGGGTTCGTCGAGCCGAATTTCTGGTGGTTGCTGGGGATCATGGCGCTGTTTTCCTGGCTGGCGCTGGTGGACGTGGTGCGCGCCGAGTTCCTGCGCGGGCGCAACCTGGAATACGTCAAGGCCGCCCGCGCGCTGGGCCTGGGCGATGGCAAGATCATCCGCCGGCATATCCTGCCCAATGCGATGACCGCCACGTTGAGCTATCTGCCGTTTATCCTGACCGGGGCGATTTCCACCCTCAGCGCCCTGGATTTCCTCGGCTTCGGCATGCCCGCCGGCAGCGCCTCGCTGGGCGAGTTGATCGCCCAGGGCAAGCAGAACCTGCAAGCGCCGTGGCTGGGTTTGACGGCGTTTTTCACCCTGGCGCTGATCCTGTCGCTGCTGGTCTTTATCGGCGAGGCGTTGCGTGACGCCTTCGACCCACGTTCATGAGCGAATCCCTATGAACCTGATCGAAATACGTGACCTCAATGTCGCTTTCAGCGGCCAGACCGTGGTGCGCAACCTGTGCCTGGACGTGCGCCCCGGCGAATGCCTGGCGCTGGTGGGCGAATCGGGTTCGGGCAAATCGGTGACCGCCCATTCGATCCTGCAACTGCTGCCCGAGGCCGGCACCGAAACCACCGGTTCCATCACGTATCGCGGCCAGGCGTTGATCGGCGCATCCACCGCCACGCTGCAAAAGCTGCGCGGCAACCGTATTGCGATGATCTTCCAGGAGCCGATGACCTCCCTCAACCCGCTGCACAGCATCGAAAAACAGATCGGCGAAACCCTGCTGCTGCACAAAGGCCTGGGCGGCAAGGCGGCGCAGGCGCGTATCCTCGAACTGCTTGAACTGGTGGGTATCCAGAAATCCCAGGAACGCCTCAAGGCCTATCCGCACCAACTGTCCGGCGGCCAACGCCAGCGGGTGATGATCGCCATGGCCCTGGCCTGCGAACCGGAACTGCTGATCGCCGACGAGCCCACCACCGCGCTGGATGTGACCGTGCAGCGCAAGATCCTGCTGCTGCTCAAGTCGCTGCAACAACGCCTGGGCATGTCGCTGCTGCTGATCAGCCATGACCTCAACCTGGTGCGCAGCATTGCCCAGCGCGTGTGCGTGATGCGCGCCGGCGAAATCGTCGAGCAGGCCGAGTGCGAAACCTTGTTCACCGCGCCGCAACACCCCTACAGCCGCCTGTTGCTGGACGCCGAACCTTCCGGCGATGTGTTGTGCAGTGACCCGCGCGAGACGGTACTGGAAGTGAACGACCTGAGCGTCCAATTCCCACTCGGCGGCGGACTGTTTAGGCGCAAGACTTATTTGCACGCCGTGGACGGCATCAGCCTCAGCGTGCAGCGCGGCAAGACCCTGGGGATTGTCGGCGAGTCCGGTTCAGGCAAGTCCACCCTCGGCCAGGCGATCCTGCGTTTACTCGACTCCACCGGCAGCATCCGCTTCCAGGGTGAAGCCCTCGACCCGCTCAACCACCAACAGATGCGTCCGTGGCGCAAGCAGATGCAGGTGGTGTTCCAAGACCCTTATGGCAGCCTCAGCCCGCGCATGTCGGTGCAGCAGATCATCAGCGAAGGCCTGGAAGTGCATGCGCCGTGCAGCCTGGCCGACCGCGACGCCCAGGTGATCCAGGTGCTCAAGGATGTAGGTCTGGACCCTGCCAGTCGCCATCGCTACCCCCATGAATTTTCCGGAGGCCAGCGCCAGCGCATCGCCATCGCTCGCGCGCTGGTACTCAAACCGGCGCTGATGCTGCTGGATGAGCCGACCTCAGCGCTGGACCGCACAGTACAGAAACAGGTGGTCGCGCTGTTGCGTGAACTGCAGGAAAAATACGGCCTGACCTACTTGTTCATCAGCCATGACCTGGCAGTGGTGCGTGCCATGGCGCACGACATGATCGTGATCAAGGATGGCAAGGTGGTAGAGCGCGGCGCGAGCCACCAAGTGTTTGAGGCCCCACAGCATCCGTACACCAAGGAGTTGCTGGCTGCCGCGGGTGGACTGTCGACATGAACACGCGCCTGACGGACTACCAACACGTTCGGGGCCTGGCCATCCAGTCGCTGTTCGAGATCATCGAGCAGTCCAGCGAAGGCACGGTGATCGTCGACCGTGACGCGAATATCGTGTGGATGAACGAGCGCTACGCCAAGCGCTTCGGCCTCAAAAGCGCCGAAGAGGCCATCGGCCAACCGTGCGAACAGGTGATCTCCAATAGCCTGTTACGCCAGGTGGTGCGCAACGACCGGCCGATTTTGCTGGATATCCAGGACACGCCCAAAGGCCCGTTGGTGGTGATGCGCCTGCCGATCCACGACGATGCAGGCGGGGTGATCGGGGCGATTGGTTTTGCGCTGTTCGACGAACTGCGCAACCTGTCGCCATTGATCGAACGCTACCTGAGCATGCAGCAGGAACTGGCTTCGACCCGCTCGCTGCTGCGTTCACGCCAGAGCAAGTACAACTTCGCGCACTTTATCGGCACCAGCGCCGCCAGCCTGGAAGTCAAACGCCGGGCGCGACGCAGTGCGAGTGCCGAATCGCCGGTCTTGCTGCTGGGGGAAACCGGCACCGGCAAAGAGCTGCTAGCCCAGGCCATCCACGGTGCTTCCACGCGAGCGCACAAGGCGTTTGTCAGTATCAACAGCGCCGCCATTCCGGCAGACCTGCTGGAAGCCGAGTTCTTCGGCACGGCGCCCGGTGCGTTTACCGGCGCCGACCGCAAGGGCCGCCCCGGCAAGTTCCAGATCGCTCAGGGCGGCACGCTGTTCCTCGATGAAATCGGCGATATGCCCCTCGCCCTGCAAAGCAAACTGCTGCGGGTGTTGCAGGAAAAGGAATTCGAACCGGTGGGTTCCAACGAGATGCTGCACAGCGATGTGCGGGTGATCGCGGCCACGTCCATGGACCTGGAAGCAGCGATCAAGCGTGGCGAGTTTCGCGCGGATCTGTATTACCGGCTCAACGTGCTGCCGATTCAGGTGCCGCCGCTGCGGGAGCGGCTGGAGGATATTCCGGCGTTGAGCGAGGCGATCCTGGAAGAACTGCGCAGCCGGCATGAACTGGACCGCGAGGCCCTGGCGCTGTTGGCGCAGCATGCATGGCCGGGGAATATTCGTGAATTGCGCAATGTGCTGGAGCGTGCGGCGTTATTGACCGATGACTTGGTGCTGGATGCCGCGCAGATTCGCGCCGCGATTGGCACATTTACCCCGGTTGAGCGCAGTGAAGTGATGGCGATCGCGGGTGAAACCTTCGGTGCGGCGCGGGAGCGGTTTGATCGGCAGATCATTGGCGCGACGCTCAGGGACTGTGAGGGGAATGTGGTGGAGGCTGCCAGGCGATTGGGGCTTGGAAGATCGACCCTTTACAAAAAAATGGTTGCATTGGGTATCAGTGAATCTCAATAAAGAGACTAAATTCTCCATAAAAAGACAAACCCTGTGGGAGGCGGTTTGCTCCCGATAGCAGTATGACAGTCGCTGTATTAGTTGACTGATTCCACCGCTATTGGGAGCAAGCCCCCTTCCACAGTGATTTTTGCACGTCTCAAAAAAGAGACAAGCGTAAAAATCGCTTAAACAAAACCAACAAATACTCTTATATATCAATAAGTTGCATAAGTGGCATAGATCTCGCTTTAGCTTCCAAAGCTTTACCCCACAACAATAACAATTCGATGGAGACACACCATGAGTGTGATCATTGCCCTGGCCGCGCTCGCGCTGCTGATGCTGGCTGCCTACCGTGGCTATAGCGTTATCCTGTTCGCCCCCATCGCCGCCCTCGGCGCTGTGCTGCTCACCGACCCGTCCGCCGTCGCCCCTGCCTTTACCGGGGTGTTCATGGAGAAAATGGTCGGCTTCATCAAGCTGTATTTCCCAGTGTTCCTGCTCGGTGCGGTGTTCGGCAAATTGATCGAGCTGTCAGGCTTTTCGCGCTCGATCGTCGCGGCCGCGATCCGCTTGCTTGGCACGCGCCAGGCGATGCTGGTGATCGTGCTGGTCTGTGCCCTGCTCACCTACGGCGGCGTGTCGTTGTTTGTGGTGGTGTTTGCGGTGTACCCGTTCGCGGCGGAGATGTTCCGTCAGAGCAATATCCCCAAGCGCCTGATCCCGGCGACCATCGCCCTCGGTGCGTTTTCGTTCACCATGGATGCCCTGCCCGGCACGCCGCAGATCCAGAACATCATCCCCAGCACCTTCTTCAATACCACCGCCTGGGCGGCGCCATGGCTGGGCTTGATCGGCACGATTTTCGTGTTCTGCGCCGGCATGCTCTACCTGTCGCGCCAGCGCAACAAGGCGCAGCGCGCCGGTGAAGGTTACGGCACCGAGCTGCGCAACGAGCCGGAAACCGCCGAGAACCTGAGCCTGCCCAACCCATGGGTCGCGCTGTCGCCGCTGATCCTGGTGGGTGTGATGAACCTGCTGTTCACCCACTGGATCCCGCTGTGGTACGGCAAGACCCACAGCCTCAGCCTGGCCGGCATGAGCACTCCGGTGACCACCGAGATCGCCAAGCTCACCGCGATATGGGCGGTGCAGGCGGCGTTGCTGGTGGGGATTATCGTGGTGCTGGTGTGCGGTTTTTCGGCGATCAAAAGCAAGCTGGCCGAAGGCAGTAAAAGTGCGGTCAGCGGTGCGCTGCTGGCGGCGATGAACACCGCCTCGGAATACGGCTTTGGCGCGGTGATCGCCTCGCTGCCGGGCTTTCTGGTGCTGGCGGACTGGCTCAAGGGCATTCCCAACCCGTTGGTCAACGAAGCGATTACCGTGACCTTGCTGGCGGGTATCACCGGTTCCGCTTCGGGCGGCATGAGCATCGCCCTGGCGGCCATGTCCGAGAGCTTTATTTCGGCGGCCCACGCGGCCAATATCCCCCTTGAAGTGCTGCACCGGGTCGCGGCCATGGCCAGCGGCGGCATGGACACCCTGCCCCACAACGGCGCGGTGATCACGTTGCTGGCGGTCACCGGGCTGACCCATCGCGAAGCCTACAAGGACATTTTCGGCATCACGATCATCAAGACCCTCGCGGTATTCGTGGTGATCGGTACTTTCTACGCCACCGGCATTGTGTGAGGTTTGTATGACGACATTGAACGGCAAGACCGCGCTGGTCACCGGCTCCACCAGCGGCATCGGCCTGGGGATCGCTCTCAGCCTGGCCAAGGCCGGTGCCAACCTGATTCTTAACGGCTTCGGCGACGCCAGTGCAGTGATCGCCCAGGTGCAGGCGTTTGGCGGCAAGGTCGGGCATCACCCGGCGGACGTCAGCGACCCGGCGCAGATCGCCGACATGCTCGCCTACGCCGAACGTGAGTTCGGCGGTGTGGACATCCTGGTCAATAACGCCGGGATCCAGCACGTGGCGGCGGTGGAAGATTTCCCGGCCGAGCGCTGGGACCAGATCATCGCGATCAACCTGTCGTCGGTATTCCACAGCACACGCTTGAGCCTGCCGGGCATGAAGGCCAAAGGCTGGGGGCGTATCGTCAATATTGCCTCTGTGCATGGCCAGGTCGGCTCGGTGGGCAAGGCGGCGTATGTGGCGGCCAAGCACGGCGTGATCGGCCTGACCAAAGTGGTGGGGCTGGAGACGGCCACCAGCAACGTGACCTGCAACGCGATCTGCCCGGGCTGGGTACTGACACCGCTGGTACAGAAACAGATCGATGACCGCATCGCCACGGGCGTGGCCCCGCAACAGGCGCAGCATGATTTACTGGCCGAGAAGCAGCCGTCGCTGGAGTTCGTGACGCCGCCGCAATTGGGTGAGTTGGTGTTGTTCTTGTGCAGTGAGGCCGGCGCCCAGGTGCGTGGTGCGGCGTGGAATATCGATGGTGGCTGGCTGGCCCAATAACCCAGACATTTGATATGTGTTGGCTGTTAGATCCATACAAAGAACAAGAGACTTCACTTATGTCCGACATCCTCTGGCAGCCCTCCCCGGAACGCATCGCCAACACCCGAATGGACCAGTTCCGGCGCTTCATCAATGACCGCCACAACGTGCAGCTCAATGACTACCCCACCCTGCACCAATGGAGCATCGATCAGCGTCCCGACTTTTGGCGCGCCATCGTAGCGTTCTTCGACGTACAGTTTCGCAGCCCGCCCAGCGCGGTGCTGCTCGAAGACGTCGAGATGCCCAGCGCGCAGTGGTTTCCCGGTGCGACACTGAACTTCGCCGAACACCTGCTGCGCCGTCGCGACGATCACCCCGCAGTGGTCGCCATCAGCGAAGACGGCCAGCGCGAGCAACTGACTTACGCCGAACTGGCCGCCCATGTCGCCGGCCTGCAAAAAAGCCTGCGCGCAGCCGGTGTCACCCAGGGCGACCGCGTGGCGGCGTGCATGCCCAATACCTGGCAAACCTTGGTAGGCATGCTCGCCACTACCAGCCTGGGGGCGATCTGGTCGTGTTCCTCGCCGGACTTCGGCACCCAGGGCGTAATCGACCGTTTCGGCCAGATCGAGCCCAAGGTGCTGATCACCTGTGCCGGCTATCGCTACGCCGGTAAAACCATCGACCAGAGCGCCAAGCTCAATCAAATCCTCGACCGGCTGCCGTCCCTGCGGCAATTGATCGTGGTGCCCTATGCGCGCCCCCAGGCGCGGGTCGAGGACTACCGCACCCAGGCGAACGTCGCGCTGTGGCATGACTTTTACCAACCCGACGGCGAGCCGGAATTTGTCGCGGTGCCGTTCGACCATCCGCTGTACATCCTCTACTCCAGCGGCACCACCGGCGTGCCCAAGTGCATCATCCATGGCACCGGTGGTGTGTTGCTCACGCACCTCAAGGAACACGGCCTGCACGCCGACCTGTCGCACGAGGACTGCCTGTTCTACTACACCACCTGTGGCTGGATGATGTGGAACTGGCTGGTGTCGGTGCTGGCGATCGGCGCCACGGCGGTGTTGTATGACGGTTCGCCGTTTCACCCTGGCCCTGAGCGTTTGATCGACCTGATCGATGCCGAACGGATCAGCGTGTTCGGCACCAGCCCCAAGTTCCTCGCCACCTTGGAAAAAGCCGGGCTGCAACCGCGCCTGAGCCATGATTTGAGCAGCTTGAAGACGCTGATTTCCACCGGTTCACCGCTGTCGCCGCAGAGCTACGACTACGTGTACCGCGAGATCAAGGGGGAGCTGTGTCTGTCGTCGATGTCCGGCGGCACCGATATCGTCTCCTGTTTTGTGATCGGCAACCCGGTGCTGCCGGTACGGCGCGGCGAGATGCAGTGCAAAAGCCTGGCGATGGCCATCGAAGTGTGGGACGACCAGGGCCACCCCTTGATCGGTGAAAAAGGCGAACTGGTGTGCACCCGGCACTTCCCGGCCATGCCCATTGGTTTGTGGAACGACCCGGATCGAAACAAGCTGCGCGCCTCCTATTTCAGCCAGTTTCCCGGCGTCTGGTCCCAGGGCGACTACGCCGAGCAACGCCCCAACGGCAGCCTGTTGATCCACGGACGTTCCGACGCGGTGCTCAACCCCGGCGGCGTGCGCATCGGCACGGCGGAGATCTACCGCCAGGTGGAAAAAGTCCCCCAGGTGCTGGAAAGCCTGGCCATCGGCCAGCGCTGGCAGGACGACGTGCGTGTAGTGCTGTTTGTGCGCCTCGATGACGGTATCGCGCTGGATGATGCACTGGAACAGCAGATCCGCCAGGTGATCCGCGCCAACACCACCCCGCGCCATGTGCCGGCCAAGATCCTCGCCGTCACGGATATCCCACGCACCCTCAGCGGCAAGATCGTCGAGTTGGCGGTGCGCAACGTGGTGCACGGAGAACCGGTGAAGAACACCGACGCCCTGGCCAACCCGCACGCGCTGGAGGAGTTTCGCAACCGGCCCGAACTGGCGTAAAGATGAAAGGTTTCAGCCCAAACGCACACCGTTGAAGACAAACCCCCAATGCATGCTATTTTTTGGGGGTAGTCACCCTTTCCCGGCTCACGGGATAATGGGTGTTGTCATTTTTCAAAGCGTTACGCTCAGGGCTTTTTATGAAGGAAACATCCACCGGTAGCGAAGCCGCTGCGTTGATTGCACGGCTGGACTGGGCACAAAGCCCGCTCGGTGAGGCCAATGACTGGCCGCAAAGCCTGCGCACAGCCATTAACATCGTCATCGATTCGCCGATGCCGATGCTCCTGCTGTGGGGCAGCCAACTCACCCAACTCTACAACGATGGCTTCGCCTTGCTGGCGGGCAACAAACACCCCGAGGCCATGGGCCAGCCGGCGCACCAGACATGGCCGGAGCTGGAGAGCTTCACCGCGCCGATCTACGCTGCCGTGTTCGGCGGCGAAACGCGCACCTTCAGCGAGCAGCGCTTTGTGCTGCAGCGCGATCATCGCGACACCGAGATCTGGCTCGACCTGACCTACAGCCCGGTCCGCGATGAAAGCGGCGATGTGGCCGGCATCCTGGTCACCGCCATCGAAACCAACGAACGGCGCAGCAAAGCGCTTGAGTTGCAGCAACGTTCCGAAGACAGCCTCAAGGCCCAGCACGACACCGAACAACGCCTGCAACTTGCACTGGCGGCGACCGACGCGGTGGGCACCTGGGACTGGGATATCGGCGAAGACCGCTTTATTGCCGATGCCCACTTTGCGTATCTGCATGGCGTCGACCCCAGCGATGCGAGCCTGCTGCCCATCAGCGACTACCTGCACGGCGTCCACCCCGAAGACCGTGGCTCGGTGGCGCGCAGCATCAAGCATTGCATCACCCACGGTACCGAATACGCCGAGGAATACCGCCTGCTACAGGCCGATGGCCAAGTGCGCTGGGTGTTTGCCCGGGGCCGCTGCTACAAGGATCGCCACGGTCGCCCGGCGCGATTCCTGGGCGCCGCGCTGGACCTCACCGAGCGCAAGAACATCGAGCAGGCCTTGCGCAACCTCAACGAAAACCTCGAAGAACGCGTGGCCCAGCGCACCCAGGCGCTGGCCGAAGCCAACCAACGCCTGCAAAACGAAATGTTCGAACGCGAGCGCGCCGAAGACGCACTGCGCCATGCGCAAAAGATGGAGGCGGTGGGCCAGCTCACCGGCGGCATCGCCCACGACTTCAACAACATGCTCACCGGGATTATCGGCAGCCTGGACCTGATGCAGCGCTATATCGCTGCCGGGCGCAGCGAGGAAATCGGCCGCTTTACCGATGCCGCCGTGTCTTCGGCCCATCGCGCCGCCGCCCTCACCCACCGCCTGCTGGCCTTCTCGCGCCGCCAGTCGCTGGACCTGCGTCCGCTCGATCCGAACCAACTGGTGGCATCCCTCGAAGACCTGTTCCAGCGCACCAAAGGCGCGCATATCCACCTCAAGGTGCAACTGGGCCAGGATATCTGGCCGGTCAACACCGATGCCAGCCAACTGGAAAACGCCCTGCTCAACCTGGTGATCAATGCGCGCGATGCCATGCCGGATGGCGGCGAACTGCTGATCGAAACCGCCAACAGTTATTTGGACGGTACCGATATCACCACGCTCGAGCCGGTCAAGGCCGGTGACTACGTCATGCTTGGCGTGCGCGACAACGGCAGCGGCATGGCACCTAAAATCCTTGCCAAGGCGTTCGACCCGTTCTTTACCACCAAACCCATCGGCCAGGGCACCGGCCTGGGGCTGTCGATGATCTACGGCTTTGCCCAGCAGTCCGGCGGCCACGTAACCATCCAGAGCGAACCGGGCCAGGGCACATGCGTGCGCCTGTACCTGCCGCGCCTGCACGGCACCGCGCTGGAGAGCAACCTGCCCGCCAGCCTCGGCGAAGCGCCGGTGGCCTTGGCCGGTGAATCCGTGGTGGTGGTCGAGGACGACCCGGCGGTGCGCATGCTAGTGGTCAATGTGCTCGATGAACTGGGCTACACCGCACACCAGGCGGCGGACTCGCGCACCGCATTGCCGCTGCTGGAGTCGGACCTGCGGGTGGACTTGCTGGTGACCGATGTGGGCCTGCCGGGGATGAATGGCCGACAACTGGCGGAAATCGCCCGCCAGCATCGTCCGGATCTCAAGGTGTTGTTCATGACCGGTTACGCCGAAACGGCCGCCGAGCGCCAAGGCTTCCTGGAGGCTGGCATGGACATGGTGGCCAAACCGTTTTCGATTGACCTGCTGGCGACTAAAATCCGCAGCATGATCAACGCCGATGATCCAGTTCAGGCATAATCGCGCGCCGTCGCACACCTGGTAGAGCCTTATGAAAGCCCAAGCCCGTCATATTCTGGTGAAAACCAGCGAAGAAGCCGAACAGCTCAAGCAGCGCATCGCCAAGGGTGAAGCCTTCGATGTGTTGGCCAAGAAGTATTCCACCTGCCCGTCCGGCAAGCGCGGTGGAGACTTGGGTGAAGTTCGGCCTGGGCAGATGGTCGGGGCGATCGATGCGGTGATTTTCAAGAAACCGGTGAAAGTGGTGCATGGGCCGATCAAGAGCAAGTTCGGGTATCACCTGGTGCAGGTGTTTTACCGGGATTGACGATTCGACTTGCTCCCGATCCGCTGTAAGCGGCCATTCACCTCGGTATCAAGGCCCCCGGCACCTGAATCACCCGACTCGCCAACCGATGCCCCGCCAACGCCGCCTCTTCAGGCGAACCGCCCTTGAGCCGGCTGGCCAGGTACGCCGCACTGAACGAATCCCCCGCCGCCGTGGTGTCCACCACCTTCTCCACCTTCAGTGCCGGCACTGCACAGTGCTCGCCGTTGCAACGGATCAGGCATGCATCCGCGCCACGCTTGAGCACCACTTCGGCAATCGCCGGGTACGCGGCAAACACCTGCTCACTGTCGGCATAACCAAACAGCGCCTGCTCGTCGTCCTCGGTCAGCAAGGCGATATCCACCTCGGCCAACACCTGGCGATAGGCCGCGCGCGCGGCCTCGATGCTGGCCCAGAGGCGTGGCCGGTAGTTATTGTCGAACACCACCCTGGCACCACGCCGACGGGCTTCGATCAGCGCGCGCAGTAAGCGCTCACGCCCGACTTCCCCCAGTACCGCCAGGGTAATGCCGCTGAAATACACCAGGTCATACGCTGGCAACGCCGTCAGAATCGGTTCGGCCGCCGGCGTGGTGAAGCAGTCGCGCACGGCGGCCTCGTTGCGCCAGTAGAGGAATTTACGTTCGCCGTCGGCATCGGTCTGGATGCAGTACAAGCCCGGCAAGCGCCCAGGCAAACGCTGGACCCTGCTCAGCCCCAGGCCTTCGTCGGCCCACTGCTGGCACATGGCGTCGCTGAAGCTGTCATCGCCCAGCGCGGTGACGTAGTCGACGCTGCCGCTATCGCCCAACTCACGACGCAGATACACCGCCGTGTTCAGGGTGTCGCCACCGAAGCTTTGCTGCAGGCTGCCGTCAGCGCGGTGTTGCAGTTCGATCATGCATTCGCCGATCAGGGCGATGCGGGGTGGAGTGTTCATGGCTTGTGATCTCCGGTGTGGCTGATGGCCTCTTCGCGACTCGGTCTAGAAGCAGGTATGCAGGGTTTCGATCACGCGCAACTCTGAATCCACCAGGCACCCGACCTGCCACTTATCGAACGTCAGGCACGGGTGGGAAGTACCGAAGGAAATGATGTCGCCGATGCGCAGTTCAACCCCTGGCGCCACGACCATGAACGCGTGCTGGTCCATCACCGCCGTGACGGTGCAGGCGCTGACATCATCGCCTTCGGCCGGCACAATGCCCGCCTTGTAACGCTTGAGCGGCACCGGCAAGCCCGCGTCGTAGGCCACGTCGCGCTTGCCCAGTGCGATCACCGCAAACCCAGGCTCAGGCAACGATTGCACGTGAGCCCAGACTTCCAGCGCCGGGCGCAGGCCTTCGTTGAGATCACTGCGTCGATCAAGCACGCAGCATTGCGCGTCTTTGTAGATGCCGTGGTCGTGGGCCACATAGCTGCCGGGGCGCAGCACGCTGAGGAAGCGGCCGGCGGCGTTCTGCTGCTCAAAGGACTCGGCGATCAGGTCATACCAGGCCGACCCCGACGCGGTGATGATCGGCTTGGGCAAGTCGAAAGAACCGCTGTTTTGCAGGTCCACCGCCAAACGCACCAGGCTCGCGGCGAAGTCGCGGATGCCGCTGATAGCGTGCTCGCCATGGATCACGCCTTCATAACCCTCGATGCCGGTGAGGGCCAGGGCCGGCTGCGCCTTGATGGCCTTGGCCAGGTCGCGCACTTGCTGTTCGCTGCGGCAACCGCAACGGCCACCGACCACACCGTATTCGATCATCACGTTCAGGCGCAGGCCGCGGGCGGCGAAGAACAGGCCCAGGTCGGCGACATTGTCCGAGTGGTCGACCATGCAATGGAAGTCGAAATCCTTGTCCGCCAACAGGTCGGCGATCAACGCCATGTTCGGCGCGCCCACCAGTTGGTTGGCCATCAACACCCGGCGTACGCCACCGGCGTAGGCGGCACGGGTCTGCACCGCGTTGGCCAGGGTGATGCCCCAGGCGCCCGCCTCGAGCTGACGCTGGAACAGTGCCGGCATCATGCTGGTCTTGCCATGGGGCGCGAGTTCGGCGCCGCTGCTGCTGACAAAATCCTGCATCCAACGGATGTTGTGCTCCAGGGCCTCTCGATGCAGCACCAGGGCCGGCAGGCTGACGTCACGGACCAGGTGGGCACCGACGGCGGCGGCGCCTTTTTCAACAGCGTTGAGGGCAGACATGGAAAAACTCCTATTCGTTAATGCGACGGGCCAGGTGGTTGGCGCTTTCGATCAATACCCGGCGATAGTCGTTGTAATTTTTGATAGCGTCGGCCCGTGGCGCGACGATGCACAGGGTGGCGATGCTGACGCCCTGCGCGTCGCGCACCGGGGCGGCAAAGCAGTGGGTGAAGGTGTCGGCCACGCTGTCGAAGGAGAAGAACCCTTCGAGGGTAGCCTGACGGATTTGCGCCAGGAACGTCTCCAGCGCCAAGCGCTGGCCGTCCGGCAGGATGAAATCCTCGGGGTCGATCAGGTCGACGATCTGCTGGTCGCTCAAGTGCCCCAGCAACAGGCGCCCGGAGGCTGTCCAGGGGATCGGCGCGTTTTCGCCGATGTCCGAAGAAATACGGAAATGCCGCTCGCCTTCGCGCATCAGCGCCACGGTGTATTTGCGCCCGTTGAGCAGGCACATCTGCGCGGTTTCGTGGGTCTGGCTGACGATCTCCTGCAAGGCGTGGTCGGCCTCGCGGGTCAGGTCGAAGTGACGCAAGTGCGCCTGGCCGAGAAAGTACAGCTGACGGCCCAAGTACACGTGGCCGTCCTTGCCCACGGTTTCCAGGATGCGCCGCTCCAGCAGCGAGGCGACCAATTCGTAGACGGTGGACTTGGGGCTGCCGATGCCACTGGCAATATCATTCGGACGCAGGGGCTGGCCGATCTCCTTGAGAAAATCGAGGATATCGAATGCACGGTCCAGGCCTTTGGCGCGGCGTTTGATGGTGTCTTCGGTCATGACAGTTTTCGGTCCGGTAAAAGGGTTGTGCTGCACAGTGAACCCTGTGGGAGGGGAAAGCCCCTCCCACATTTGAGCTTCAGTGGGCTTCAAGAGTGGGGCAATTTAGCCCTTTTTCTTGTAGGCCACGCAATCGATCTCCACCTTGCAATCAACCATCATATTGGCCTGCACACAGGCCCGCGCCGGAGCGTGTTCCGGAGTGAAGTATTCACCGAACACCTTGTTGAAACTCCAGAAATCCCGCGGGTCTTCCAACCACACGCCCACGCGGACCACGTCCTTGAGTTCGTAGCCGGCTTCTTCGAGGATCGCTACCACATTGCGCATAGTCTGCCGGGTTTGCTCAATGATGCCGCCGGTGATGATTTCACCGTCCACTGCTGGCACCTGGCCCGAGACGTAGAGCCAGCCGTCCGCTTCCACCGCGCGGGCGAAAGGACGCGGCTGGCCACCGCCAGCGGTGCTGCCGGCGCCGTAACGAGTAATGCTCATAAACTTTGCTCCCTGATTAAAAACGAATGTTCTTCAAAAATTCCGCCAGGCGCGGCGACTGCGGTCGTTCGAATATATCCTTCGACGAGCCCTGCTCTTCAATTCGCCCCTGGTTCATGAATACGATCTGGTCCGAGACTTCATAGGCAAAACGCATTTCGTGGGTGACCAGCAACATGGTCATGCCCTCCTCCGCCAGGCCCTTGATCACACTGAGCACCTCGCCTACCAATTCCGGATCGAGGGCCGAGGTGACCTCGTCGAACAGCATCAGGCTGGGGTTCATCGCAATGGCGCGGGCAATCGCCACACGCTGTTGCTGACCACCGGACAACTGGCCGGGGAAGTGGTTGCGACGCTCCAGCAACCCTACACGGTCCAGCCATTTTTCCGCCAACGCCACGGCCTCGTCCTTGCCCATTTTCTTGACCTTGAGCAGGCCCAGGGTGACGTTTTGCAACGCGGTCAGATGCGGGAACAGGTTGAACTGCTGGAACGCCATGCCGGTCATCGCACGGTGCTGGGCAATCACCCGCTCCGGGTGGCGCACGCGCTTGCCGCCGACGTCGCTATAGCCGATGGACTCGCCGTCCAGAGTGATCTGGCCGCCCTGGAATTCTTCCAACAGGTTGACGCAACGCAACAGCGTGGTCTTGCCCGAGCCGCTGGAGCCGATCAAGGTCACGACGTTGCCGCGCTGCATGGACAGGTCGACGCCTTTGAGCACTTCGACTTCGCCGTATTGTTTACGCAAACCGCGAATGTTCAACAGCGGCTCGATGGTTTGAGCTTGGTTCATGGCAAGGCCACCCGCTTTTCAATGTAGCGCCCGAATAACTCGATGGCGTAGTTGATGACAAAGAACATAAAGCCCGCGAACAGGTAGAACTCCAGGGTCATGAACGTGCGTGCGATGACTTGCTGGGTGCTCAGCAGCAACTCGGCCACGCCGATCACCGAGAGCAGGGTCGAGGCCTTGACGATTTCCGTGGAGGAATTGACCCAGGTCGGCAGGATCTGGCGCAGCGCCTGGGGTAACAGCACGTAGGCCAGGGACTGCGGGAACGTCAGGCCGATCGCCTTGCCCGCTTCGAGCTGCCCACGGGGAATGGCTTGCAGCGCGCCGCGCACGATTTCCGAGACGTGGGAGCCGCAAAACAACGTCAGCCCGACCGCACCGGCCTGGAACGCGGTGATCTGCCAACCAAGCGCCGGCAGCATGTAGAAACACGCCAGCACCAGCACGAACACCGGCGTACCCCGGATCAAATCCACATACAACCGAAACGGCGCACGCATCCAGAATGTGCCGTAGGTCAGCACCAGCCCGGCAAAAATACCGATCAGGGTGCCGAAGACAATCGCCAGCGCCGAGCAATAGATGCTGGTCTGAAACCCCGCCCAGAGGGTGTCCCGGGCGATCCACAATTCATGCAGCCAACTGGGGGACTCGTACATGCAAACCCTCCTTTAACGACGGATCGCCAGACGCTGTTCCAGGTAACGGAGCAGCATGGCAATGAGGTAACAGGCCGCCACGTAGAGCGCGGTCGTGACCAGCCAGGTTTCGATCACCCGGTAGCTTTCAACGTTGATCTTGCGGGCGTAATACGTCAGTTCAGGTACCGCGATGGCAGCGGCCAGCGAGGTGTCCTTGAACAGTGAGATAAAGTTGTTCGACAGCGCGGGCAGCACGTTGCGCAGCATCACCGGCACGGTGATATAGGCGCGGATACGCCACTCGCCAAGGCCAATCGCCAGGCCGGCTTCACGCAGGCCCTTGGGAATATTCAACAGCCCGGCGCGAAACACTTCGGTCAGGTAGGCACCGGCGTAAAGCGACAGGGTGATGATGAACGAGGGGATCTTGTCCAGCCGGATGCCCAGGCTCGGCAAGGCGAAATAGATCAACAGGATCAGCACCAGGATCGGCGTATTGCGCACCACCGTCACATACACCGAGGCAAAGACACGCAAGGCGCGGTGCCTGGACAGCATGGCAAAGGCCATCAGCAGGCCGATCACGCAACCGATGGCGATCGACAGCACAGCCAGTTGCAGGCCCAGGCCGAGCCCCGCCAGCAAGGTGTCGAAATCGCGCCACACGGCGGCAAAGTTCAACTGATAATTCATGGTCAGCAGTACCTGGATGGGGCGCCTTGACGGGCGCCCCGGTTATTCCGAATTACTTGAATTCAACAGGGAAACCAATCGCCGGCTCCGGCAGATCGACGCCGAACCATTGTTTGAAAGACGCCTTGTAGGTGGGGAATTCCACGCCGGTCATGGCTTCATGCAGGGCGGTATTGACGAAGTTCAGCCAGTCCTGGTCGCCACGTTTGACAGCACACGCATAGGTTTGCGGGCTCCAGGCGTAGGCCGGGCTGCGGTAGCGGCCGGGGTTCTGCACCATCAGGTATTTGACCGAGGACTGGTCGGTGGCGGCGGCATCGGCGCGACCGGAGTTCACGGCCTGGTACATCAGGTCGACGCTGTCGTACTGGTCGACCTTGGCCTTGGGCAGGGCCTGGTGCACCAGTTCTTCGGCATACACGTTCTGCAGCACGGCCACAGTCACGCCATCACCCGCCGCCTGCAGGTCTTCGATCTCTTTGTACTTGCTGTTGTTCGGCAGCAGCAGGCCCACGCCTTCGCGGTAGTACGGCAGGGTAAACGCCACTTGCTGCGCACGGCTGGCGGTGACGGTGATGAACTGGCAACTCATGTCGACCTTATCGGTCAGCAGGTTGGGAATACGTGCGTCGGACGACTGCACCACAAACTCGACTTTGGACGGGTCATTGAACAACCCCTTGGCCACGATGCGACCGATGTCGATATCGAACCCTTGCAACTTGCCATCCGCTCCCTGGAAGTGCCACGGCGCATTGGTACTGCCTGTACCCACGACCAGGTGCCCACGCTTGAGCACGCTGTCGAGCTTGCTGTCTGCCGCCTGCGCGGTGCCTGCGAGGGAAGCCGATGCGGCGAAGAGAAAAACACACGCTTTGAACACGGAAGGTCGGTGATGCATGGCAAGCACTCCAGGGGTTGTGTATTCCGCTATACCGGAACTTGGTATGTAACAACGGAATAGACAGCAGAAAGTGTGCCATACGCTTCAATGGAAACCTATGCCCAATAAAAAACGTTAGTAATCAGTTGGATAAATCAGCGTAGGAAAAGCGTCGGCGCACCTGCGGCTGCAATCAAATGCTACCCGGGGCCCCACGCGGCGGTGACAGCGCCATTGCAGTGCGTCACCGCCCTGTTACCGCGCACCTGTCAAGGTTGACAGTAGACGGCAGCATTCCCTGGACCTAGCGTTGGCAAACCTCTTCGCTGCTCAAGGGAAGCTCATCATGGGAATTGCGACTGCGACCATTGCCAATGCCGAGGACTACCGACGCGCACTGAACACATCGCAGCCGGTGTTCATGCTATTTATTTCGCACCACTGCCCGGCGTGCGGCTCCTCCACTCCCCTGTTCGAGCGAATCGCGCGCGAGCACCCATCAGTCGTCAGCCTGGTGCTCAATTGCGCCGAGACGCCGAGGCACCCGAACGTTACAGGCACCCCGACATTGCTGATTTTCCTGAATGGCACCTTGATGGAGACCTTCAAGGGTTTCGGCCCTGAGGCTGAACAGGCTCAGGTGCTGACAGATATTTTCAAACGTTATGTTGACCGCAAGGCTGCAACACCACCTGCTTCACCCGCCGCTCCTCCACCGCAGCCACCGTCAAGCGCCAGCCCGCATGTTCCAGGCTATCGCCCACCACGGGCAGGCGATCCAGCAGACTCATTACCAAACCGGCCAGGGTCTGGTAATCCTCGGTCGCGACAGCCTTGAAGCCGGTACGCTGACGCACCTGGTCAAGGTTCAAAGCACCGTTGGCACGGAAGCCACCGCCCTCCTCGACGATATCCGGCCCTTCGATTTCGCTGGCATCCGGTAATTCACCGGCGATGGATTCAAGAATGTCGGTCATGCTCAACACGCCCATGAAGTCGCCAAATTCGTTGATCACGAAGGCGATGTGGGTCGACTCCTGGCGCATCTGCTCCAGGGCATTAAGGATCGAGAAACTCTCCAGCAGGTTGATCGCCCGACGTGCCAGGTGCGCAAGGTTCGGCTCGCTGCCGGCCAGGTATTCCTTGAGCAGCTCCTTCTTGTGCACGAAGCCTAGAGGCTCATCCACCGCGCCATTGCGGATCAACGGCAGGCGCGAGTAGGACGAGTGCATCAGTTTCAGGCGGATCGTGTCGGGAGCGTCCGCCAGGTCGATAAAGTCGACCTTGGCCCGTGGCGTCATCAACGTGCGGATCGGCCGTTCGGCCAGTTGCAGCACGCCGCTGATCATCACCCGTTCGCGGCGGTCGAACAGCGGACCCTGCGCGGCATCCGGTTCGCCCAGCAAGTCGGCGACCTCTTCACCCACCTCATCCACCGCCAGGCTGCGGCCGCCGAGCAAGCGCATCACCGCGTGGGCGGTACGCTCGCGCACCGGCAACGCACCCTGCGCCGACTTCCTGCGGCGGGCGCGGGCGATCTGGTTGAACACCTCGATCAGGATCGAGAAACCAATGGCCGCGTACAGGTAGCCCTTGGGAATATGAAAGCCCAGGCCTTCGGCGGTCAGGGCAAACCCGATCATCATCAAGAAGCCCAGGCACAACATGATCACCGTCGGGTGGGCGTTGACGAAGCGCGTCAGTGGCTTGCTGGCGACGATCATCAGGCCGATGGAGATAATCACCGCGATCATCATCACCGCCAGCTCATCCACCATGCCCACGGCAGTGATGACCGCGTCCAGCGAGAACACCGCATCGAGCACCACGATCTGCGCCACGATCGGCCAGAACATCGCGTAAGCCACATTGCCCGTACGCTGGGCCACATGGCCTTCCAGGCGTTCGTGCAGCTCCATGGTGGCCTTGAACAGCAGGAACACACCGCCAAACAGCATGATCAGGTCACGGCCGGAAAAGCGCTTGTCGAACACTTCGAACAGCGGCTGGGTGAGGGTTACCAACCAGGAAATACTCGCCAGCAGTCCCAGGCGCATCAGCAGCGCCAGGGACAAACCGATCAACCGGGCGCGGTCACGCTGCTGCGGCGGCAGCTTGTCCGCCAGGATCGCGATAAACACCAGGTTGTCGATACCCAGCACCAGTTCCAGCACAATCAAGGTCAACAAGCCGAGCCAGGCCGTTGGATCCGCTAACCATTCCATTTATAGAGTCTCTGTATTCGAAATATTCAGAATGTCGGGCACGGCAAGGCACGGTCATGGGACCGGAGCAAGGTGAGTCGACAGAATACAGGGTGCTTGAGCGGGAACAGCGACAGCGGATGTCTTGGGGAAAGACGACTGGGGGGCTCCGAGAGGGTGTTCATGCAAATCCTGCGATTAAGAAAGGACTTGAATCGTACAGCCGAAAAGCAAAGTTCCTACAACGCAGAACTATTACAAAATCTGTATGCCACGGTCACCCGCTTGATTGGTGTCGGATGGGGAGCGCTCCGCTGCAAAAAGCGGGAGTCTGCTGCGCAGACGGCGGGAGCAAGCTCCCTCGCCACGGCAATCCCCCTCACCAGAGCAAGCTCCCACAAGAAATCATCTGCACATTCAGAATCAGTTACCAGAAGCGCTGCTGGGTCAACCGGCTCCACCAAGTCAGCAACACGCGGTCCACCGAGCCACTGGCGGCCAGGCCCACGCGTTCCTGCAGGCTTTTGCGCTCGGCATAGTGCAGGTGGAACACCTCGGCGGTCTTGGCCTTGGTGGCCAGGTATTCGTCGCTGGTCTGCAGTTCGTCGACCAATTGTTTGTCGAGCGCTGCAACACCCAGCCACACTTCCCCGGTCGCGACCTCATCAATCGCCAGTTGCGGGCGATAGCGCGAGACGAAGTTCTTGAACAACTGATGGGTGATGTCCAGGTCTTCCTGAAACTTCTCGCGGCCCTTTTCAGTGTTTTCGCCAAACACCGTGAGGGTGCGCTTGTACTCGCCGGCGGTCAGCACTTCAAAGTCGATGTCGTGCTTTTTCAGCAGGCGGTTCACGTTGGGCAACTGCGCCACCACACCGATGGAGCCCAGGATGGCGAACGGTGCGCTGATGATCTTCTCGCCGATGCACGCCATCATGTAGCCGCCGCTGGCCGCGACCTTGTCGATGCACACGGTCAACGGCACGCCCGCCTGGCGGATACGCGCCAGTTGCGACGATGCCAGGCCATAGCTGTGCACCATGCCGCCGCCGCTTTCCAGGCGCAGCACCACTTCATCCTTGGGCGTGGCCAGGCTCAATAGCGCGGTGATTTCATGACGCAGGCTCTCGGTGGCCGACGCCTTGATATCGCCATCGAAATCCAGCACAAACACCCGCGGCTTGGCCTCGGGCTGCTTTTTCTTGCTGTTTTGCTTTTCGGTCTTGCTTTCGGATTTACGCAGGGCCTTGAGCTGATCCTTGTCGAGCAGGGTCGATTCGAGGCGCTCACGCAGGCCTTTGTAGAAATCATTGAGCTTGCTGACCTGCAATTGGCCGGCGGATTTGCGACGGCCTTTGCTGCGCAATGCCGCGAAGCTGATCAATACCACCAGAATAGCGATCACCAGGGTGACGGTCTTCGCCAGAAAGCTCGCGTATTCGGCCAGAAAATCCATGTTGCTCCTTACAAGTGCAGTGCGCCAGGCGCGGATTGCCCCAGCATACCGACGGCCAGGCGTTCGAGCCAGTGATCAAACCGCCAGCAATCCAGCGTTCCAACAGTCTTTTAAAACAAGCGTATGTTTTTTCATTGACAGCTCCCTGGCATCCTCATAACCTCGCCAGACTTCAACGTACCGGGAAAACGGACGTGGGCAGCATCTATCTGATTCGACATGGCCAGGCCTCCTTCGGTGCAGACGACTATGACGTCCTGTCACCCATTGGCGTGGAGCAAGCCCAAGTACTCGGCCGTCATCTGGCCGACATGGGCCTGGTATTCGACCGCTGCGTGGCCGGCGACCTGCGCCGCCAGCAGCACACCGCCAGCGCCGCCTTCGATCAATACAGCGCCCTTGGCCTGCCGGTTCCGCTGCTGGAAACCGACAGCGCCTTCAACGAGTTCGACGCCGACGCGATCATTCGCGCCCTGCTCCCCGACCTGCTTACCACCGAACCCGACGCCCTGGATATCCTGCGCAATGCCGCGCAAAACCGCAGTGAATTCCAGCGCATCTTCGCCCTGATCATCGACCGCTGGCTGGCCGGTACCTACGACCCGCCGGGGTTGGAAAGCTGGCTGGGGTTTGTCGAGCGCGTCCAGAGCGGTCTGCAACGCCTGCTGGAAACGGCGGACAACACGCAGAAGATCGCCGTGTTCACCTCCGGCGGTACCATTACCGCCCTGCTCCACCTGATTACCCGAATGCCTGCCGCCCAGGCCTTTGAACTTAACTGGCAAATTGTTAACACCTCGCTCAACCAGCTGAAATTCCGCGGTCGCGAGGTGGCACTGGCTTCCTTCAACAGCCACACCCACTTGCAACTGTTGAAGGCGCCGCAGCTCATCACTTTCCGATGAACTGCGGCCAACCGTGACCCCAAGGTCACTGGACTCTACCCTAAAGGATCGAAACCATGACTGACGTAGCTAAAGCCGTAGAAGCAATGAAAGCCAAATTCAACCCAGGCGCTGCCGAAGGCCTGGATCTGGTATTCGGTTTCCGCATTGACGACACCAAGAACTTCTCCCTGGTTGTCAAAGACAAGACCTGCGAGTTGCAAGAAGGCGAAAACCCGGACGCCCAAGTGACCCTGGTCATGGACAGCGAAACCCTGGAAGGCATCGTCGACGGTTCCACCGACGGCATGCAGGCCTTCATGGGCGGCAAGCTGCGCACCGAAGGCGACATGATGCTGGCGATGAAGCTGAGCGAGCTGTTCCCGTCCTGATTCACGGGCAAGCCTAACTCCAAAAATGTGGGAGGGGGCTTGCTCCCACCCACATTGGGTTGTGGTGTTGGTTAAGATTTCGGTTGCAACAGCAACGCCACCAAAGCACTCCATCCGGTCTGGTGTGACGCCCCCAATCCCCGCCCGGTTTCTCCATGGAAATACTCATGGAACAACACCAGGTCACAGCTGAGCGGGTCCGCTTGCAGCTGCGCATACCCCGCCATCGACGCTCGCAAGCCGTTTTCATCCCTTAAAAACAACCGGGTCAGCCGCTGACTCAGGCCGTCGGCCACTTCCTCCAGTGACGACAGATAACCGCTGCCTGTCGGGTACTCCACCGAGAAGTTGTCCGCGTAGTACCGGTGAAATTCGCGCAACGATTCGATCAACATGTAGTTCACCGGCATCCATAACGGCCCTCGCCAGTTCGAGTTGCCGCCGTACAAGCGCGAATCGGACTCGCCGGGCTGGTAGCACGCGCTCAAGGTATTGCCATTCATCTTCAACGCCAGGGGCTGCTCGGCGAAGGCTTTGGACAAGGAGCGCACCCCAAACGCCGAGAGGAACTCATCGTCATCGAGCATGCGCCGCAGCAGGTCCTTGGTGCGCTCGCCACGCAACAATGCCAGCAACAATCGATTGCCCTGCCCTGGTTCATTCCAGCGTGAGACCAATTCAGCCAGGTCCGGCCGGTGTTTCATAAAACCCCACAAGCGTTCGCGCAACCCTTCCAGGCCCTCATGCTCGCGCTGCTCCAGCACCAGCACGGCGAACAGCGGCATCAAACCGACGATGGAACGCAGGCGCACCGGCTCGTTCTGGCCATCGGGACGGTGCAGCACGTCGTAGAAGAACAGGTCCTGCTCGTCCCACAGGCCTTCGGCACTGTCATCGACACGGTTGATGGCGCCGGCGATGTACAGGAAATGCTCGAAAAACTTCACCGCAATGTCGACATACACGCCATTGCGCTTGGCCAGTTCCAGGGCGATGCGCATCAGGTCCAGCGCATAGGCCGCGACCCAGGCCGTGCCGTCGGCCTGATCCAGCTGATAGCCCGCTGGCAAGGCCGCCGAACGGTCGAACAAGGCGATGTTATCCAGCCCCAGGAAGCCGCCCTGGAACAGGTTGCGGCCCTCGGCGTCCTTGCGGTTGACCCACCAGGAAAAATTCAGCAGCAACTTGTGGAAAATCCGTTCCAGAAAATCCATATCACCGACACCGGTCAGCGCCTTGTCCTGCTGATACACGCGCCAACTGGCCCAGGCATGCACCGGTGGGTTGGCGTCGTCAAAGCGCCATTCATACGCCGGCAGCTGGCCGTTTGGGTGCATGAAACGGTCCTTGACCAGTAACAGCAGTTGTTGCTTGGCGTACCCCGGATCGATCAGTGCGATAGCCACCGCCTGGAAGCCTTGGTCCCACGAGGCGTACCACGGGTATTCCCACGTGTCAGGCATGGACAGGATGTCGAAGTTGGACAAGTGTCGCCAATGGGTATTGCGAATATGCAGGCGCTCGGGCGGCGGTGCGGGTTGGGCCGGGTCGCCGTCGAGCCATTGGTTCACATCGAAGTAATAGAGTTGCTTGGACCACAGCAAACCCGCCAGGGCCTGACGCTGCACATTGCGTGCGTCCGCATCGGCGATACCGTGTTGCAGGGCGGCGTAGAAGTCATCCGCTTCCTGGCGACGCTGCTCGAACAGCTTGCGCGCGTTGACCGGTGGCGCAACGGCGGGAGCAAAGCGCAGATACAGGGTTTTGCTCTGCAGCCCGTCCAGTTCAACGATGAAGCGGGCGGCGACCTTGGTGCCGCTGTCACGTCGAATCGCCGCTTCAAGGCCCTGCACCACGTAATCATTGATGCCATCCTTGAACGGCCCCGAGGCCATCAGCCCATCCAGCTTGACGACATTGCTTTCATTTTCGCAGAACAACCACTCCACCCCGTCCTGGCCCCAGGCGCTCAGATGGCGATCCGGCAACTCATGATGACGGGCCAACACGTGCTCGCCGTCCATCGACAACTGCGGCTTGGGTGCGTCAAAGGTCCAGCTCCAGTCATTGCGCGCCCACAGCTGGGGCAGTACCTGCAAACGGGTTGGCTGATCCGAACGGTTATGCAGCGTGATCCGCATGAAAACATCGTCAGGCTGATGCTTGGCATACTCGACGCCGACATCGCAATAACGGTTGTCTTCGAACACGCCGGTATCGAGGATTTCATACTCGGCGTCAGCCAGCCCGCGACGGGCGTTTTCGGTGATCAGGTCGGTGTAGGGAAACGCTGCATGGGGGTATTTGTAGAGCATGCGCATATAGGCATGGCTCGGCACACCATCGACGAAAAAGTACAGTTCCTTGACGTCTTCACCGTGGTTGCCCTCGGCGTTGTTCAGGCCGAACAGGCGCTCCTTGAGAATCGCGTCACGCTCATTCCACAGCGCCAGCCCCAGGCACCAGCGTTGCGCCTTGTCACTGAAACCAGCCAGGCCGTCCTCGCCCCAACGGTAGGCGCGACTGCGTGCGTGTTCATGGGGGAAGTAGCGCCAGGCATCGCCATCGGCGCTGTAGTCTTCGCGCACCGTGCCCCATTGGCGTTCGCTCAGGTAGGGGCCCCACTCGCGCCAGCGCTCGGCGTCTTCGGTTGCCAGGCGCTGGCCTTCTATTGTTTGGGTTACGGGCGTGGCCGTCATTGAGTCCTCCAACACCTACACAGTGAGGTGCAGTGTAGGACCCATCCACGCCCGGTTGCACATGAAGACTTAGAAGATTGCGTAGGTGTAGTTGAAGATCAGACGGGTCTGGTCCTGGTCGGCGGTGCCGGTGTTTTTGCCGTGATAGGTGCCGGTACGCAAGGTGGTACCGAAGCCTTTCAGCGGACCTGCCTGCACCACGTAGTCCAGACGGAAGTCGGCTTCGTTTTCTTTCTGGTCAGGCCCACCGGCGACATTGGACTTGATGTCCTTGCCGTCCAGATAGGCCACGGACGCCTTCAGGCCCGGTACGTAGGCCTTGAAGTCATAGGCATACTGGCCGAAGTTGACCTGCTCGCCCGCGCGGGAGAACTGGCCGACCACCGCATCGGTAAACAGGTAGAAGTCGCTGCCGCCGGCGCCCTGCGCGTGCGGGTCGGCCAGGCTGCCCTGGTTGACCCAGACGAAGCCACCGTCATCCCCCACGCCGATGTGGCCGAGCATCAGGCTGCTGCCGCCCAATTGATAGGTGAAGGCCGCACTGTAGGTTTTGTTATCCACTTCGCCGGCATGCCGGGCATAGCCGCCGTTGTTGTTGAATGCATAACCGCTCGAACCATTCTTGCCGTCGCTGGTGCTGTCGAAGTAGCGCAGGTCGGTCTTGAACGATTGGTCATTGCCCAACGGCAGCACATGCACCAGGCCTACATAGTTCTGTTTGTAGAAGTCCTGCAACTGCGCGTAGTAGTACTGCAGCGTCAGGTTTTTCGTAAGGGTGTTATCGGAGGAGCCGAAGGGTTTGTAGTCCACGCCACCGAACTTAAAGCTGTCGCTGTCACGCTGGCCACCGGCAACGCTCAAGCCCGTGGAATTACTGGAAGCACGACCTTCGGCGCGGTTCAACTCACCACCGGTGAAGGTCACGTTAGGGATGTCGTTCGAAGTCAGGACGCCGCCGTCGAAGGTCTGCGGCGCCACACGGCTGTCGTTGGCCACCAGGATCGGCAACACCGGCGCCAGGCCGCCGCCCACATGCAATTCGGTCTGGGAAATACGGAACTTCACATTGCCCGCCGCGCGACCAAAGGCATCGGCAGGTTCGGTACCGTTGTTCTTGGTCGGGAAGAAGCTGTTGCCGTTGCCCGCCAGGCCTGGGCCCGCGGCATGACCATCGCCGCCGTCCAGGCGCAGGGCGCCGAACGCCATCACATCGAAACCGACGCCGAGCGTGCCTTGGGTAAAGCCGGATTTGTAGTCAAAGCGCAGCGCGGTTGCGGCTTCGCGCAGGTCGTTGTTGGTGCCCGAGCGGTTGTCTGCGCTGTAGTACATGGTGCGTGAGCTGACGGACGCATGACTGTCCTCCACAAAACCGCTGTGCCCATTGCCCGTGCCCAGCGAGCCAAGCCCGAAATCATCCGCGCAAGCGTGTTGTGCAAGCACGGCGGCGGTGATGGATAACGCCAATGTAGATATTTTCATTAACGACAGCCCCTGAATATTTTTTTATGTCGATTGTGTGCAAAACGGCGTTTCACCCCTACAAACGTGACGATTGTTTCATGGGGACCGGGGCGGACGCCGTGAAGAAAAAGTTAGGAAAAGCCGCGAAAAATGAAATTATCCGTATGCCGTTTTTTGTCATATTCCGTTCATTTCATTCATTTGAAGAATGAAGTTCAGAGGATTCTTCGTTTGCGCGGCGGCGCGGTGCCCAACAAAATCGGTGAATGGTCATGCCTCTCTCCATCGTCATCAGGAATTTTTCTATGCCCAATGCCGCCCATGTCAGCCCCGACGAGATCCGTAAAGGCTTTTCCAAGGCCATGTCCGATATGTACCGAGATGAAGTTCCCCTGTATGGCGCGCTGATGGAGCTGGTGGCTGAGGTCAACGCGCGTGTGCTCGACAACGAACCAAGCCTGGCGCACCAGCTGCAACGCACCGGTGAAATCCAGCGCCTGGACAGGGAACGCCACGGCGCCATCCGCCTGGGCACCGCGGCGGAACTGGCGACCATCAGCCGCTTGTTCGCCGTAATGGGCATGCAACCGGTGGGCTACTACGACCTCACGCCGGCGGGTGTGCCGGTGCATTCCACGGCGTTTCGCGCGGTGCATGAGCACGCCCTGCAAACCAGCCCGTTTCGCGTATTCACCTCATTGCTGCGCCTGGAGCTGATCGAAAATCCCGAGCTGCGCGCCTTCGCCGAAACCGCCCTGGCCAAGCGTTCGATCTTCACCCCAGGTGCCCTGGCGTTGATCGAACAAGCGCAGAACGACGGCGGTCTCGACGCCGAGGACGCCGCGCACTTCATCCGCGAGGCCCTGGAAACCTTCCGCTGGCACCACACCGCCACCGTCACCGCCGCGCAATACCAGCAACTGAGCGACCAGCACCGCCTGATCGCCGACGTCGTCGCCTTCAAGGGCCCGCACATCAACCACCTCACCCCGCGCACCTTGGACATCGACCAGGTACAGGCCGCCATGCCCGGCAAAGGCATCACCCCCAAGGCCGTGATCGAAGGCCCGCCGCGCCGCCAGTGCCCGATCCTGCTGCGCCAGACCAGCTTCAAGGCCCTCGACGAAGCCATCGCCTTCACCGACGCCCAAGGCAGCCACAGCGCACGCTTCGGCGAAATCGAACAACGTGGCGTCGCGCTCACCCCCAAGGGTCGCGCGCTCTATGACCAACTGCTGAACGCCGCCCGCGACGAACTGGGTGCATTTCCCAACGAGGGCAACGCCGCACGCTATACGCAATTGATGGAACAGCACTTCCAGGCCTTCCCCGACAATCACACGCAAATGCGCGAACAGGGCCTGGCGTACTTCCGCTATTTCGTCACGCCCAAGGGCCTTGCGGCACGCGGCCACGCCGAGCAACCGCGGACCCTGGAGGCACTGGTCGCGGCCGGCCACGTCGATGTGGAGCCGTTGGTGTATGAGGATTTCCTGCCGGTGAGCGCGGCGGGGATCTTCCAGTCGAACCTGGGGGATGCGGCGCAGAGTCACTACGCGGCCCCTTCGAACCAGGCGGCGTTCGAGCAGGCGCTGGGGCGCCAGACGATTGATGAGTTGAAGCTGTATGGCGAGACGCAGCAGCGTTCGATGGAGGCGTGCTTGAACGCACTAAAGGCCTGAAACTCAGTACCCGCCCGGCTCACCGGCGCACTCCTTGCGCCGACCCAACTGGAACTGATTGTTGTGGCGAGGGAGCTTGCTCCCGTTCGGCTGCGCAGCAGACGCCAGGGCCGGGGGGCGCTTCGCACCCCGGCGGGAGCAAGCTCCCTCGCCACGGTCGTTGCTGCTTAGCCCAATCGCCCCACGATTTCATCTTTAATCAGAAGCCGCTTTTTCTTCAGTTTCTCAACATCCTCATCGCTGGCACTGGCTGATTCCGCCTTGAGCACCTCCCGGTCGGCAGCGTCATATTGCGTGAGCAGAGAGTCCAGGCGTTTATCGCTCGCCCTGCGTTCGTGAACGACTTCCTTGCTCAACCCCAAATCCTCACACAGGTCGTGTTTCACTGGCATGGCGTACCTCCGCATGTTGATCAATGGTCTACGCCCTTGAAGCTAGCCCATTCCTGGCCGTCTTGTCATATTTACGCGCAATACATCCCCGTTCGTCGCGGTAAAGGCGATGGGATCAAACCTTTGCGGCGCCCTGCCCTCCACAGTAGATCGCTACTTGAGGGAGACCGTTTCATGACGCTTACCGCCACCCCTGTCGACACCCTGTGCATCAACACCCTGCGCACCCTGGCAATGGACGCCGTGCAGAAGGCCAATTCCGGCCACCCGGGTACGCCCATGGGCCTGGCGCCGGTGGGGTATACGCTGTGGAGCCGGTTCCTGCGGTATCACCCCGAACATCCCGACTGGCCCAACCGCGACCGGTTTGTGCTGTCGGTGGGGCATGCGTCGATGCTGTTGTATTCGCTGCTGCACCTGGCCGGTGTGGTGGAGATCGATGCCCAGGGCCAGCGCACCGGGCAGCCGGCGATCAGCCTGGACGACATCAAGCAGTTTCGCCAAGCCGAATCCAAAACCCCTGGGCATCCGGAATACCGCATGACCACTGGCGTCGAGACCACCACCGGCCCTCTCGGCCAGGGCTGTGCCAACAGCGTCGGCATGGCCATGGCCGAGCGTTGGCTGGCGGAGCGCTTCAACCGCGACGGCCAGGTGTTGTTCGACTACAACGTATACACCCTGTGCGGCGACGGCGACATGATGGAAGGCATCAGCAGCGAAGCGGCGTCCATGGCCGGGCATCTGAAGCTGGATAACCTGTGCTGGATCTACGACAACAACACCATCAGCATCGAAGGCCACACCGAACTGGCGTTCAGCGAGGACGTGATCAAGCGCTTCCAGGCCTACGGCTGGCACACGCTGCACGTCACCGATGCCAATGACCTGCAGGCGCTGAGCACCGCCCTGGAGACCTTCCAGGCAAACACCGGCGCGCCGACGTTGATTGTGGTCGACAGCGTGATCGGCTACGGCTCGCCCCACAAGCACAACACCGCCGCCGCCCATGGCGAGCCGTTGGGTGACGAGGAAATCCGCCTGACCAAGGCGGCGTATGGCTGGCCGCAGGACTCGAGTTTCCTGGTGCCCGATGAAGCTCGCACGGTATTGCGCGATGCGCTGCACACACGCGCCGAGCCGCTGTACCAGCAATGGAACCAGACCCTGGCCAATCTTGAGCCGCACCGGGCCGATGAACTGCGACGGATGCGCGCCGGCGAGATGCCCGAACAGTGGCAGGCCGATCTGCCGCGCTTTGCGGCGGATGCCAAGGGCGTCGCCAGTCGTGCGGCAGGCGGTGAGGTGTTGAATGCCTTCGCCCAGCAAATCCCCTGGTTGATCGGTGGCTCGGCTGATTTGTCGCCGTCGACCAAGACCAACCTCACCTTCGACGGCGCCGGACGTTTCAGCGCCGACGATTACAGCGGGCGCAACCTGCATTTCGGGATTCGCGAACACGCCATGGGCGCGATTGCCAATGGCATGGCGCTGTCCTATCTGCGCCCGTACACCTCGACGTTCCTGGTGTTCAGCGACTACATGAAACCGCCGATCCGCCTGGCGGCGATCATGGAATTGCCGGTGGTGTTCGTGTTTACCCATGACTCCATCGGCGTGGGTGAGGATGGGCCGACGCACCAGCCCATCGAACACTTGACTCAGTTGCGGGCGACCCCGGGGTTGCTGACCCTGCGCCCTGGCGACGCGAATGAAACCCTGGAACTGTGGAAAGTCGCCCTGGCGCAAACCCATCGGCCGAGCTGTGTGGTGCTGTCGCGTCAGCCGTTGCCGACATTGGACCGCACGAAATATGCGGCGCCAGCCGGTGCAGCCAAGGGCGCGTATGTATTGGCCGGGGCGGATAAGCCCGAAGTGATCCTGATCGGCACCGGCAGCGAAGTCAGCCTGGCCGTGGCGGCCTACGAACAGCTCACGAATGAAGGGGTGGCGGCGCAGGTGGTGTCGATGCCCAGCTGGGAATTGTTCGAAGAACAGGACCAGGCTTACCGCGACAGCGTATTGCCGCCAGCGGTGAAAGCGCGGGTGGTGGTGGAACAGGCCGGGCCACTCGGATGGGACCGCTATGTCGGCCAGACCGGCGCCAAGGTAGTGATGAACAGCTTTGGCGCGTCGGCGCCGTTGGCCAAGCTGCAGGAGAAATTCGGGTTTACGGTGGAGCATGTGGTGGAACAGGCCAAGGCGCAAATCCAGCTGACTCAACGCTGAACCAAATGTGGGAGGGGCGGTGCGACGATTCGACTTGCCCCCGATAGCGGTGTGTCAGTCAATACATCTGGCACTGATATTCCGCCACCTATATCGGGAGCAAGCCCCCTCCCACAGGTTCAGGGCCACGCCAACATTGTGTAGATACCTATGCTGCGCTGAGGTCCTGAAGGACGACGCTGTTATTGCGCTCGTGCCTCGCCGTATCCATCTACTACCCGATCAACCAACAACTGCACGCCCTCTACCATTCGACAAAGCCCCAGCACCATACTTCGCTGCGGACCATCAACTTCAAAAGCGAGATGAGTCGCGATGGCACTGATGGATTCCAGATCCTGAGAGGCGTTGACCAGCACGGTTTCGGTGTCGAGGTTGGGGCGGAGGGTGAAGAGCAGGTTTGAATCTGAAGGAGGGTTTGGGCTGTCTTTGATCATGGTTTAGTTCCTGAGGTTAAAGGGCTACCACCAAGTTTTTCTCACGAACTGAAGGTGGCAGCTGTGCGCGGAGTGAGAAAACCAAGACCCCAGGAGCTTGGCCACGCCGAAGCGTGCCCGCGCACAGCCGCCATAACAGCGAGCATAAAAAGCGTCTGCACTGTATACGGTGGGCGCTTTTGCGCCAATGGAGTAGTTCGGATTTCTCACGTCCGGTCGCTGAATTGGCAGCGACTGGGAAAGACTAGTGATGCCTATGCCTAGCCGCAACCCTAAAAGGTCGTAGGAAGAAACTGGTTCCAGTGACCCGGCGCAAGGCGCGTCCTACTCCGCTGTACGAAGTTTCTTTTTCTGCTTTCATTGCTCAACAGCTTGTCTCTCCAATGTTAGGTTCCGCCGGAAGAACCTAATGCAAAGGACGCATGCAATGCCAAACCCAACGGCGCCACCCGGTGTATCACTCGGCGAAAATATGGCTACCGCCTTTCATAAAAAGAATGTGCTCAAGGCTGGATCAGCCTTTATGTATTCGTGGTTTTATACTCAAGTCCGAAATCGTGGACCTTGGGACTACAAGCAAATTTCCAAGGAGTATGAAGCGTTCGGAAACTTTCATTATGGTGCCGTAGGTATTGCTGCTGGCTTCAGTGAAGCAGTGCTTTTGCGTGCTGCTGGTCTTGCTCAGAATAGGGCTGGCTCGGACAAATCTGAATTTGGGAACTGGTGGGGCAGTGCGCCATTCGGCGATGATCCGGTCGACCAATATTGGATCAAGGAAGGAATCAGGTATGCCAGGTTCAGGAATTATTAAAAGATCACTTTATTCAATTATTACTACGATCACGCTGCTGCTTTGCTTGATTTACATCGGTGGTGGCTGGCTTTTTTCTCCGAGCCGTCCGCAACTGACGGAAATTGTGCTTCGAACGCCTCTGAATGCTGAGGCATCCGTCTATGGCGTAAAGGATGACCGTGGTGGTGCAACGGTTCCATTCAGCTACCGCTACTACGTTTATCGGACGTTGGCCGACGACCGTGAAATATTGTCTGCGCTCGAAGACGCCGGTCCGTTTCTGATTACTCGTGACGCCTCGCCAAAGGTTGATGTGCAGGGCCATACAATCATTATCTCGGTGATCGGAGAGGTGTCTGACTATCACAGCAGCACGTTGTATCGACATGCCGATGGCGGTGACTACACGACAGTGAACGTTTTCCTCAACAGCCGGCCGGAGGATTGAATTTACACATTGGCCCCCACCGCTTGTTAGATCAGCTCTCGAGCCAGAAACGGCGCGGTGCGGCTTTTTTTGCTTTTGGCGACCTTCTGGGGCGTACCGCAGGCAACCACCTTGCCGCCCAAGCCCCCTGCCCCCGGGCCGATATCGATCACCCAGTCACTCTGGGCCACCACGCGCATTTCATGCTCGACCACGACCACCGTGTGCCCTGCATCCACCAGATGGTTGAGCTGGCTGAGCAGGCGATCCACATCGCGCGGATGAAGCCCGGTGGTCGGCTCATCCAACACATACAAGGTCGCGCCCCGGGCATTGCGCTGCAGCTCGGTGGCCAGTTTGATGCGTTGCGCTTCGCCGCCGGACAGTTCGGTGGCCGGTTGGCCAAGACGCAGATAACCCAGGCCGATATCCCTCAGCACCTGCAACGGACGCAGCACGCCCGGCTGCTCGGCAAACACTTCCACCGCCTGCTCCACCGTCAGCCCCAATACCTGGGCGATGTTCAAGCATTGCCATTTGATCGCCAATGTTTCGGGATTGTAGCGCGCCCCGTGACAGGTCGGGCACGGCGCGTACACGCTGGGCATGAACAGCAATTCGACGCTGACAAAGCCTTCGCCCTCACAATGGGGGCAACGGCCCTTGGCGACGTTGAAGGAGAACTGGCCGGCATCGTACTGGCGCTTCTTCGCGGCGGGCGTGGCGGCGAACAGTTTGCGCACGGTGTCGAACAGCCCGGTGTAGGTCGCAAGGTTCGAGCGCGGTGTGCGGCCGATGGGCTTCTGGTCCACCTGCACCAGGCGGCGGATATGCTCCAGCCCGCCGCCGATGCGACCACCACTGGTTTGCGGCGCGTCGTCTTCCAGGCTCGGTTCTTCGTCGTTTTCAATCACCCGCCCGAGTCCCGCGCCAACCAGCTCCAACAGCGCCTGGCTGACCAGGCTGGACTTGCCCGAGCCGGAAATCCCGGTCACCGCCGTGAAGCAGCTCAGCGGAAAATCCACGCTCAACTCGTTGAGGTTATTGCGCGTCACGCCTTCCAACTGCAACCAGCCCTGCGGTTCACGGCGCACCTGATGCGACGGGCGCGGCTCAGCGAACAGGTACTCACGGGTCTGCGACGCCTGCACATCGGCCAACCCGGCCGGCGGCCCGCTGTACAACACTTGCCCGCCATGTTCACCGGCCGCCGGGCCGACGTCGATCAGCCAGTCGGCGCGGCGCATGGTTTCCAGGTCGTGCTCCACCACAAACAATGAATTGCCCGCCGCCTTCAAACGTTCAAGTGCGGTGAACAGTGCTTCACCATCCGCCGGGTGCAGCCCTGCCGACGGCTCATCCAGCACATAGATCACGCCAAACAGTTGCGAGCCCAGTTGCGTGGCCAGACGCAACCGCTGCAACTCCCCGGACGACAAGGTCGGCGTGCTGCGCTCCAGGCTCAGATACCCCAAGCCCAGCTCGGTCAAGGTGCTGACCCGCTCGAGCAAATCCTGGGCGATACGCTGCGCGGCCAGGCGCTTTTCCACCGACAGTTTCATCCTGTCCTGCCCCGCCGCCACGGGGCGCAGCAACTCGGCCAGTTGCGCCAACGACAGCTGCGATAACTCGCCAATGTCCACCCCGGCGAACTTCACCGACAGCGCCGCCCTGGTCAAGCGCTTGCCCTCGCACAACGGGCAGGCACTGCCCTGCATGAACTGCGCGACGCGCTTTTTCATCAGCGCACTTTGAGTGTGGGTGAAGGTGTGCAGGATATAACGCCGCGCACCGCTGAAGGTGCCCTGGTAACTCGGCTCGAGTTTGCGTTTGAGCGCGTCGCGGGTCTGCTCGGGGGTGAAGCCGGCGTACACCGGCACCGTGGGGGTTTCTTCGGTGAAGAGGATCCAGTCGCGCTGTTTCTTCGGCAGGTCACGCCACGGGATATCCACGTCATAGCCCAGCGTCACCAGGATGTCGCGCAGGTTCTGGCCCTGCCAGGCCAGGGGCCAGGAAGCGACCGCGCGCTGGCGGATGGTCAGCGATGGATCAGGCACCATCAGCGCTTCGGTCACTTCATAGACGCGGCCCAGGCCATGGCATTGCGGGCACGCGCCCTGGGGCAGGTTCGGCGAAAAATCCTCGGCATAGAGCATGGCCTGGCCTGGCGGGTAGCTGCCGGCGCGGGAGTACAGCATGCGGATCAGGCTCGACAAGGTGGTGACGCTGCCCACCGAACTGCGCGCACTCGGCGTGCCGCGCTGCTGTTGCAGGGCCACGGCCGGCGGCAGGCCTTCGATGCTGTCCACATCCGGTACGCCGACCTGGTCGATCAGGCGTCGCGCGTAGGGCGCCACCGACTCGAAATAGCGCCGCTGGGCTTCGGCATACACCGTGGAAAAGGCCAGGGACGATTTGCCCGAACCCGACACACCGGTGAATACCACCAGGGCATCCCGTGGAATGTCCACATCGACGTTGCGCAGGTTGTGCTCGCGGGCCCCACGCACGCGCACGAAGCCCTGGGGTTGTGCGGTGATCGGGGGGATGTTGCGCTGTGAAGTCATGGTCAACCTTGTCTTGCGGTGAGCACGCTGCGCACCCTCAGCGTCAGGGCCTCGGGGCTGTAGGGCTTGCTCAGCAGATGAATGTCGGGGCTCAGCAAATGGTTGCTGGAGAGGATGTCGCGGGTATGGCCGGAGGTGAACAGTACCGGCACCGCAGGTTCTTGCGCGCGCGCCCAATCGGCCAGGTCGGTACTTTTATAGCGGCCGGGCATCACCACGTCGGTGAAGATCAGTTCCGGTTTCAAGCCCGCCTGCAGCTTCGCCATGGCCTGGTCGCCGTCTTCTGCCGTGAGGACGGTGTAGCCCGATTGTTCGAGCACTTCCACCACGGTCAGGCGCACGCCTTCATTGTCTTCGACCACCAGGATCGTCTCCTGGCCGCCCACCGACACCACGGGTTCAGCCTGTGCCTGCGGGCATTCTTCGCCCAGGCTGCGCGGGAAATACAACTGCACCACGGTGCCCTTGCCTTCCTCGCTGCTGACGTCGACATGGCCACCGCTTTGGCGCACGAACCCGAACACCATGCTCAAGCCCAGGCCCGTGCCGTGGCCGTCGCGCTTGGTGGTAAAAAACGGTTCGAACACCTTGGCCTGGATCGCCGGCGACATGCCCACGCCCGTGTCGGCCACGGCCAGGCGCACGTATTCACCAGGGCTGATGCCTTTGCCAATGCAATCTTTGGGATTAAGAATGATGTTTTCGCCACTGATGCGAATCACGCCCTCGCCTTTCATGGCATCCCGGGCGTTGATCGCCAGGTTGAGCAAGGCGTTTTCCAGTTGGTTGCGGTCGACGTGAATGCGCCAGGGATCGCGCGGTAATTGCACATCAATGTGGATGGTTTCACCCAGGGCGCGCTGCAACAGCTCGCCCAGGTTTTCGTAAATGCGCAGGGGGTTGTAAACCGCTGGCGACAATGGCTGACGCCGGGCAAAGGCCAGCAGTTGCGTCGACAATTTCGCCCCGCGCTCCACGGCGGCGATGGCCGCACTGACGCGACGCTGCACCTGGGGGTTGTCCGGTTCATGGCGGGCCAGCAGATGCAGGTTGCCGGCGATCACTTGCAGCAGGTTATTGAAGTCATGGGCCACGCCGCCGGTGAGACCGCCGATGGCTTCGAGCTTTTGCGACTGGCGCAGCTTGTCTTCGGCGGCCGAACGCGCCTGCACTTCGGCGGCCACGCGTTGCTCCAGGTTGTGGGTGAGTTCCTGACGCACCTGCTCGGACTTCACCAGTTCGGTGGTCTCCACCACAATCGCCAACACCCCGGCCGGCCGGTGGTTGTCTCCGGCGACGGGGCTGTAATACAGGTCCAGCCACACCGTTTCCGGCTGGCCGTTGCGCAGCAGCACCAAGTCCTTGTTATTGAACGACAGCGTACCGCCGGCCAGGCAGGTGTCCACCACGTGCCGGTTAAAATCGGCCACTTCCGGCCAACCCAGCTCCACCGGGGTGCCCAGCAGGTACGGGTGGCGGCCACCAGCAAACGCCGAGTAGCTGTCGTTGTAGATCATGTAGCCCAGGCGCCCCCACAGCATCACCATCGGCACCGGCGACGCGAGCATCATTTGCACGGTACAGGCCAGGCTGGTGGACCACTGGTCGATGGGGCCGAGGTCGGTTTTTGACCAGTCAAAGCTGCGTATGCGCTGGGCCATTTCACCGGCCCAACCTTCACAGCCATGGGAGTTGGATAAAAATTGCATCGTTGGGCTCTGGGCAAAGAGAGGACAGTCGCAATTTTTGGAGCTTACACGGAGCAGATGGTTTCATTCGCTATAAATTTGGCAGTTATCATCGTGCAATCGTCCGGCCTCAGTGAAAATCCCGGCTGCGTACATGAATGCCCTCAAGCAACGAGGTGAGGTCGGTCAAACGCCCGGCGATCAAGTGTCGCACCTCGCCCACCGCCTCCCAGCGTCCATCCACCTTGAGCAGTCGCGAGCCGACCAGGGCCAGGCGCTGGCGTTCGGCCAGGTCGCGCCAAACCACCACATTGAGGTTGCCGAATTCATCTTCCAGGGTGACAAAGGTCACGCCACTGGCGGTGCCTGGGCGTTGCCGACCAGTGACCAGGCCCACCACGCTTACATTGCGCCCATGCTCCACCGCCATCAGCTCGCGAGAACTGCGGCAACGCCGCTTGCGCAGCTCATCGCGCAGCAACGCCAGCGGGTGCGGGCCGAGGGTGGTGCCGACGGTGGCGTAATCGGCGTGCAGGTCCTCACCCACCGTGGGGGTCGGCAACGCCACCACGGCTTCATCGGGGCCGGGCAACCCGGCAAACAGTCCCAGTTGTGTATGCACCCCGGCCACCTCCCAGCGCGCCTGATGCCGGTTGCCGGCCAGGGCGCGCAAGGCGCCGGCGTCGGCCAGCAGCGCCTGGGCACGGGCATCGAGCCCGGCGCGTTGGTCCAGGTCGGCAATGTCGCGAAATACGCCGCGCCGGCGTGCCGCTTCAAGGCGGCGCCCATCCTCTTCGCGAAACCCCGAGATCATACGCAAGCCCAGACGAATCGCCGGTTGCTGGCCATCGATGGGCTCCAGGCTGCAATCCCAGTCGCTGGCCTGCACATCCACCGGGCGGATCTGCAAACGATGGCGTCGCGCATCCTGCAGGATCTGGTCGGGGCTGTAGAACCCCATGGGCCAGCTATTGATCAACGCACAGGCAAACGCCGCCGGTTCGTGGCATTTGAGCCAACAACTGGCATAGGTCAGCAAGGCAAAACTGGCCGCGTGGGACTCCGGGAAGCCATAGCTGCCAAAGCCCTTGATCTGTTCGAAAATCTGCGCCGCGAAGGCTTCGGTGTAGCCGTTGTTGAGCATGCCGGTGCGCAGGCGTTCCTGATGCGGCTCCAGGCCACCGTGGCGTTTCCAGGCGGCCATGGAGCGGCGCAACTGGTCGGCCTCGCCTGGGCTGTAGTCGGCGGCGACCATGGCGATCTGCATCACTTGTTCCTGGAACAGCGGGATGCCCAGGGTGCGCTCCAATACCGTTTTCAGTTGCGGCGACGGGTAGGTGGTTTTTTCTTCCTTGTTACGACGTCGCAGATACGGATGCACCATGCCGCCCTGGATCGGCCCCGGTCGCACAATCGCCACTTCGATCACCAGGTCATAAAAAGTCTGTGGTTTGAGTCGGGGCAACATCGACATCTGCGCCCGCGACTCGATCTGGAACACACCGATGGTGTCGGCCTTGCTGATCATCGCGTAGGTGGCCGGGTCTTCCTTGGGGATCGTCGCCAGGGCCAGGTCGAGGTTGCGATGACGGCGCAGCAGGTCGAAGCAGCGGCGGATCGCACTGAGCATGCCCAGGGCGAGGATATCCACCTTGAGCAGGCCGACCGCGTCCAGGTCGTCCTTGTCCCACTGGATGATGGTGCGCTCGGCCATGGCCGCGTTTTCCACCGGCACCAGGGTGTCCAGCGGGTATTCGCTGATCACGAAACCGCCGGGGTGCTGGGACAGGTGTCGGGGAAAGCCGATCAACTGCTGGGTCAGGGTCAACACGCGGCGCAGCGACGGGCTGTCCGGGTCGAAACCGGCTTCGCGCAGACGTTCCAGCGGCGGTGCATCATCGCTCCAGCGCCCACAGCAGTCGGCCAGGGCGTTGATCTGGTCCGGCGGCAACCCCAACGCCTTGGCCACATCCCGCACCGCGCCGCTTGCGTGGTAACTGCTGACCACCGCCGTCAGCGCCGCGCGGGTACGACCGTAGCGCTGGAACACGTATTGCAGCACTTCTTCACGGCGCTCGTGTTCGAAATCCACATCGATATCCGGCGGCTCGTTGCGTTCCTCGGACAGGAAGCGCTCGAACAGCATGTTCGTCAGGCTCGGGTTGATCTCGGTGATGCCCAAGGCGAAGCACACCGCCGAGTTCGCCGCCGAGCCCCGCCCCTGGCACAGGATCGAGCGACTGCGGGCAAAGCGCACGATGTCGTGCACGGTGAGAAAATAGCTTTCGTAGCCCAGTCTGCCGATCAATGCCAGCTCGTGATTGATCTGTTGCAGGGTCTTGGCATCGATACCCTCCGGCCACCGCTGGGCGATGCCTTCTTCGGTGACGGTACGCAGCCAGGACGCTGCGTCATGCCCCTCGGGCACCAGCTCGCGCGGGTAGTGGTAGCGCAGCTGGCCGAGGTCGAAGGTGCAACGGCGCGCGATGCGCTGGGTCTCGTCAAGCAAGGCTTGCGGGTACAACGCACGCAACGCATCGAGGCTGCGCAGATGGCGTTCGCCATTGGGGTGCAGACGTGTGCCGGCTTCGGCCACCGGCACGTGATGACGGATCGCGGTCATGGTGTCTTGCAGCGCGCGGCGGCCACGCGCATGCATGTGCACATCACCGCAGGCCACCGCCGGGATCCGCAAGCTGGCGGCCAGGCGCAGGCGTTGCTGCAAATGGCGCGCATCGTCCTGACCGCAGTGCAAATGCACGGCCAGCCACAGGCGTTCGGCAAAGGTCTGGCGCAGCCATTGGATCGAGGTCTGGGTGTCGCTGTCTTCGGCCACCCACAGCGCCAGCAAGCCAGGCAGTGGCTGCGCGAAGTCATCGTGCAGCAGGCGATAGCTGCCCTTTTGCGCCCGTCGTCGGGCCAGGGTGATCAAGCGGCACAGGTGCTGATAACCGCTGAGGTCCTGCACCAGCAACACCAGTTTCGGACCGTTTTCGATGCGTACTTCGCTGCCGATAATCAGTGGCAAGTCCACCGCCTTGGCCGCCTGCCAGGCGCGCACGATGCCGGACAAGGTGCATTCATCGGTAATCGCCAACGCGCTGTAGCCCTGGCGCTTGGCGCGCTCGAACAATTCCAGCGCACTCGACGCACCGCGCTGGAACGTGAAGTTGGACAGGCAGTGCAGCTCGGCGTAGCTCATGCAAACCAGCCTTGCAGCCACAGGCCATCGGCTTGCCCCACCGTGCGGTAGGCCCAGCCTTGCTGGCCGGCACGGGTCTGGATCAGATAGTAGTCGCGGCGGATATCGGCGCCGTCCCACCAGCCGGATTCGATACGTTCCGGCCCCATGAGGATCTGCACGCCCTGCTCGGCCAGCAACGTGGGCTCGTCGAGCAGCCAGCCGGGGCGTTGCACCTTGTTCAAGGGCGAACATGGGCGGCTGTCGGCCGCCGCTTGCCAGGCGCACTCGGGACGGTGGTCGGCATGAAAGCGCAGGCCCTGCACCGCCTCGTCCCCCAGGCGTGCGCGCAGGCGTTCGCGCAGTTGCTCCCAGGGCAGGGTCTGGTGCGGGCGGTCATCGAACAGGTCCTGGCGCTGTGGCACAAACACCGGCAGGTCCTGGGCCACCAGGCGAAAGCCGCGTACCGGTGAAGTGACCTGTACATGCTCCAGACGCCCGCGAGCCAGCTCGAAGAGCATCGCCGCTTCACGCTCGGCGCTGAGCAGGCCGACCTTGATCACGCTGTCGGGCGCCTGAGCATGCTCCAGGTGCAGGTCGAAACGCTGTACGCCACTGTCGCGGCCGCAGAGGAAGGCGGATAAGTCCCCCGTCAATCGACGCAGGGGAAACAGCAGCGCCTGGTGGGACTGCACGTCGTAATTCAACTCGATGCGCACATCGAACCGATCCGGCGGCTGGTAAAACCCAAGGGCCAGTGGGCGCTGTCCGGTCAGCGCATCCAGGTGCTTGAGCAGCGTGGCGTCGAAGCGTCGCGCCAAGGTGTGCCGGGGCAAAGCCTGCACCTGGGCCAGGGTGCGCAGGCCCATGCGCGACAACGCGGTGGCGGCCTGGTGCTCAAGGCCGGCACGGTCGATAGGCAGCGGCGCCAGGGCTTGCGCCAAGGCGTCATCGCCAACGGCCAGGCCATCGTAAAGATTGGCCAGTACCCGTGCCGCCGCCGGGTTGGGCGCGGCGACGATACGGTGGCGAAAGCCCAGTTCGCTCAGCTCTTGGCGCAAACGCGCTTCAAAGCGTGGCCAGGGCCCGAACAGCCCCAGGCTCGATTCGATTTCAAACAGCAAGGCGCGTGGGTAATACAGGCTGACCTGGGAGCTGAATTGATAGGCCCAGGCGGCCAGGAACTGCTGCCAGCGCTCGATCTCGGCGGGGTCGTATTCGGCGCTGGCAAAGGTCTTGGTCAGCGCGTGCGCCGCCGTCAGCGATTGGCCTGGACGCAGGCCCAACGCGCGGGCGGCGTCGTTGACGGTTTGCAGCACGCGCCGCTGCGGCGTGCCGGCCAGCAACGCCAGGGGTTGGTCGGGCTCGGGGTGCACACGCTGCACCCCGTCCAGCGCCAATTGCGGGAAGACAATACACACCCAGCGCATGCCAACCTCAGTGCCCGGCCAGCGCAATCGGCGCCGGGTGAGCCAGACCGCCACGGCATTTGAGCACCCTCACTTGGGCAGGTCTGGCCTCGATGGCCAGGCGCAGGGCCGCGGGCGATGAGTTGAGCGCCTCACTGATCGAGCGCCAGGCAAACGCCAGGGTCTGCCCGGTTTCCGCCGCCACCTGCAAACGCCGCAACGCGCGATCATCGGCCTTGCGCGGCCAGCACAACACTGCGCCGCAACTGCCGGAACGCAGGCATTGCTCGACGGCCCACAACGCATCACGCGCCTCGGCCTGGATCACCGAGAGTTGGCGTAAGTCCACCCCGGCGTTCTGCCAGGCATGGGGGTACGGCGTATACGGCGGCGCCACCAGCACAATGCGCTCCCCCGCCGTGGACAAGCGCGCCAGGGTCGGCAGCACCAGTTGCAACTCGCCGATACCGTCCTTGGCCATGAGGATTTCACTCAAAGCCGACTCAGGCCAGCCGCCACTGGGCAGCACCGCATCCAGCGCCGCAAGCCCGGTAGGATGCACGCTGGCCGGCGGCGCGGCAGGCCGCCCCTTCCAGACGCGGCCGCCATTGAACAGCGTATCCAGCGCAACCACGGCGCCCATCAGCCTTGCCTCACCAGGCCGCAGAACACCCCTTCGATGGCCAGGTCCTGGTCAGGCCCCACCACAATGGGTTGATACGCCGGGTTGCGCGGCAGCAGACGCACGCTGTCGCCATTGCGCTCGAAACGCTTGATGGTGACTTCGCCATCCAGGCGCGCCACCACGATCTGCCCGTTCAAGGCCTCGGCACTGCGGCGTACGCCCACCAGGTCGCCGTCGAGAATGCCGTCTTCGATCATCGAATCGCCCTGTACCCGCAGCAGGTAATCCGGGGTTTTCACAAAGGTGGCGGGGTCCAGTTGCAAACGGCTGTGCACCTCGGCGTCGGCGCCAATCGGCCGGCCAGCGGCGACACGCCCGAGCACGGGCACATCCAGCCATTGCGGACGGGCGGGTTGATTAAGCAGGCGAATACCACGGGCCTGGTTGGGGTTGACCTCGATAAAGCCGGCTTCGGTCAGCGCCACCACATGTTTACGCGCGACGCTGCGCGAGGCAAAGCCGAACGCCTCGGCGATCTCGGCGAGGCTGGGGGGCTGGCCTTGCTGCGCGATACGGTCGCGGATGAAGGTCAGGATGGCGGTGCGGCGGGGGGTCAGGTTTGTCATGGAGTACATTTGTACTCCTGTGGGAAATTTCTGACAATAGCCGGTAGTCGCGTGGCAGAGCATGCGAGTGTCGAAACGTCCCACGTATATGCCGGATAAGCTCTACTCCCCTGCCCTGAAAACCTCTGCAAAGTCCCTCGCCTGAATACACAGTGCGAGGGAGTGCAGATGGTGACGGTCATTAAGGCCCCAGGCGACGGGGCTGCATCATGATCAACGGAACCAGCCAAGCCATTGGCTTTCTGGTACTGGCAGCGATGGATTCGAAGGCGCGTGATGTCGAGTCCGTCCTCAGCGATTTCCGGGGCTGCCTCAACCACTACGATGCCTGGGCCGAGAGTTTTTTCAGCTTTTCGGCACTGGATGTCGAGCAAGTGTTCAAGGTCGGTAACGAGGTGGCGCTCGTGGCGCCCATCAACCGCTCGCTCTTTCCCAGCACCACCGTCGCAGCGTGCCAAGCCACCGGGACCTTGACCCTGGTGCACATGTTCCAGAGTTCACGCTTCGTCCCGATTGGCAATACGCCGGTGGTGCTACAGCGCATCGACCCCAACGGCGGCCCACTGGGCGAGCCCATTCACGACACGATCGGCCCCAGCGGCATCCTCACCCTCACAGGGTGTGATCGTAACCAGCAGTACCGAGTCGGTTTCTACCCCAACGTTTCCAGGGATCACTTCAAGGCGCTCTACGCCTCCTACCAGTCAGTGATTGCGCCGCTGGAGGATTGGCTGCGCAGCGAGTGGAACAGCACGTTCGGACCGCTGTGGAAGGGTTATTCAGAAGCCAACTTTCTCAAACGCTACCTCCTCCTGCATCAAGCCTATGCCAGCGGGTTTGGCGACGCACTGTACGCACTCTGGGACAACCTCAAGCAACTTTACCAATGGCTGAGCAACCCGCTGGCCAACGCCGAAAAGCTGCTGCATTACCTCTCCCAGGACGAATTCGAACAATTGCTCGCGTTGAGCACCGAAACCCTCGCCAAGGGTTTGCTGATGCTCAGTGACGAGCCGCTGTTGTTTATCCATCTGGCGGCGCTGGTCAGCTGGATGCGGATGCTACCGCCCCCGTACATGAACGAAATGCTCGGAGAGATCAGCGCCGAAGTGCTGATCAATCTGCTGCTTGGACTGGCTACCGGCGGCATGGGCATGGCGGTGCGTATGAGTTCGAAAGTACTCGGCGCTATCAAGTCTGCGCGTGTGCGCAGGTGGCTGGAACAGATAGCCATGCAGTTCGGTACAGCGCGTTTGGAGGGGCATACCGACGTCCTGAAACCGGTGTTGCTCAAGCGTGAGGCCGTTCCTGTCAGGACCGTGCCGGATGTGCCGTTGAAGGCTGGGGAGCAGGTGGTTTCGAACCCTGTGCCGGCGGTTCGTAGCAAGTCTCAGCGGACGGTTTTGGTCAGGCAGGAGCATGTCGACGACGTGCCTGCTTCGGGGAAAAACCCGAACGGGGATGCGGCGGCGGCTTCGGATAAGACCGTGACTAATGGGTGCCCGGTGTCGATGGTGACCGGGGAGGAGT